>CALRUV010000085.1:0-13349 GCA_943371455.1 Chitinophaga pinensis | reverse complement strand
GGGATCAAATACAAAATACATAAAATGAATTCTGGGTTTCAACCCAAATTGTTCAATAGGCGCTAAAGCACCAAATGAGGAGATTGATTCATTTCCAAATCCACAGCCTGAAAGATGTGGCAAGATCAAATCAAAACATTGCCCCATCTTTCAAGATGGGGATCAAATACAAAATACATAAAATGAATTCTGGGTTTCAACCCAAATTGTTCAATAGGCGCTAAAGCACCAAATGAGGAGATTGATTCATTTCCAAATCCACAGCCTAAAGGCTGTGGCAAGATCAAATCAAAACATTGCCCCATCTTTCAAGATGGGGATCAAATACAAATACATAAAATCAATGCTGGGTTTTAACCCAGATTGTACAATGGGAGCTAAAGCATTAAAAGAGGAGATTGATTGATTTTCAAATCCACAGCCTGAAGGCTGTGGCAAGGATAAATCAAAAACATTGCCCCATCTTTCAAGATGGGGATGAAATAAAAATATATAGAATCAATTCTGGGCTTTAGCCATTGTTCAAAAATAAAATGGGAGATAATTATGTTTATTAAATTTTTTATCCAGTATTAAGCCTAAATCGCTCTGAACTATTTTCTAGTTCAATATTCATCAAGTAATGTTTTAAGAATTCATTATACTCCTCTTCAAATGTTTTTACCCGATGATGTGTTTCCTGATTATCTATATATAAACGCACTTTATCTAGTCCCTTCAAATTGACAGATACAGCAAAATAATTTTTCTGCCATTGCAATTTCAATCCTTCAAAGCCTGAATGATGGTTATACCAATGAGCAGATTCACCTTTTAATAAATGTGCAACCTGATCAATAGTTTGCATTGGTTTCAGCCATACAAGACAATGAACATGATCTAGATACCCATTAATCCTATCAAGATAAATATCTTTGAGCAGCGCGTTTTGTTTAATATGATCAAAGAGCAACTGCCTATTAGGCATTACCAGCGTAGGTTCGCGGTTTTTTGTAGACCACACATAATGGATGAATATTTTTGTATATGACATAGTGTATCAAAGAAAAGAAAACATATGAAAGTTGTGTAGCGTATTTGTAACAGGTATTAACACCTAAAGGAATGCATCCAATTGGAAACATAATCTCAACAATCAAAGAAAAACAGGCGCTAAAGCACCAAAAGAGGAGATCAATCTAATTTTTGTATCCACAGCCTGAAGGCTGTGGTAAGGATTAAATCATTTCTGTATTAGCAAGATAAAATAAAAAATATTGCCCCATCTTTCAAGATGGGGATGAAATACAAATACATAAAATTAATTCTGGGTTTCAACCCAGATTGTTCAATAGACGCTAAAGAACCAAAAGAAGAGATTAATTTATTTACAAATCCACAGCCTGAAGTCTGTGGCTAGATTTAAATCATTTCTGCATCTCCATATAAAATAGGAAAATATTGCCCCATCTTTCAAGATGGGGATGAAAAACAAATGCAAAGAATCAATGCTGGGTTTTAACCCAGATTGCACAACAGGCGCTAAAGCACCAAAAGAGGAGATTATTTCATTTTCAAATCCACAGCCTAAAGGCTGTGGCAAGATTAAATCAAAAAATAAACAAATAGATTTTCTAATTGGCATCAATTCCCAAACACACTCAAAAACTTGATCCGCATTATTTTCAACTGTTCCCAGGAATAATTATTTTCACTTAACTCTTCCTGCGCCACCTGCAGGGATGATGTTTGACAACTTTTAAAATATTCAATGATCTCTTCCTGGTCATATTCATCCAGCCATTCATCAATTGCATAATCCAGGTTAAGTTTGGTGCCGCTGGCTGCAATGGTTTCCATCTCTTCCAGTAACTGGTCTAATGCCAGACTTTTATTCTTGGCAATGGTTTCTAATGGAATTTTCTTGTCAACATTCTGGATAATATAGATCTTGTTATTGGCCTTATTGGCAACACTCTTCATCACAAAATCGTCCGGTTTCTCTATATCATTTTCCTCCACATATTTGGCAATCAACTCTACAAATGGTTTACCATATTTAATAGATTTACCCTTGCTTACACCCTGACATTTTTCCATTTCTTCCAGTGTAGTTGGATAAATGGTGGCCATATCCTGCAATGAGTTTTCAAGAAAAATCACAAAAGGAGGCAGACTTTTTTTCTTAGCTTCTTTCTGCCTTAAATCTTTCAACATCTCAAACAACTTCTCATCGGCAGCAGCTCCTGTTTGTGAAGCATTCTCTCCCTCATCTTCATCAAACTGGGCATCTTCATACAGATTATTCAATACTATTTTAAAGGATGATGGTTTCTTGATAAACTTCTCCCCTTTATCCGTAAGCTTTAACAACCCATATTCTTCTATGTCTTTTTTGATGAGGTTTTCCAGTAGCATTTGTCTTACCAGACTATTCCATAAATGGCTGTCCTTATCGTTGCCAATACCAAAAACCGGAAGTGCATCATGACGGTAGATATTGATCTGAGGCGTTAATTTACCCATCACCACATTTACCACATAATCGGTTACAAATCTCTCATCCAGTGCCTTGATCACCTTCAGCATCTTAACCACTTCCTCTTTTGCTTCAATTCTTTCTTTGGGATGCAGACAATTATCACAATTACCGCAATTGGGTGTTTCCCAGTCTTCTCCAAAATAATGCAGTAATATTCTCCTTCTGCATACAGCAGTTTCAGCGTAAGCAACCGTTTCATCAATCAGTTGGGCACCTACTTCCCTTTCACTCAAAGGCTTATCGCGCATGAAATGTTCCAGCTTGGAAACATCTTTGTGAGAGTAGTATAATACACAAAGCCCTTCCATCCCGTCTCTGCCGGCGCGACCGGTTTCCTGGTAATAATTTTCTATGGATTTGGGAATATTAAAATGGATCACATAACGGATATCAGGTTTGTCGATACCCATTCCAAATGCAATAGTAGCAACGATTACCTGCACGTCTTCATTCAGAAACTGGTCCTGTCTTTCGGCCCTTAATTTTTGATCAAGTCCTGCATGATAGGCAACGGCCTTTATTTTATTTGCCATCAATATTTCGGCAAGCTCTTCTGTTGTTTTGCGGTTAAGGGTATAAATGATCCCGCTCTTTCCTTTATGACCTGTTATGAACCGTACAATACTTTTAATGGTCTGGTCCTTTTCAATTTTGGGTTGAATTTCGTAGTAAAGATTGGCCCTGTTGAAAGAGGATAGAAAAATATTCGGATCGCGTAAGCCCAAATTTTTTACAATATCACTTTTCACTTTAGGCGTGGCAGTAGCCGTTAAGGCAACTACAGGAATATCCGGATTGATGATATCCATCATCTCACGAAGCCTTCGATACTCGGGCCTGAAATCGTGCCCCCACTCAGAAATACAATGTGCTTCATCTACCGCAAAAAATGAAATGGGCAGGTCGCTGAAAAATTCCAGGTTTTCCTGCTTCGTCAGTGTTTCGGGGGCTACATATAAAAGTTTGGTTTTGCCACTGGTGAGGTCATCCTTTACTATTTTGATTTGTCCTTTATTGAGGGATGAATTTAGAAAATGCGCTACTTCATCATTTTCACTATATCCCCTAACCAGGTCCACCTGGTTTTTCATCAAGGCAATCAAGGGTGATACGATGATGGCACAACCAGACATGATCATGGCTGGTAATTGGTAACAAAGGCTCTTACCACCACCAGTAGGCATGATCACAAAAGTGTCCTTACCATTTAACAGACTATTGATGGCTAATTCCTGTGTTCCCTTAAATTCCCTGAAACCGAAATACTGCTCCAATGCCCCATAAATATCATATGTATGTTGCTCTGGTTTCTTTCCGGCAGATTTTTTATCATTTGGATCTGCTTTTACTTTTGCCGATTTTGCAGGTGCGGCTTTTTTCTTTGTACTTGTTGCCATGTATCGAGATCTGTTTTCATCCCGCTTTCAGCAGGATCGCTATTAATCCACCTATAATTTACTCCATTTACCGGAATTATTCGCTTAAAATTTTTAAACGGTTTTCGGGGAATATATTCGGTAACATACGCTGTTTCCGATCATTTTCGCAGGAACTGTGGTAAAAAGGGTAACGAAGTTACTGATCTATGACTGCAATACCCTCTGTTTGCTGTTAAACTTTACCTTTACAGGGTATGAAACCATCCATCCAACAAACTGCCCTGCATACTTTAGAACTGGAAGCTGCTTCTGTAGCAGGTTTGGCAGCATTTATCAATGCCGATTTCAGTCTTGCTATTGAAACCATTCATCAATCAACAGGCAGACTGGTCATCAGTGGTATTGGTAAAAGTGCCATTGTTGCGCAGAAGATCGTATCTACCCTGAATTCTACGGGAACACCTTCCCTGTTTATGCATGCAGCAGATGCTATTCATGGAGACCTGGGTATGATCAGGCAGGAAGATATTGTGATGATCATCAGCAAAAGCGGTGAAAGCCCGGAAATAAAAGTGCTGGTACCACTGATTAAAAACTTTGGCAATACCATCATCAGCATGGTAGGTAATACCGAAAGTTTTTTAGCCAAAGAAGGTAACCTTGTTTTGAATACTACCGTAAGCCAGGAAGCCTGTCCTAATAACCTTGCCCCTACCAGCAGCACAACCGCACAAATGGTGATGGGTGATGTATTGGCTGTTTGCCTGATGCATCTAAACGGTTTTAGCGGTCAGGATTTCGCCAAATTTCATCCGGGCGGTAACCTGGGTAAAAGATTATACCTGCGTGTAGCAGACCTGTATCTGCATAATGAAAGACCACAGGTTGCACCCCAGGCTACCTTGAAAGAAGTGATTGTGGAAATGACAGAAAAACGCATGGGTGTTACCGCAGTTACAAATGCTGCCAATCAATTACTAGGTATCATTACAGATGGCGACCTGAGAAGGATGCTGGAAAAAACGGATGATATCAGTGCCATTACCGCAGAAGATATCTTATCCAAAAATCCAAAAACCGTAGAAAGCTCCTTACTGGCTGTAGAAGCCCTTGATATTTTTAGGATGAACGATATCAGTCAGCTGATAGTTGCTGATCAGGGCATTTATTTGGGCATTTTACACATCCACGACCTGGTGAAAGAAGGAATTGTGTAAAACAGGATTTATTATCTTAAAGCCACAAAATTGACTGTAATTTTGCTTCGCGATTTAACAACCTAACATTGTAACACCTATGAATAAACACCATTATGTAGCCATCATGGCCGGGGGAATAGGCAGTAGATTCTGGCCCAGCAGCAGAACAAGTTATCCCAAGCAGTTTCTCGATATTTTAAATACCGGTAAATCACTTATCCGATGGACCTATGAGCGCTACGCCGCCTTTATCCCTGCCGAAAACATATTTGTTGTTACTTCTGCCGAATACAGCCAGATCGTTAAAGAACAGATCCCTGAAATGTCGATGGATAATATCTTATCGGAACCCAGTAGAAAAAACACGGCGCCCTGTGTAGCTTATATCTCTTTCAAATTATTGCAAAAAGATCCGGAAGCTTCTTTAATTGTGGCACCAAGCGACCATATGATATTGGACACAGATAATTTTCGTGATACTACATTAAAGGCACTTGATTTTGTAGGGCATATCAAGTCGCTGGTTACATTGGGTATCAAACCAACGCATCCCAATACTGGCTATGGCTATATTCAACATTCGCCTATGGCAGTGGCCGAAGGTATTTTTCAGGTAAAAACATTTACAGAAAAACCCGACCTGGAATTGGCCAAAACATTTTTAGCCAGCGGCGATTTCTTATGGAATGCGGGCATTTTTGTTTGGCAGGTAAAAAATGTGGTCAGAGCATTCGAATTGTTTCAACCCGAAATGTTTGAGTTGTTTGATACCGAGAAAGAACATTTCAATACGCCTACAGAAACGGAAGCTATCAACAGAATCTACCCACTATGTACCAATGTATCCATCGATATCGCTATCATGGAAAAAGCAGATAATGTATATGTTATCCCTTCCTCCTTTGGCTGGAGTGACCTGGGTACCTGGAACAGTGCTTATGATAACCTGGAAAAAGACTACCTGGGAAATGCCGTTGCCGGAGAAAATGTGATAGTGATAGATGCCACCAAATGTATGGTCTCTGCTGACAATGATAAATTATTGGTTTTACAGGGTCTGGACGATTTCATTATCGTTGATACCAAAGATGTTTTACTGATCTGTAAAAAGGAAAAAGAACAGGCCATTAAAGAATATGTGGCAGAAGTGAAAAGAAATAAGGGCGATAAGTTTCTCTGATACCGGTAATACGAAGTTCAGATAGATTCATAACTTAGTATCTATTAGATAAAAGCGACCAATAACTAACAGTTGGTCGCTTTTTTTATCTGTATTTTCGGTGGCAATCAGTATAAACACTGAATAATTATTTAAATTTGTTTTATTGCAAATGCTAGATTTTTCAGTAACAACTCATTGCTCATGCCTCAGATCAATACGGTAATCACAGGTGTTGGAAGTTATATTCCCCCAAATATCAAAACCAATCTTGAATTTGCACAACAGGATTTTTATAGTGAAGACCATGAAAAAATCATGGCACCTCCCAATGAGATCGTAGAAAAATTCAAAGATATCACTGGCATTGAAGAACGCAGGTATGCAGATGCGGATATGACAACTTCTGATATGGCAGTGATTGCCGCAAAACTTGCCATTGAAGATGCCGGAGTAGATCCTGAAACCTTAGACCAGATCATTCTGGCACATAATTTCGGTAATGTTTTAAAAAATACCATTCAAACAGATGTGCTGCCTGCATTGGCTTCCAGGGTAAAAAGAGCATTGGGTATTCGTAATCCCAATTGTGTTGCCTACGATATTTTATTCGGTTGCCCCGGATGGATACAGGGTGTTATTCAGGCTGACGCATATATTAAAGCAGGTATCGCGAAAAAATGTTTGGTGATTGGTGCTGAAACCCTAAGCAGGGTAATTGATATTTATGACCGCGACAGTATGATCTTCAGCGATGGCGCAGGTGCTACCATTATTGAAGCCATTCCTGCAAATGAAACCTCCAGTGGCATACTGGCTACCAGTGTACAAAGTCATTGTGTAGATGAAGCCTTTTACCTGCATTATGGCAAATCAAATTTTCCCGGAGCCGACCCTGATGTGCGTTTTATGAAAATGAAGGGCCGGAAAGTGTATGAATACGCTATTAAAAATGTACCCGCTGCTATGAAAACCTGTCTGGATAAATGCGGACTGCATGTAACAGATATAAAAAAATTCTTCCTGCACCAGGCAAATGAAAAAATGGATGAGGGATTTGTAAAGGTCTTGTATAAGTTATATGGCTTAAAAGATATACCCACAGATATCATGCCCATGAGTATTCATAAGCTGGGTAATAGTTCAGTTGCCACCATTCCTACATTGTTTGATATGGTAAAACACGGCAGGATGAATGAACATCAATTAACTACAGGCGATGTTGTGATGTTCGCATCAGTAGGCGCAGGGATGAATATTAATGCGATTTGTTATAGAATTTGAAAATTTGAAAGTGTGCTAATTTGAAAAAAGTATAAAGGTTACTTCAAGTTCATTTTCAAATTAGCACATTTTCAAATTCCTAATACCCTCTCACATTCTTCCCCTCTATATAATTCAAAAAAGCTTTGTTCACTACTTTATTCCCTCCCGGTGTTGGATAATTGCCGGTAAAGTACCAGTCGCCGGTATTGGTGGGACAGCAATCGTGCAGGTCTTCGATGGTTTGATAGATCACTTCTACATTCAGATCCACTTCCGGTGGCGTGATCAGTTGAGCGATCTTGGCAGATATATCAACAGTAGAAAATGGTTTGTAAATATGACGCACCATATTTTCAGTATGCAACTGGTTATTACGTTGCATC
This sequence comes from Chitinophaga pinensis, assembly GCA_943371455.1. Classification (GTDB taxonomy): domain Bacteria; phylum Bacteroidota; class Bacteroidia; order Chitinophagales; family Chitinophagaceae; genus Sediminibacterium; species Sediminibacterium pinensis_J. Next base: position 5,442 of record CALRUV010000085.1, on the reverse strand, counting down.
TCTTTTATCTTATCATGCAGATCAGTGAGCAGATACTCCATATTCCGATCTTTCAGTAAGGCAATTGCTGCACGGAAAGCAATAAAATCGCCCAGCTTACTCATATCAATACCATAGCAATCCGGATAACGGATTTGTGGGGCAGAGGATACTACAATTATTTTTTTTGGATGCAGCCTGGCCAGCATTCTAACAATACTTTCTTTGAGTGTGGTACCCCGCACAATACTGTCATCAATAACTACCAAAGTATCTTCATTCTTTCTTACCGTACCATAAGTGATATCATACACGTGCTGCACCATCTCGTTCCTGTTGGCATCTTCTGTAATAAAAGTGCGCAGTTTTACATCTTTGATGGCGATCTTCTCCTGACGGATTTTCCGATTCACCATTTCCTCCAATTTCTCTGGTGTAAAATTATTGCCCCAGCTAAGTATCCGATCTACTTTGATCTTGTTGAGGTACTCTTCCATGCCTTTCACCAGGCCAAAAAATGCAACTTCTGCCGTATTGGGGATATAAGAAAAAATAGTGTTCTTCAAATCATAGCTGATGCTTTCCAATACACGCTTACTCAGGTGGTGACCCAGTGCAATTCTTTCACGGTAAATTTTCTCATCACTACCCCTGGAAAAATAAATGCGCTCAAAACTACAGGCCCTTCTTTCCTTAGGCTCCAATACTTGTTCCATTACATAATTACCTTTATCGTCTACTATCAAAGCCATACCAGGCATCAGTTCCAGCACTTCATTCTCGCCCACATTAAAAGTGGTACGAATGGCAGCCCTTTCACTGGCTGCAACAATTACTTCCTCATCAATATAATAATAAGCTGGTCTGATACCATGCGCATCACGCATGATAAAACTATACCCATTCCCTAATAAAGCACCTATGGTATAGCCACCATCAAAAAGAGGCGTGGCTTTTTTAAGCACCGTTGAAAGATCTGCTGCATTGGGATGTAATGCATCTTCCTTAGTTAGAAAATGATGCAATACTTCCATCATAGCCGCCAGATCACTCTGCTTTTGAAAATCTCCCGGATCCATATTAATCAGGTCAAATAATTCGTCCGTATTCACCAAATTAAAATTGCCTGCCAATGCAAGGTTCTTTCCGGGCATCAGATCACGCTTGATGAATGGGTGACAGAATTCCACATTATTCTTTCCCTGGGTACCATAACGTAAATGACCAAGCAATACCTCTCCCAAAAAAGGCAGATGACCTTTCATTAAACCCGGATGCTGCTTAATATCTGGCTGGTATTTTTCTAATTCGGCAATTTCCTGCCCTATTCTGAAAAAAAGATCGGCGATTGGTTGTTGTGCATTACTGCGCATTCGTTGCAGGAAAGGATTACCTGGTTCTGTGTTCAGCTTTACGGCAGCAATGCCAGCACCATCCTGACCACGGTTATGCTGTTTTTCCATCAGCAGGTAGAGCTTATTGAGACCGTAGGTTACCGCTCCATATTGCTGGAGATAATAGGAAAAAGGCTTTCTCAAACGAATATAGGCTAGGCCGCATTCGTGTTTGATGTTATCGCTCATGATGGTGTTTAAAAGAAAGTGGCGAAGTTACAACTCCGCCACCTTTTTTTGCATTAATTATAGACAGTTTCTACTTCTTTATGCAGGGTACTGGCCAGCCATAGAAATTCGTTCACAAATACATCCACAGCCTTCTGGAAATTAGGGTCGGTCAGGTTACCTTCTTCGTCAAATTTCTTATCAACCTGGGGCGTTATCAGCATATAAGGTGAAGCAATGCCAAAAATACCTGGCACTAATAGCAGTAACTGCTGGCTTGACCGCATTCCCCCCATAGCGCCTTTGGAAGCTGTTACCAGGCCAAAAGCCTTGTGCCCCTGCTTGGGAAAATGGTCGAGCAGGTTTTGGAGTGCCGGTGAATAGCTGCCATTGTATTCCGGTGTAACCAGGATAAAAGCATCTGCCGCAAACATTCTTTCTGTGAGCGACTTGTACTTTTCAGGTGTAGCATCTACACTGGTAAATACATTTTGCAAAAGCGGCAGATTCCATTCCCGCACATCAATGATACCTACTGTATGTGAGGTAGTAGAGGTAAGGTATTTTTCTAAATGGAGTGCCAGTCTGTAAGTAACGCTTTCTGTTCTGGGACTTCCAGTAATAATTTCAATTCTCATAGCTGCACTACTTTTTAATGGTTATACTATTTAGTTAGCATAACACTTTTTTGTCTGTTCTTGTTCATTTTGCTACCCAAAACATGGTATACAGGGCAGTTTAAACCAGGATACCCCTATATTTTTCTTTTCGCTGGTAGATGGCTATTGCATTCATGATCACCAATAAAATACCGGTTGCGGGTTGTTGCGCTATCAATAATTCAAATAATAGAATATTTACAGAAATAGGTGCAATCATTACCAACGATAGTGCCCTGGTTTTTGGCACCAGCATACCTACAACCAGCAATACTTCCAGAATTTTTACCACCAGCATGTATTTGGTTGAGATCATCAACTCAAAATAGATAGCCATATTGCCGGCCATGGGGGGCACTGGAATATAATTCAGGAAAAAGTTGGATGATGCCATCGTATATAAGAACACCAGCATGGTTAATGGGATATGTTTGATAATTTTCATGTTTTTTAATTTCTATAAATGTCAAATTAAATCCTCAATCAACAATCAGCCAATTTCTAATCCTCAATCTCTACCCCTGCTTCACCATCTGTACAGCTAAATGCAATTTCACTTCATCACTTACAACTACACCACCTGCTTCAGTTACGGCACCCCAGCTCAAACCAAAATCCTTGCGGTTGATTTTACCGGTAATTTCAAAACCAGATTTTACCTGTCCATAAGGATCTGTCATGGTTCCACCATATTCTACTGATAGTTCTATACTTTTTGTAACACCACGCAAGGTAAGATCACCGGTAAGGTTAAAAACCTTATCGCCTTTGTAAGTAAAACTTTTAGAAACAAAATTTACTGTGGGGAATTTTTCTGCTGCGAAAAAATCATCGCTTTTCAGGTGCCCGTCGCGCTGTTCGTTGTTAGTGGTAAGACTGTTCACGTCTGCTTCAAAATTAATGACAGCGTCGCTAAAGTCTGCTGCTTCTGACTGCAGGGTTGCGTCGAATTTTGTAAAGCTTCCGGAAACATTGGTGATCATCATGTGCTTTACTTTAAAGCTGATCTCACTGTGTGTGGTGTCGATTTTGTAAGTTGCCATTTTTTGTTTTTTTATTTGATTAATGTTTATTCTTCAATTAGTACGCCCATTTTGCCTTGCTGATAATCACGAAAAGCTTCCATCAGTTCTGTTTGGTTATTCATCACAAACGGACCGTGCGATGCAACCGGCTCGTTCAATGGTTCGCCGGAACCGAGAAATAGCCTGGAATCTTCCAGTGCTGTTATTTCAATCCCTTCGCCATCCTGTTCAAATACGGCAACATATTTTTCATCTACATCACCATTATCGGTTATGGCAAGCTTCCCTTCCATCAGGTATATAAACAGATTATGTGCTACAGGAATAGGCAAATAATAGCTTGCCCCTTTTTTCATGTCGATGGTAAAAGTGTTGAGGGGGGATAGGGGATGAATAGGTCCTTTAACAGATTGCAATTCACCAGCAATGACATTTACGGTGGTCAACCCATCTTCCGAAACCACGACAGGCGTTTCTGCTGCAGTGAGGGGATGGTAACTTGGTATATCCATCTTATGTTTAGCCGGTGTATTTACCCATAATTGAATGAGTTCCTGTACCCCGCCTAATGCATGGATATCTGCAGGTGGTCTTTCACTATGAATCACCCCCATTCCGGCATTCATCCATTGTGTACCGCCGGCATAAACTATATTATCGTTACCGCGACTGTCGCGATGATGAACACCACCTTTAAAAATAAAGCTTACCGGAGAAAAGCCTCTGTGAGGGTGCGGACCAACGCCTGCATGTTTTGTATCAACATCAGTGGGCACTTGCAGCTCAGCATGGTGCAACAAAAGAAAGGGATCAATTTGTTCTGCTTTACGGGAAGGGAATGGCTGCCTGATGGGAAAGCCACCCATATCCATCGGTTGTGCGTATAAAATGCTTTTAAGGGTTCTATTCTTTTTCATAAATTATATTTTATTGGATCTGCATGGGTACTTCTATCAATAATAATGAGGCGTCAGTTATTGACTGGATGCTGATTTGTTCAATGTCTTCAAAAGCCATCGCATCGCGGGTATGCAGTATGTCACCATCAATTGATACTTCTCCCTGCAATACAAAAACATAGAGACCATTTCCTTTTTTGTGGAGGGAATAATTTGTGGCAATATCTTTTTGAGCATCTGCCAAAGAAAACCAGGCATCCTGGTTAATCCATACAGCTTCTGCATCATCCGGTGCTACCACTGTTTGTATCTGGTTGTTGCGATCTGATTGATTGAATGTTTTTTGCTGATAGCGAGGTTCAATATTTAGCTCCTTCGGCAAAACCCATATTTGTAAAAACTTTACCTCTTTGTCAGCATTCGCATTCATCTCACTGTGCGCTATACCAGAACCGGCGCTCATGATCTGAACATCTCCCTGGCGAATGATCTCGTCGCGGCCGGTACTGTCTTTATGGTGCAGATCGCCAAAAAGCGGAATGGATACAATCTCCATATTATCATGCGGATGCTTTGAAAAGCCCATCCCTTTGGCAACTGTATCATCATTCAACACACGCAATGCACCAAAATGAACCCTTTCCGGGTGGTAGTAGTTGCCAAAGCTGAAAGTATGGTAACTGTTCAGCCACCCAAAAGATGCATGGCCCCTGCTTGCTGCGGTATGTATGGTTTTTTTCATGATGTAAATTTATTTATGTGTATATACATGTATTTTATTAAAAAAATATCAAAGCTCCCCTACCCTAACTTTTTCCAGTAAAAGATTCAGCTGCTGTGCATCCTTTTGATCAATGGTAACTATATCTTCCATTAACCTGTTGATAATAGTTGTAGAAGCTTCCAGCATGGTAATACCACCCTGTGTTAGCGTTACCACTGTTTCGCGTTTATCAATGGCCGAAGTGGTTCTTTTAACCAGCTTCTTCAATTCCAGTCTGTCAATGATACGGGGCACATTAGAACTTTTTTCTATCATCCTGCAAGCTATATCTCGTACACACATCTGTTCAGGATACTTACCCTTTAATATTCTTAAAACATTGTATTGCTCATGGGTTAAACCGTATTCCTTCAACTCCTTACTCATTATTGTTTTCAGCCACCAGGCCGAATACAATATATTCAATACTGCTTTTTGCACTTCGCTCTTGAATTTGGTACTTTGTATGGCTTGCTCCAGTTTCACATCACAAATGTATGTACATACATTTAATTTTCCAAATTTTGTTCAAAAAAAATCCCGCCACTGTAGGTG
>CALRUV010000084.1:0-13401 GCA_943371455.1 Chitinophaga pinensis | reverse complement strand
ATGCAAAAGTTGATTTTAAATTAGGTGATGTGGTAACCACCAATATCCGTTGTGTTAATGGCGAAACCATTTTATTGCAGCACGATACCAATTTACCAAGACCTTATTCATTAGGCTTTAGGGTGCAGGGAACAGAAGGATTATGGATGGATGTAAACAAAAGTATTTATATACAGGATAAATCGGCCAAAGCCCACCAGTGGGAAGAAGCAAAAGCATGGTTAGATAAATATGATCACCCACTTTGGCAAAGATGGAGTAAGGATACAGAAGGTGCTGGGCATGGAGGCATGGACTTTTTTGTGATACATGCATTTGTAGAATCCATCAAACGCCAAACCCCCACACCACTGGATGTTTACGATGCAGCCAGTTGGAGTGCCATCACCCCTTTAAGTGAAAAATCTATTGAGTTAGGAAATGAAACAGTGGCTTTCCCTGATTTCACAGGCGGGCAGTGGATGTTTAGAAAACCAGTGTTTGCATTGAATGATGATTATTGATGAAAAATGCCTTTTGCGATGTTGGTGTTATCCCGCCGATGTTGTTGTTTCTAGCCGATGTTGGTGTTTCTAGCCGATGTTGGTTTTTTCACCAACATCAATATGCCGTTGTTGTTCGCCATATGCCATTGTTGGGTTGCCTGACCAACAACCCGCCGATATTGGTGATTTCACTAACATCAATTGATACTGTTATTTTTTATAAATAATACAGAAACTGCAATATTAAAAATAGCACCATTCCATTCATTGACTGATAATATATTTGCTATATTCATTATGCGCTAGTTATTCACGCAAAGGCAGCAAGTAAGGGTGGATTGGCGCTATAGGATGGCGCGTATAACTAAGTTGTATGTCACCCTAAACAGCACCCTCCTTAAATTCAAACTACGATGACTTTACCAACCAAAGTGTTTCTAAAGAATGCAATCTTGCCGACACACACGGTGCTAAAATGAAGCTTTAATTGTATTTTTAAACCGTATGAAATATAGTCTAAAAAATATTAAAAACTGGAAGTTAGCAATACTATTTTCAGCGATATTCTCGCTATTTGGTGTTCTTACCAATAATACGGCTCAATCAGATTTTGATATATTTTTAATTTTGCAGGGTTGGCTCTTAACATTTAGTTTCCTTTTAGTTGCGTGGTACTTGAATTCAATAGTTACAAATCTATTTTTTTTCAATTATAAAAAATGGAATCTGATAATTAAAATCCTGATTATTTTTCTTTCCAATAGCTTTCTATTAATATTATTTATTCTGTTAAGTATACTTATTTCTCAAACCTTCAATCTCAGAAAGGAATACAATTATCTTTTCCTGATAGTTAGAGGAAGTATGAGTATAGCAATAATATATCTTATTCAATACACGTTGAACCTGAATGCAAGAAATCAATCTGTTCTATTGCAAAATCAAAAACTGAAAACTGAAAATATTCGTGCACAATTTGAGATTCTAAGGCAGCAAATAAGTCCGCATTTTTTATTTAATTCCCTTTCCTCCCTGCGTTCAATGGTACGTTCGTCTAATAAAAATGCAGAGAATTTTGTAATAAAATTATCTGATACATATAGATTAATATTGGCAAACAAAGAAATAGATACCATTACTTTGAAAGAAGAACTCGAATTTATTGAAGATTATTCGTTTCTGCTATTTGCAAGGCATGAAAATAGGTTACGTATAGAAATTGATATTCCTCAAGATTTATTAAAGTTTAAAATCCCGACTTTTTCTTTGCAGTTGCTTTTAGAGAATAGTGTAAAGCATAATATCGTTTCTAAAGAAAACCCCCTGCACATAAAAATCTATGATTCAGGAGTTCAAAGTATCTCAGTTGAAAATAATTTGCAGAAAAAAATAACTACAGGGGAAGAAACCGGGATTGGTTTACAAAACCTGATCAAAAGGTACGTTTTATTGGGTGTTACTGATGGTGTTCAGATATTTTCTGATGAATCTGTCTATCGTGTAAAACTTAAACTGCTTGACTCATGAAGATTTTAATTATTGAAGATGAGCCCCATAATGCAGAAGTATTGAATGAAATTATTGTGCAGGTGAAGCCTGGCGCAATTATTCTTGAAGTGCTTGAAAGTATTGAACATGCAGTAAAATATCTTTCTAATCAAAGCAATACACCCGATTTAATTTTTGCCGATATTCAATTGGCCGATGGCCTTAGTTTTGAAATATTTTCAACAATCAAAATAAAGTGCCCTATCATTTTTTGTACAGCATACGACCAATATACGTTGCAGGCTTTCAAAACCAATGGTATAGCCTACATTCTAAAACCTGTAAACGAAGAAGATATTATAACTGCATTCATAAAATACAATACATTAAAAGAATCTTTAAACCCTGATACTGAAATTATCCATCTTTTAAAACAAACATTTAGCCAAAAAGAAAGTCATAAAACATCTATTTTGGTACATTATAAAGAAAGTTTTATTCCTATTGCTGTTAACAAGATTGCCTTTTTTATAGTTGAAAACGAAATTCTTTATATTCAAACATTCGGTAATCAACGATATCCTGTTTTTAAATCGATGTCAGAAATTGAGTCCTCGATTGACCTTTCCTTATTTTTTAGAATTAACCGGCAAGTATTACTTAATAAAAATGCCATTAAAGAGGTACAACCTTATTTTAATAGAAAAGTTATTATAAAAACGGATGTAAAAATCAAAGAACAACTCATTGTAAGCCGTTTAAAAGTTAGCGAATTCATGAACTGGATTGAACAATCCTAGCCTTGTTCAATTCACCCTTCAATTTGTTCAATTCCCTAAGTTTTCCTTTTTTTTCCGCAACTTCTGTGTTCATATTTGTATTGAAAATTTAAATACAAAGATTATGCAACACTTTTTAGTATTCGTATTAATGCTTGGTTTACTGAATAATATTCAGGCGCAGGCCCCTTCAGATAAAATTGTGGGAATTTGGTACAATGAGGACAAAACCAATAATATAGAAATTTACAAAGCCGGCGATTCCTATTCCGGTAAGATTGTTTGGATTTCAGAATTGGATAGCAATCCTAACCTTCACCCAAAAGATAAAAACAATCCGAAGCCTGAACTGCGTAACCGGAATATTTTGGGAATGGATATTATCACCGGATTGCAATATTCCATTGACAAATGGGTTAAGGGTACCATTTACACACCCAAAAAAGGAATATATGCTAATTGTAAAGTTGAATTGTTATCCAACGGACAGCTTAAAATTATCGTTTCAAAATCAGGATTTACAAAAACACAAAAATGGACCCGAAAATGAAAAATTTTGTAAGCTTGATAATGACCTTCATTGTTACCATAAGTTTTGCAAAAGGCCAGCATACTTTTCAATCTTTGGATGATGTTTGGTCGTATGCCCACGTTAACAATCAAGAAAATGCAGTATATAAATTGCAGATTGAAAAAGCTAAAAATGACAAGAATGTAGCCAATAGCTATCGGTATCCGAAAATATATTTCGGAACGACAGGGCAATACAACGCTGCAATACCTGAAACTCCCATACCAGGTGAAATTTTTGGAAGGCCGGGAGAAACTATTTTTGCCCAATTTGGGCAGACTTTTAATTATACCAGCGGTATTAGCACATCCAAAACAATTTTAGACTGGCAGTCAAAGTTTCAAGCTAAAATTAGTCAATCCAATACTAGTCTGGCACAAACAGAAAAGGATTTGTTTGAACAGAACTTAAAACAACAAATAGCACAAGTATATTATGCAGTACTAACCGCTCAAGCTGCTGTTGATTTGTCTGAAAAAGATTTATCCTTGGCTGATTCAACCCTTTTACTCACAGTAAAAAGGAATCAAGAGGGATTGATTGATAAGCTGACATTAAACCAAGCGAAAATCAACAAAAATAATGCTTTGGACAAGTCAGAACAAAACAAGCGATACCTCTTTGAAAATGAAACCAATCTGAAAATCCTTTTAGGTTTATCCTCAAGTGATACATTTTTATTGAGAGAAAAAATAAAATTGGATGACAATAAGCTTTTTGAAGGCGTTTCTCCCGATGAATTGAGTTTGAAATTGTACAAGCTTCAAATCGATAAGGCCTTCTTTGCTACAAAACAAGCTTACTATCGCTTTATGCCTAAACTGGATGTAGTTGCCTATTGGGGCGCCGTACAATATCAGGAAGAATTTGCATTCTCGTTTAAGTCGGACGCATGGCAGCCCAGTCGATATATTGGTCTTAATTTTTCTGTCCCTTTGTTTACTGGATTTGCCAACAAAAATCAATACAAATCGGCAAAGATTTCGCAAAATATTGCACAAAAGAATTACGAAGAAGCGAAGCGAAAATCATCACTAAACGACAATATTTTATTTAAGAACTATATCACAGCGTCGAATTCGGTGCAAACGGCCGACCGAAATTTAAAATTGGCGGATGAAAACCTTCAGCTTGTTTATATCAAATATGTAGCGGGGCTGGTTGCCCTTGATAACTACCTTTCGGCACATGACGATTATCTGGTAGCTGAAAACCAATATTTCAGCCGCTTGTCCGAGTACCTCATAAATAAAGCGATTATTAAATCACGAAACAAATAACTAAAAATGAAAATGTTCATATTATTTTCGGCTGTATTAATTACCATCGCAACTACAGGATGTAAGCGTCAGGAATCAATACAAGCTTCAAGAAAAAATATTGTTGAGGCGGTTTTTGCGAGTGGGAATATTATCACTGAGAATCAATACATAGTTACCTCCCAGGCAGATGGCTATTTGAGTAAAACATTTTTCAATGAAGGAGACTCTGTAAAAGCCGGGCAAATTTTATACTTCATTGAAAACAATGCACAATCAGCCCAACTTGAAAATGCTGAAGTAGGTTACCAGAACTCGGTATCAAATGTCAGCAACAATTCCCCTGTACTTCAACAATTGATGGCGCAGAGGAATCAAGTGAAGAATAAGCTGGAAACAGATTCATTAAATTTTGTTAGGTATCAAAAAATTGTTAAATCGGGTGCAGTAAGTGTGATAGATTATGATAAAGCAAAAGTAAGTTACGAAAATTCGAAGCAGGATTTGGTATCAATAAATAATCAAATTTCAGATACCAAAAATAAATTGCAATTAGAAGTAAGTAATTACAAAACAAACCTGGCAATGCAGCAAAATGCATCATCGTATTACAAAATCTTGGCCTATGTGGAAGGAGTGGTTTTTCAAATTCAAAAGAAACGTGGAGAGTTGATAAAACGGGGAGAGCCTGTTGCTGAAATTGGCTCAGGCAAATTTATTGCAAAACTTTTTATTGGGGAAGAAGACATTAACAAATTAAAACTTGGACAGGAAGTTTACATTGAATTGAATGCCGAAAAGAATAAAAGCTATAAGGCCCATCTTTCAAACATTTACCCCTATTTTGATAGTAAAGAGCAATCTTTTATTGCCGAAGCAACGTTCGATGAAACCATAGCTAATTTAAAATCCGGAACACAACTTCAGGCCAATATTAAAACTAACGAAAAGGCCAATGCATTGGTGATACCAACTCAATATTTGTTGCCCGGTGATTTTATTCTCGACAATAAAAAAAAGCAAGTTAAGGTCACAGTGGGTATCCGAACTACCGAGTGGGTTGAAATCCTTTCTGGTTTAGATGCTTCTACCTCTATTTTACTTTCAAAATAAAGAAACATTATGGCGAAATCAACCAACATTCAAATTGCAAGAGTTCATCTGACTTCGAAAATAGGGCAAACTTTCGTGGCTGTTTTAGGAGTAACATTTGGCGTGTCTATGTACATCTTCATGAACAGTTTTATGAATGGTGTAAATAAAGCACAGGACGACCTTGCATTCAGAGCCTTATCTCATATACGTATTTATAATCAGGATAGTAGGAATGATTACAATCCCATAGCGAGCCAGGTTGACCGGACAAAAACAGTAATTAATATCAGCAACAGAAAGAGTATCCAGTATACAACCGGCCTTAAAAATTCATCAGCTATTGTTTCAGCTATAAAAAAGACGACTGATGTAGTTGCAGTTTCCCGACAAGTGAATTCCAATGTTTTTTTCAGAAGCGGTTCCAAACAGGTAAACGGAGTTGTTTCAGGTGTAGAACTCAAGTCTGAAGATGAATTGTATAAAACCGCTGAAACAATGATTCAAGGTGAATGGAATAATTTAATAACCTATAAATCCGGTATTATTTTAGGAAAATTACTGGCAGAAAAACTTGGCCTTAAAATCAATAATAGCATCAATGTGCTTACCTCCGCCGGGGTATCTAAAAACTATATTGTGGTGGGCATTTTTGAAAGCAACCTAAAAACAATGGACGAAACAAAAGCTTACTTGAATATTGCGGCAGCCCGCCAATTGATTGGTGAAAGTTCTGATTATGCCAGCGATATTATGGTGAATATTAGAGATAGAGAAAATACAGTATCCTATATAAAAAAAATAGCTCCGTTGATTCCTTATCAAATAGAATCGTGGCAGGAAGCCAACGAACAATTGGTTGCTGGCTCGGAACTCAGGAACATTATTGCAATTGCAGTTTCGTTAACCATACTATTGGTTGCAGGGTTTGGCATTTATAATATTATGACCATGACTATTAATGAAAAAATTAAAGAAATTGCTATCATGAAGGCACTTGGATTTTCAGGGAAAGACATCATGACAATATTTCTTACACAGGCAAATGTAATTGGTATTTTTGGTGCAATAGTCGGTGCAATATTGGGTTACGGAATCTCTTTACTTATCAATTTGGTTCCATTTACAATTGCAGGAATGGAAACATTACCGATATTTTTTCAAACTCAGGATTTTCTTCTTGCTGTTTGTTTTGGAATATTAACAACTCTCATTGCTGGTTATTTACCATCCAGAAAGGCTTCAAAAATTGACCCTGTAATTATTATAAGAGGATAACATGGAAAAAGCAATTTCTATAGAAATAAGAAACCTGATTAAATATTTTTATGAACCGGAAAAATTTCAGGTTTTAAAAGGGGTTTCATTTACAGTTAATAAAGGGGAGTTTCTGTCTATTGTTGGAAAATCGGGATCAGGAAAGTCAACACTTCTTTATGTACTTTCCACAATGGATACCGATTATGAAGGGTCTCTCCATATCAATGGCGATATGCTTACAGGGAAAACGCAGAATCAGTTAGCTGCATTTAGAAACGAACATATTGGTTTTGTTTTTCAATTTCATTATCTGTTACCTGAATTTTCAGCTTTGCAAAATGTGATGCTGCCTGCACTCAAATTAGGCAAACTTTCGGTCGAAGAAATTGAATACAAAGCCTACGAAAGTTTAAGATTGCTTGATTTAAAAGGCCAAGAACTAAAAAATGCTAAAAGGCTGTCGGGAGGCCAGCAACAAAGGGTAGCTATTGCCCGTGCCCTTATCAATAGCCCATCTGTTATTATGGGCGATGAACCAACTGGAAATCTTGACACTAAAAACTCCAGGGCTGTTCAGGATATATTCAAGCAGCTGGCGCAAGAATATGGCCAGACCATTATTTGTGTAACACACGATCCAGATTTTGCTAATAATACAGACCGGATTATTGAAATGCAGGATGGTTTAATTCTATCTTAAAACAATATACTAAATACCTTTTTTATAAAAAACCATCTTTAATGCATTCTTAAAGAAAAATGGACAGAAAACAAATAGTTCTTATCGTTTTGATACTTACAAGTATCAGCAATATTATTAAGGCGCAGCAAAACAATGTTATTTATAAAAAATATTCGGTGATCATTCCGAATGAATATCAACACAGTGGAAAATCATACCCTTTAATTGTGTGTTTTCAAAATCAGCATACGGATAGTCTGTATCAACATTATGCAAAACAAACACAAACCATCATCCTGCAACTTCACAATAGCCCAGGTATAATATGGGAAACTGATTCCCTGAAGGCAATCATTCAAAGAACCATATATGTATTTTCAGTAGCAAAAGATAAAATTTACTTATTGGGGCTTAATGATAATATACCTAAAACATCGGACATCTATGCAGCAATGGATTACTATTTTGCGGCTACTGCTTTTATTACAAGCAATCCCAATACTTATAAACTACTTCAGGATGAGTTAAAACTAAACAACAGCATTAAACCTTACCTTTTTGATTCAATAGACCACAATGCTTTGAGCGTTGCCCATCAACAATTTCAGAAGCATTATTTATGGGGATTTAATATGGAAAAAATGTCGGAAGATGCAAATAAACTGAAGGTCGTTAGAGTTCAGGAAGATAAACACAATTGGCAGATATCGCTGAGTCACGGTCAATGGTATTTTGCCAATTCAGCCAAAGCGAGAGAAAGAGCTATTCTAGACTTTCCACAAAAAATAGGTGCGTGGAATCTGTCTTTTGCAAAGATTCTTTCAGATCATGTATCGGTAAACGCTAATCTGGGAGTGCTTTTTAAAAAGATAGAACCTAAGGGCCTCAACCTATTTTCAATACTTGCCGGTGATAGTGTAGATGTTGAAGGAGGTGGAATATTTTTTACGCCAATGAGTATTGGGATGAATTACTCTTTTTTGAAAAATCGTTTTCGTCCTTATGCAGGCTTTGGACTTGGAGTTGTACCGGCCAGGTACAAATTTATTGAAGGTGCCGGCAATTTATCCAATGGTATCAATAGAAACGAACGTAATTTCAAAAGTAATGCACCTTTTGTCGAATTGTCTGCCGGCTTTTTTTACAGCCCAGGAAAAAATATTCAGTGGGGATTAAGTGGTGACTATGTTTCTTCCAAGGAATTTATCGAAAACATTGGTGGTTACAAAGCATTTAATGGTTTTAAAGTATCTGCAATATTTTCGATTGCGTTTTAATAAGTTGTCAATTTACTCATATTAGTCTGCATATTTCCAAGCTCGCACTGACCAATGCTTAAACTAAAGGCTTGCAAAAGAGGCTGTCTTGTTCCCACACTTCCGGGACACACCCTACCACGTTGGACAAAGACTTTCAATTCAAGTTGTCAAGAAGAAGGTCGAACATACAACAGGGAGTTTGCTGCTATGCTGGCAGACGAATATATACTTAGCTTCATATCGCTATCAGCCCATATCGGGCCGACGGAATTCTATTTGACTTTTAGTTGTTAACTTCAACTTCAGTTTTTCAATCGGCTTCAGTTGCCGTGCTGACACAGCAACAATTCCAGCCCTGCGGCAAGCCTCGAACGTTAGCGGCAACTCTAAACGCAGCTATCAAGTTATTTGAGCTAATTATTTTTTTTTAAATTATTAGGCGTAGTTGGAGATTCGTTATCAAATATTGATAGCCCAAAAACTTTGTGACATTTTAAGGATTTATTACCAACAGTTCCGCCCACTGGTTTACCTGTTTGAAGGGAAGCCTGGTGAGCCCTACAGTGCGAGGTCTGTACAAGAAATTTTACAGGTGGCAAAGAGAAAAGCAAAGGTTACTAAAAAGGAAGTGTGCACTTGTTAAGACATAGCTATGCAACTCATTTAATGGAAGCGGGAACGGATATACGTATTATACAGGAATTATTGGGACATAATAGTATCAAAACCACCATGTTATATACCCATGTAAGTAAAAAAGATTTGGGTAAGATAGAAAGCCCATTAGATAAATTGAAATGGTAAGACCCGCGTTTTTAGAGTAGTAATCATTCGCGTATTTCTAGGTAGATAAAACGCAAAACCTAAAAATGCGCGGATAAAACTTATTGAGGATCAGTTATTAGATGTTATAAGAAACGCGTACTTTTAAGTGTTGTGTGAAATGCATTTTCAATTTCAGTATCACTAAATTTTTGTTAGCTTTAGATTGAAAATTATCATAAGTGCCAAATCTCTATATTATTTCTGGTTGTAATGGTGCAGGAAAAACAACTGCATCATTTACGATACTTCCGGAAATGCTTAATTGTAAGGAATTCGTAAATGCTGATGAGATTGCAAAAGGACTTTCTCCTTTCCAACCAGAAAGTGTCTCATTCCAAGCAGGCAGAATCATGCTTGAAAGAATAGAGGAGCTTGTAAATAGCGGTGTTGACTTTGCATTTGAGACAACATTGACAACTCTCTCATATATAAATACTATCAAAATAGCAAGGGAGAAGGGATATTCAATAACATTGCTATTTTTTTGGCTAAATGATGTAGACCTAGCCATTGAACGTGTTAAGATCAGGGTAAGCGAAGGTGGACACGATATTCCGGAAGAAACAATTCGCAGAAGATATTTTCGAGGGACTAATAACCTAATTAACAAGTTTATTGAGCTTTGCGATTTCTGGATTGTTATAGATAATTCAAGCAAACCATTTAATTTTGCAGCTGAAGGTCAAGGTAATACCCAAATAATGATTCATGATGAATTAATTTGGCAAATAATTAAAAAACATAGGGATGACAAAGACTGAAAGCGACATTCAAAATTTTCGTGAACTTCTTCGAAAAGGATTAGACTTGACTTTTAAAAAACTTCTTACTCAAAAGAAGGCTCAAAATGGATTCCTTGTATTATCCGAAAAAGGAAAAATCAAAAAAGTTAGTGCATCAGAAATAAATAATTAACTCTACCACTTCGCACAACAAATCGCTTTACACTAGTTGGACTTCAAGCAATGGCCCATCAGCTTTGGTATTTCAAATGAGCTTCAGTAATTTGGCTTTAACTAATCGAGTCTATAGTGGCCAAGCCAGCAGTAGGAACACAGATTATCCAACCAGCTTAAAGTCACGGACGTTAGCGGTCATGCAACAGACAAACTTTAAATTTAAAAAATGAGAATAGAAAGGATTTTATCATTATTAATGTTCACTGTTCTTTTGACATTGACAGTTGAGGGACAGAGTGACTATCAGAAAGAAATAAGAACCTATTCTGATTCTCTTTATAACTCATTTGACAAATTGCAAAAACGAATTGCAGCGCTTTCCTTTGGTGACACGGCTAGAGTTAAATGGAATAATCTTCCTGTTGGACTCAGAGCCAGAGCAGGTCTGAATATTGGCAACATGACTGTTGCTCAAAGAAAACTTGTTCACAGAGTACTTTCAACTTCACTAAGCTCTCAGGGTTATTTGAAAGCAACTAGTATTATGCACCTTGACGATTTGCTAAATCGTTATTATGATAGCCTTTTTTATAAGAAAGAAATTAATGATACAATCTATCAACGAGTTAGAGCATTATTGTGGACACATAAAAACTATTATTTCGCATTTTTTGGTAAGCCGACAGATAGTATTTGGGGCTATAAAATAGAAGGCCATCATTTATCCATAAACTTCACATTTACAGGTAATAAAATTTCAGTTACACCCTTGTTTGTCGGAACTGACCCAGCAGAATATCCAAATACAGAATATGCAGGCTGGCGTGTACTTGGACAAGAGGAGGATTTAGGAATTAAGCTCATTCACCTATTAACTCCTACTCAAC
This sequence comes from Chitinophaga pinensis, assembly GCA_943371455.1. Lineage (GTDB taxonomy): Bacteria > Bacteroidota > Bacteroidia > Chitinophagales > Chitinophagaceae > Sediminibacterium > Sediminibacterium pinensis_J. Next base: position 1,915 of record CALRUV010000084.1, on the reverse strand, counting down.
AAAAGAAGGCGACACTGAGTAACGCAGTTCCTAAAGATATAATAACGGCAGCAGAAAGTGGAAAACGTTTGGTTGACAATTGGGGAATATTAGGAACTGAAATGAATAATAATCAGAAGGCAGTTTTGCAATACATCATTCGGGAATTTATATTTAATCTTGAATACGACAAGGCAGTTGTTGAATATGAAAAAATATTAAAAGCAGAAGTAGGTAAAATTTATTTTGGGTGGATTGGAGAATATGACGAAAAGAAGCCACATTATTATGTTTTAAATGGCCCAACATTTATTATAGAGTTTGACAACGCTAGTGGCAAACATATCCATACTATATGGAGAGAAAAAGGAAATGAATTTGGAGAAGATGTACTAAAAAAACACTACCAATTGGAAAAACATTAGTGAGGCAAAAAGCACGGACCGATAACAGGCGGTTTGGCAAGATGGCGGGGCGACGAATAAATTCCCGGCTTTTAGTTCGCTGATCAGCTTTAGTTTCAGCCGACTAATAACACCGGGCAATAGAGTAAACAATGAACTTTTATCTATAAATTTAGCTACGTTTCGGGCTGACGATTTTCAAATACCGCCACATCGCCAAGCCGTGTCCGTTAGCTGCAAGGCGAAACAGACATCTTCATAAATTAAAACAATGAACCCTAAGACAGATTGGTTTTTTGATAAACAAACAAAATGGAAGGAAGCATATTCAGAGTTAAGAATTCTTGTACTTGACTGTGGACTTACAGAAGAATTGAAATGGAGTTGCCCTTGTTACACAGTTGGAAAAAGCAACATTGTTCTAATACACGGTTTTAAAGACTATTGTGCATTATTATTTATGCAAGGGGCTTTGTTGAAAGACACAAAAAATATTTTAGTGCAGTACAAATCCCTGCTTCAGCTTCAGGTTGACCCAACTCGGTTCGTAAGTAGAACCTGCCTGCCGATAGGCAAGTATGTCATTAAGCTTTTGTACATTTATTCAGCGGCAGTTGCCAGGCTGGACGGAAGTGCTTGCCCCAACTGCTTAAAGCCGCAAACCGTTAGCGGCAACTCTAAACGCAGCTATCAAGTTATTTGAGCTAATTATTTTTTTTAAATTATTAGGCGTAGTTGGAGATTCGTTATCAAATATTGAAAGCACAAAAACTTATTTCATTAATTTACATTCAATCAAAAAAATAATCTCATGCTTTACACAAGATTACTTTGCCTAATACTATTCATGGTTTTTGCTACGCAAATTGAAGCCCAAAAAAATAAAACATTACCTGTACCCAAGGTGGAAATCTGGAAGAATGAAGTGATAAAAGCTTTGGAGGATAAAAAGAAAACCGCACAAGAAATGGTGGACATGGTTTTTAGTTTTTCCGAACTCGGTTTTCAGGAAACTGAAACATCTGCCTACCTCACAGGCATCCTCGAAAAAAATGGTTTTACCATAGAGAAAGGCATTGCAGGAATCCCTACCGCATGGATGGCAAAATGGGGTAACGGTAAACCATTCATTGCTTTAGGCAGTGATATTGATTGTATTCCCAAAGCTTCGCAAAAGCCCGGCGTGGCTTATAAAGAACCGATTGTAGAAGATGCACCCGGACATGGAGAAGGTCATAATTCGGGTTTGCCCTTAGTGATATTATCAGCTATTGAAGTAAAAAAAATAATGGAAAGGGAACGCATTTCAGGCACTTTAATAATATGGCCTGGTGTGGCTGAAGAATTGGTGGGTACCAAAGCCTGGTACATTAGAGATGGCTATTTTAAAAATGTGGATGCTTGCATTTTTACGCATGTGGGCAACAATTTGGGCGTATCGTGGGGCGATGGCGGCGGCAATGGATTGGTATCGGTAGAATTTAAGTTTGAAGGCAGCTCTGCACATTCTGCAGGTGCACCCTGGCGTGGAA
>CALRUV010000083.1:0-13479 GCA_943371455.1 Chitinophaga pinensis | reverse complement strand
AGTTTATCAGCCCTGAACATCCAGATTCCGCCAGCTGAGTCTAAAATGGGACAGGGCATTTTACCCAATGAACCCGCTTTTCTGTCTTGCTCCTGACAGGAATTAGAATAAGCACCAATATTTACATAAATATTACCTGCATTATCCAGCGTGATAGATTTTGACTCATGTTGGTTAGCTCTTTTCAATCCGGTAATAGTTTTCTCAGCCTGAGCCGCATTGATCACTTCTCCTTTGTCATTTATTTTATATCGAAAAACTTCTTCATCGGATGAAGCATAGAGATAGCCATTCTTGATCATAATGCCGGTGCCGCCATAATTACCGAAACCGGTTGTTTCATCTGCCTTACCGTCACCGTTGGTATCGTGCAATTTCAGGATAGCTTTTCCTTCATCAACCTTGCCCCTAATTTTTGCATAAACATCTCCTTGTGCATTAACAGTTATGTGCCGGGTTTTCCCCAGGCCCTCAGCAACTCTTAAAGCACCAAAGCCTGCAGGTAGTTTAAGTGCCGCATTATCCTGATCAGCAATAACCCCTATAGGTTTTACCATTTTTAAAGAATCAGATGCAAGGGCTGAAATACTTATCAAAACTGATGCAGTACTGAATAAAAGAAAAGAAAATATTTTTTTCATATGCAGATTGATTAAGGTTTGAAATTACAAATCAAATTAGATACTGCCACACAAAGTTTAACGATTATACCATTCCTGCATGGCATCTACCAGTGATGTATTCTCCTGCTCACTGCCGATGGTGATCCTTAAACAATCTGCACAAAGCTGCACATTGCTCCTATCGCGCAATACAATGCCTTTTTCCAGTAAAAATTCATACACATGCCTGGCATTTTTTATCTTGACCAATAAAAAGTTAGCATCGGAAGGAAAAACCTGCAGAACGGTTGGCATGGAACTAAATACCTCGGCCAAAGCAATGCGCATATCAACCAATAAACGAATCATATCATTTACCTGGCCCACTTCTTCTAAGGCTTTTAACAATAGTTCCTGTGAAGCCTGGTTAATATTATAAGGAGGTTTTACTTTATTAAGAATTTCAATGATACTGGTGGAAGCAAAAGCCATACCCAGTCTCAACCCGGCTAACCCCCATGCTTTGCTAAAAGTTTGCAATACCACCAGGTTAGGATAGTCTGCCAATTCCTGAATAAAAGATTTTTGTTGGGCAAAGTTGATATAAGCTTCATCAATAACCACAATACCATTAAAATTATTCAATATCGTTTCTATGTCAACCCGGTTCATGCAATTACCGGTAGGATTATTGGGCGAACAGATCCAGATCAGTTTGGTTTTTTCATCTACCAAAGTTTCCAAATGAACCAGGTCTAATTGAAAATTATCTAATAAGGGCGCTTTCTTTATGATGATATCATTAATATTCGCACTTACTTCATACATACCATAAGTAGGCGGACAAATGATCACATTGTCTTTACCGGGTTCGCAAAAAGCACGGAAGAGTAAATCGATACATTCATCACTGCCATTACCCAAAAAAATATGTTCCGCTGCAATACCTTTCACCACTGCTAATTTCTCTTTTATTAATTTCTGGTGTGGGTCTGGATAGCGGTTATACCATTTAGTAAGTGGAGAGCCTAAGCTATTTTCATTAGCGTCCAGGTATACTTTGGCTTCACCAGTAAATTCGTCACGTGCAGAAGAATAGGGCACTAAGGATGCTATATTTTTTCTTGTTATTTTTTGTAAATCAAAAAGCATAAAAAATATTAATGGATTTATATGATCAGATAAATATTTTTAAACTAATTATGTTAACACTTACTATCTATTTATGAATTTTGTTCCATAAAAGCAAGTCTAATAGCAACTGCATTTGCATGCGCTGTCAATCCTTCCGCCTCAGCCATCTGAATAACTGTTTGTCCAATATTTTGTAAACCTCTTTCAGATATTTTTTGAAAAGTTACTTTTTTTACAAAACTGTCCACACTAACACCACTGTAAGCCCTTGCATAGCCATTGGTGGGCAGGGTATGGTTGGTACCGCTGGCATAGTCGCCTGCACTTTCAGGAGAATAATTCCCCAAAAAAATTGAGCCGGCATTGGTAATTTTCTCTGCAATGGAATCTTCATTTTTACAGGCGATGATCAGGTGTTCTGCCGCATAGGCATTGGCCATATCAATAGCTTCCTGTAAAGTATGGGTGAGAATAAAACAACTGTTCTCGAGGGCTTTTGCTGCCAGGGTATTTCTGGAAAGCTTGGGTAACTGCAGGGCAATTTCTTTCTTAACATTTTCGAGTATTGTTTCGGAATTGGTTATTAATACAACCTGACTATCACTGCCATGTTCTGCCTGACTTAACAGATCTGCTGCAATAAAAGCAGGATTGGCTGAATCATCGGCCAGCACGCATACTTCACTAGGGCCTGCGGGCATATCGATGGCTACACCTTCCTGTTGCAATAATTGTTTGGCACAGGTTACATATTGATTACCTGGTCCGAATATTTTATACACTTTAGGAACGGTTGAAGTGCCATAAGCCATTGCAGCAATTGCTTGTACGCCACCTATTTTATAAATTTTTGAAATGCCTACAACCTGGGCAGCAAATAAAATGGCTGGATGCAATAAACCATTTTTATCTGGCGGCGAACATAAAATCACTTCCTTGCAGGCAGCAATTTTTGCGGGAATACCCAGCATCAAAATGGTTGAAAACAAAGGGGCGGATCCGCCAGGAATATATAATCCTACTTTTTCAATCCCGATACTCTTACGCCAGCATTGAATACCAGGCATAGTTTCCACCATGGGTTCCACCTTCATTTGCTGTTGGTGAAATAAATGAATATTGGCAGCAGCCTGTCTGATGGCTTTTTTTAATTCAACATTTAGCAGCGATTCTGCTGCAGTTATTTCTTCAGCATTTACCAGAAATGATTCCAGATTGATGCCATCAAATTCTTCCGTATATTTTCTGATAGCTTTATCGCCTTCCTGCTTTACGTTACGCATTACCTGCTGCACAGTTGCCACCAATGAAGAATGATCGATGGATGGTCTTTTCAGTATTTCGTTCCAGCTTTCCATTGCCGGATAATTAAATTGCTTCATTTACCTAAATTTTAATGTGTAATGCTATTGCTAACTAAACAATCATCTTCTCTATAGGAACTACTAAAATGCCCTGCGCACCTGCCGCTTTTAATTGTTCAATGATATCCCAGAAATCATTTTCATTTAAAACACTGTGCACACTGCTCCAGCCCTCTTCTGCCAAAGGCAATACGGTTGGACTTTTCATTCCCGGTAATAGTCCGATAATTTCCTGGAGTTTATTATTGGGAGCATTGAGCAGGATGTATTTATTATTCTTGGCTTTTTTTACTGACTGGATTCTGAACAGTAAACGGTTAAGTAATTGCTGCTTGGCTTCTTCCAGTTGCTGGTATTTAATTAAAACAGCCTGCGATTGTAAGATGGTCTCTGTTTCTTTTAATCCATTCATGAATAAAGTTGAGCCGCTGCTCACCAAATCACAAATAGCATCGGCTAAACCTATACCAGGTGCGATTTCTACACTACCGCTGATCTCATGGATCTCGGCCTTAACACCTTTTGACAGTAAAAAATCATTCAGAATAACCGGATAACTAGTGGCAATTTTCTTGCCTTCCAAATAGCTGGCATCCTGGTAATTTTCGCCCTTTCTAACTGCCATGCTTAAACGGCATTTACCGAAGCCCAGCTTTTCTACCACATCCACTTTCTTTTTCTTTTCGTAAACAACATTTTCGCCAACAAAACCGATATCAGCTACTGCGTCTTCCACATATTGCGGGATATCGTCATCCCGGAGAAAATAGACTTCAATCGGAAAATTATTGGCTTCGGCTTTTAGCTTATTTACACCATTGCTGATGTCAATGCCACACTCTTTTAAAAGGCGGATGGAGTCATCGTGCAGTCGGCCACTTTTTTGAATGGCCAATTTTAACTTAACGGATCCGGCATGGATAGATGTTTCTGCGTTTTCTTTCATAAAATGAACTTTTGTACAAATGATTTCCCACAGTTTAGCCGCTACAGGTTCGGGTTAGAATGAAAAAAGGCTTACCAAAATGGTAAGCCTTTTAATGTTTTATTGCAAATGGCACAAAACACCAACAGCCTACCCTTTGGGTAAGTAATGATGGTGATATATGTGAACCAGTATTTTCATAATAAGGCACAAAAGTAACTGCATCCGGATATACTGGCAAATTTTTTTATGATTAGGCAGAACCAGGGCCAAACAGGGATTTTTCTAAGTATATTGCTAAACATAAATAGCCCATCCAATGAATCAGTTTAGCCGAATTTTGACCTTCATCGCGTTTTTTTCTTTTTCCTTCTATTGTACAAATGCCCAAATAAAAAGAAAACTGGTTTGGAGTGATGAATTCAATTACCAGGGATTGCCCGATTCAACCCGGTGGCATTATGATGTAGGCGGCGCAGGTTGGGGGAACAACGAATTACAATATTATACCCAGAAAAGAACAGAAAATGCCCGTGTAGGCGATGGTTATCTGACTATTGAAGTAAAAAAAGAGACCATGGATAAAAATGCCTACACATCTGCCAGGCTTACTACAAAAGGTAAATATGATTTCACTTATGGTCATGTTGATGTAAGGGCTAAAATTCCAAAGGGGCTGGGTACCTGGCCTGCTATCTGGATGCTGGCTTCCAGTACACCCCTAAAATGGCCGGATGATGGCGAGATTGACATCATGGAACATGTAGGCTATAACCAGGGAGTTGTACATGCTTCCACCCATTCAAAAAAATATTACCATAGTATAGGTACACAGAAAACGGCTACAACCGCCGTTCCTGATTGCAGTGAAGCATTTCATGTATATTCATTAGACTGGGATGCTGAAAAAGTGATTGTTTCTATTGATAACAAGCCTTATTTCACCTTTAAAAATGAACATAGCGGAAAGGATGCCTGGCCATTCAATAAACCATTTCATCTTTTGCTCAATATTGCAGTAGGTGGCAATTGGGGCGGACAGAAAGGCATTGATGACAGTGTATTTCCGCAAAAAATGGAGATTGACTATGTTCGGGTTTACCAATAATAAAATAAAAATTTAAACAATAATTTATGAGATCAGTCCTTTTAGCTATGCAGATAAAATAAAAACGCCGATCTTGTTAACTCATGGAGAAGCTGATGATAATACAGGTACTTATCCTATAAACAGTGAAAGACTATTTGCTGCTATCAAAGGCAATGGTGGAACGGTTAGATTTGTTTACATGCCTTATGAAGCACACGGATACAGGGGAAAGGAAAACCTCTTACACTTGCATTGGGAACAAAATCAATGGTTAGATAAATATGTAAAAAAGGCTGGTAAGTAAAACATAAGATATCAGTATATAAATTCGATCATTTTTCGTTGAAACTGGTTACGTAAAAATTATACCTATGCGATTGCTTCTATTCACCTCTATGTTACTGCTCACTTTAAGTACCTCAGCTCAGCACTTTTTCCTTTTTGCAGGCACTTATACCAGTGGTAAAAGCAAGGGGATTTATGTGTATGATTTTAATGCTAAGAATGGAGAAGTTGGATTGATCAGCTTTACAGACAGTGCTGCCAACCCTTCCTATATTGCAATTTCAGCGAATGGAAAATATGTATATGCTGTAAACGAGATCAGTCGCTCACAAGCCGGATTAGTTGCCGCTTATGCATTTGATGCACAAACGGGTACCCTTAAACTGATCAACCAGCAATCCAGCGGTTCAGAAAACCCTTGTCATCTATCACTTACAAAAGATGGCAAGTGGTTAACTGTTGCCAATTATACCGGAGGTAGTCTGGCCGTTTTCCCCTTAAATGATGACGGCTCTATACAACCCTTTGCGCAACATATCGTGCATACAGGAAAGGGGGCTAATCCGCAGAGACAGGAAAAGCCGCATGTACATTCCACTTTTTTTTCGCCTGATGAAAAACTATTATTAACGCCAGATCTTGGCACTGATAAGGTGAATATGTATCAGTTCAGCAGCAACCAATTAAAACCATTAAAACCTGCGGCAACCAAGTTTCTAAGTGCAAACCCGGGCAGTGGTCCCAGACACCTTGAATTTGCGCCATCGGGCAGCTTTTTTTATGTAGTGGAAGAAATTACAGGTACTGTTACTGCTTACCAATATAATAGTGGCAAGCCTAAAGCCATACAAACAATTGCCACACATGCAGCCGATTTTAAAGGTCAGCCCGGCAGTGCAGATATTCATGTTTCTCCTGATGGTAAATTTCTTTATGCGTCAAATAGAGGGGAAGAAAATAACCTGGCCATTTTTTCCATTGATCAAAATACAGGTTTGCTCACATCTGTGGGTTATCAATCAACCATGGGTAACCATCCCCGTAACTTTATGATAGACCCTACCGGAAATTTTTTACTCGTTGCTAATATGCGGAGCAATAATATGGTGGTTTTTAAACGCGATAAGCTAACCGGACTATTACAAAAAACAATGCAGCAGATAGAGATTCCTAATCCATCCTGTTTAAAGATGTTAGCACGATAAATAAGATTTTATTTATGCTTTCTATGCTTATGGTGATGGCTTTTAGGGGCGGGCATAGGCTTCTTTTCTGTTTCCACTGCTATCTTATGCTGGTTCTGAATAGCGCCCAAACCAATAAGTGCCACACCCAAAAACAAGGAAACATATTGAACCAGAAAAGTTTCGCTGAATAATACCATTTGCATGATGGTAAATATTACCAGCAGTACTCCCTGTAACATGATGAAAAAAGAATAGCGTTTTGCTTTTTGATTGATCTGTATCATTACAAAAATGCTAAACAGGCCTACAATGATCAATGTTGTCCAGCCAATGGCGAGGTAATCAGAAAAGACAGTGCCATTTAAAAGGTAAAAAGGAAGACCCAGCGAACTGCCTGTAGGATCTGTTATCATATAGTAACTGCTAAAAATGGCTGCTAAACATAACAGCAAAAGGATAGCAATCGACAGGTTACGTGCATTTCTCATAATTAGTATTATCTAATCAAAGTACGAAAAAAAGGGGTATAATAAAAATGATATCGCTCATAAAAGAGCCTGTCGTCTTTATTTTTTACATAGCTTTTTTTGCATTCACTACTTCAATATCAAATACCAATACACTGTTAGGCGGGATGGCATTACTCCTGCTTCTGATGGTGTAACCATTGGCAGAAGGTATGATGATACGGATTTTACCACCCACCTTACACATGGGTACGGCTTGTTGCCAACCTCTGATCAATCTCTTTAAAGGGAAACTAGCAGGCTTTTCTTTTGTTTGATCGAATATGCTGCCATCTTTTAAAAGGCTGCCTTTATAAAAAACAGTTACCGTATCATTCACTGATACATAAGCTCCGAAACCTTCTTTCAATATCTGGTAATAAACACCATCAACAGAACCAGTGGTATCAAGTTGGTGCTTACTGATGGCATCCATGATCATTTGCTTATCCACTTTAGATTGGTATACACTGTCTGCATGGTTATTCAGGTCAATCACCGGTTTTTGATTGGTTGCCGTTCTACTAAAATTTTCACGGTAGTTAGTAGCATCCAGTATAAATCCGCCATTGTATAAATAAAATTTTCCGTTGTCAACACCACCGCCAAAGTCAATCCTATCCCCTGCCCTGCCGGTTGCATCATAGGTTAGATTACTTTTGGTGAGTTCTATCCATTGCCCTTTTGTATTTTGAACCCATTGGTTACCATATAAGGCTTTGCGTTGCAGCTGCCCATTGATACCCCAGAAATTTTCATTAAAGGAATACAGGTTACGCAAATTTTTTCCATCCTTCGGTGCCCTGAAACTGGCTATCAGCTTCCATTTTTTAAGCTCAGGCAAAAAGAAATAGCCGGTATAGATAGTGGTTTGTGATGCACTGTCTGCTAAGGAAGTTACCAGAAATTGATAGACCTGATCTGTTTTCCAGGGATACACCCAATGGCTGTGACCACCTGTTCCTTCATTTCCAAAACCATCTGCAAAAACATCTGCACCTTTTGCCAGTAATTGCACTTTGTTAGAATCGGCTACTTTATTTCTATCAATTGCTTCATTGCCTGCATCCCAGACAGAAAAAATAACCCGGCGTTCTTTTTCGCTATTCACTTGTATACCAAAATATCCTCGGGCAAAACCAGTAGCCATAAAATAACTATGCACGGGATCGTAGCCCGATGGAACGGTGATCTCATTATAAAATGCAATAGCCTTAATGGAATCTTCTAAGGGATAACGCAAATGCACGGATGCTGCATTTCTTCTGGGTTTGGAATTAAAGTGGCTATTTTGTGTAGGAACCCCTGATAATTGGATAGACCTGATATCTGCAATAGATTGTTTTACCTTTTTTATTACCGTTAAAGTGATGGTATAATACCCCGAATCCTTTATAATCAGACTTCCTACCGATACCATTTTAAAACTGGGAGATGCAGGTACTTTAACGGGAAAATTTTTGCCGTCAATAGCCAGGTTCAACAAGGTTCCTGCGCTGATATTTTTTGTTTCCAGCTCAATGGAAAGTTTGCCGGCTTTGCGTAAATAAAAGAAATATTTTATTTTCTGCTTAGCGTTGGTCCAACCCGACAAGCCGTTTTTCTCAGTAAACAGGCTCTCTTCGTCTTTTTCAGCGGGTACCGAATAGCCGGTATAAGCAGGTATTTTTATTGTTTGTGCAAACGCATGCATTTGAAAGAATAAAATAGCAAACAATAAGAGTTTCCTTTGCATGGTAAATTTTTAGTTAACCAAACATAAGAAAACTATTCAGGAATTTTTCAGGAAATCACGGAACCAGTAACCGGAGTTTTTGATTGTTCGCAATTGTGTTTTAAAATCAACATGTATGAGTCCGAATCTTGCATCATAACCTTCTGTCCATTCAAAATTATCGGTGAGTGTCCAGGCAAAATAACCATTTACATTTACCCCTTCTTTCTTAGCTTTCTGCAAGGCAGAGAGGTATTGTTTAAAATAGTCGATCCTTTGCTGATCGTTCACAACCCCATTCACTAAAGCATCTTTAAAAAATGCGCCGCTTTCCGTTACCAAAATTTCTTTCACCCCTCCATATAACCAAAACCTTTTGATCATCCAGTAAAAACTGTCTGCATTTATTTCCCAACCCATATCTGTATGGGGCACTTTTCGGGTAGCTGCTTTTACTTCAGATGCATGCAGATAAGGTATCAACGCATTATATTTTACAGTAAGCGCAAAATAATTTTGAATGCCAATGAAATCAAAATTAAAATGCATTCTTTCTGTATACTTCCATGCCTTATTATGCAATTGAAGTTTATCTAATAAAGGGAAATTGTCAACCTGCGGATATCCCCTACCCAATGCTGGCTCTATAAATAACCTGTTTAACATGGCATCTACTCTTTTGGCTGTCAGTACATCTTCTTCACGCTGTGAAAAAGGCATTACTTCACTGCAGGAAAAACTGGTGCCTATATGAGCTTTAGGTACCAAAGAACGTAATATTCTTCCTCCTTCTGCCTGACACAATGCCGCATTATGAACAGCGGATAAAAAGTTGGTGAGTCCGGTTTTACCAGGTGCATGCATTCCTAACATATACCCCAACGATGTAAAGCCCATAGGTTCATTCAACACGATCCAGTTCTTTACTTTACTGCCATATTCTTCTGCGCACAATGTGGCAAAACGGGTAAACCATTTCAACATTTGGTGGCTGGTCCAACCCCCGTTCTTTTGCAATTCCTGAGGGAGGTCCCAATGATATAGTGTTACATAAGGTGTTAAGCCTAATAGCAAACATTCATCAATAAGTCTGTGGTAAAAAGCGATGCCTTCTTTGTTTACCCTGCCCATTCCTTCCGGCAGAACACGGCTCCAGGAAATAGAAAAACGAAAAACAGAAAATCCAAGTGCTTTTACCAGCATCAGATCATCCTTGTAACGATAATAAAAATCACAACCATCTGATGGCTTAGCACCACCCTTAATTTTTCCAGATCTTCGGGAAAAAGTATCCCAGATGGAAAGTCCACGCCCATCTGCATTATAAGCCCCTTCATTTTGTGCAGCCGCAACGGCTACCCCCCATTGAAAATTGGGACCGAAAGATTTTGCATTAAGTTGCTGCTGGTATGACAAGCGAATGATTTACACAAAAATGGTTAATTAAATGATGACTATGTATTAACCGAACGTTATTTCTTTTTTTGACCAATTTTATTGCTGATCATTTTGCATCAAACCAGATCGGCGTGCCATCATCTGCAATGGCATTGTAATTGATAAAGAGCTCCTCGCCCTTTTTAATGGTTCGGATTGTTTTGATGGTCATCAATTCTGCATCATAATCCATATCATAATCACAATTAGCATTATAAGCATGGTTATAGAGTGAAAGATAACCCATGGCAATACAAACTTGTTTTTTCTTAGGATCTCCCCATTCAAAAATATAATCGAATAAACGGGTTTTCTCCACATGTTTGCGGTCCTTGGCACTTAAAACCAGCACAGGAGAAATTTCAATGATGGTATTGGCTTTTATTTTTTCAGCCGAAAATACACCGCGACCGCGCATTTCAGAAGGAGCAATAACTAATAGAGGAAGAATCATTTGTAAAGATACAAAAGATGCTGCGAGAATGCTCATCGATTCAGTGGTGTAGGCATGAGACTTTCAGCTTTAACGTACCAGTTTGTTCTAATCTTTAATATTTGCTAATTTGCCCCTATGTCACTCGAATTAGAACCACCAGATATAGCAGAACAATTTGAACAATTGTTACTGGTAGAAGACAAGCTTTTGATCCGTGATTTTCTGGATGATCAGAACATTAGTGATGTTGCAGAACTTATTAACCAGTTCCCGGAATACGAGGCACAGATCATTGCCAACATGGCTATTCACAGGGCTGCTAGTGTGTTTAAGATTCTTGATATTAGTCAGCAAAGAGATATTGTAAAAGAATTACCAGCCAATAAAACAGCCGAATTACTGAACGAATTACCGGCAGATGACCGAACAGACTTTCTGGAAGATCTTCCCAAAGCGGTTATACGCGACCTGATTAAATTACTCGACCCTGAAGAAAGAAAAATCACCCTTTCCTTATTGGGCTATCCCGAAGATAGTGTGGGACGATTGATGACACCAGATTATATCTACATCTATGAAAACGATACCGTAACAGAAGTATTTGAGACAATCAGAAAATTTGCCAGGAACAGTGAAACAGTAGATGTATTGTATGTGATTGATGATAAAGGTCAACTCATAGATGATATCCGGATCAAAGATGTGATTCTTGCCGCACCTTATAAGAAAGTATCAGAAATTATAGATGGCAGGTATGTGGCATTGCATGTGAATGATGACCAGGAACATGCCAACCAGGTTTTTAAAATGAATAACCGTGTGGCATTACCTGTAGTGGATGATAATGAAATATTATTAGGTATCGTGACCATTGATGACATTTTATGGGTTGCCAATGAAGAGTTTAGTGAAGACATGCAAAAAATGGGTGGTACGGAAGCATTAAATGAGCCATACCTGGATATGCCCATTTTAAAATTATTTCGCAAAAGGGTTAGTTGGCTTGTGGTTTTATTTTTGGGTGAAATGCTCACTGCCACAGCAATGGGCTATTTTGAAGATGAAATTGCCAAGGCCATTGTACTCGCACTTTTTGTACCCTTGATCATTTCAAGTGGCGGTAACAGCGGATCGCAGGCATCCACATTGATTATACAGGCAATGGCTGTGGGTGAAATATATATTTCCGACTGGTGGCGTGTTTTAAAACGCGAACTGATCAGTGGCTTACTATTAGGCACCGTATTGGGCATTATAGGTTTTGTAAGGGTTGCCGTTTGGCATTCCATCATACCCAATGTTTACGGACCACACTGGATGATGATTGCGTCAACCGTTGGTTTTTCATTGGTAGGCGTTGTATTGTGGGGAACACTTTCCGGTTCTATGCTGCCAATACTTTTAAAAAAACTAGGCGCCGATCCTGCTGTTTCTTCAGCTCCTTTTGTTGCTACACTGGTAGATGTTACAGGATTGATTATCTATTTTAGCTTTGCCTATTTTTTCTTGCAGGGATTACTTTTGTAGTTTTGGGTTTGGAGTCTTGAGTTTGGAGTCTTGAGTTAAAAAAAATTGATGCTTGTATCTAGCATCCAGCATCCAGTATCCAGTATCCAGTATCCAGCATCTAGTGCCTACCCCCCATCTCAATCAAAATAATTTCTTTATCCCCTTCCTCTTTTTTATGGTAAGGTGTCACACCCATTTTCTTAACCAGGATATCCATATTTCCCTTACCTGTAATAACTTGATCATCTTTCACATCAACAAATCTGCGGTAATAAGTGGTAAAGCTGATTATACCTTTTTGGTTAACAACGCAAGTGGCCCTGTCTTTTAAATCGATATAGGATAATTGTGGGTATAGGTCCTTTACGGTAGCTGTATCAAGCCCTTTTTGCAGCAGATCTGCTTCTTTGATGCCATCATCATTAAAGAAAAGTATGGTATATGGCAGTGATGTGTCCATCGGTTCATAATGTATCAGGTAGGTTGAACCATTTGTTTGCGACTTAAGTTCATCGGCTGCTGATTCAAGTTCATACGCTAAAATCGTTGCATTATCTTTTAATGCAGAACATCCGGTTGTGCATACAATCAATAAAATGATATACACAAAATTTTGTGCCATTGATAGAATAGCTATTATTTTTTTAAGGGTCATTTTGATTCACTTTTTGTTTAATAAAAACACAATTATTTATCCCAAACTTGCCCGCAGCTGATGCTTCACTTTATTTTCCCACTCATCTTTTAAGATACTCAATACAATACTGTTTCTCCGGCTTCCGTCCGGTTTAATGGTATTACTTCTTAAAATACCTTCTTCAGTACAACCAATACTTTTCATGGCAGTTATACTTCTGGCATTTTCATTATCTGCCCGGAATTCTACCCTTTGGGCACCTAATGCTTCAAAAGCAAATTGCAATAACAAAAATTTACAATGTTTATTCAAGCCCGTTCCCTGAAATTTTTTACCATACCAGGTATAGCCCAATTGAACGGTTTGGTGCAACTGCTGAATATCGTAAAATCGGGTACAGCCTGCGTATTCTTGTGTTCGTTTATCAAAAACGATAAAAGGGTATTCAGTACCGCCAAGTCTTGCTTGCAAAGCCGCATCTATATATTTACGCAAATTTTCCTCTCCTGCAACCTGAACAAGGGAATATTTCCAAAGATCGGGCTCATTCTCAGCAAATAACAGCAAATTATCGCAGTCTAAAACCGTTAAAGGCCGCAATAAAACGCAATCATCTTCCAGAATATGCTCTTTTGAGGTATCGAAAAAAATAG
>CALRUV010000082.1:0-13505 GCA_943371455.1 Chitinophaga pinensis | reverse complement strand
TCTGATATTATGAAAATTGAATCAGTTGAGAGATATACCCATATTATATGCGCAACCGGAACAGGAACCATGATGGCAGGATTGATAGTGGGTGCTTACCCTGGTCAGCAAATTTTGGGTATTAGTGTGCTGAAAAATCATTTATCCATCGAAGCGGAAGTTAATAGCTTATTAAAAGAAGAGAAATGTAATACACCTTTCCAATTCATCCATGGATACCATTTTGGTGGTTATGCCAAACATCCACCAGAACTAATCAGGCATATGAATACCTATTGGCTCCAATGGCAATTGCCAACGGATATTGTTTATACCTCAAAACTGGTTTATGCGGTGGGTGATTTGTTACAAAAAAAACATTTTCCAATGCAAAGCAAGATTTTACTGATCCATAGCGGTGGTTTACAGGGCAACAGATCCCTTCCATCAGGCAGTTTGCCTTTTTAAGTGTTTTCAGTTTTATATTTGTGATCGATGAAAAGAATTGCCTTTTTCCTAAGCTTTATTATCCTAACAGTTTTGCATCAATCTGCTTATGCACAGGCATCATTACCCAATTTTACAGTTAGGGAACTGGGCAAAGGGAAAATCCAGATCAGTTGGTTAAACCAGTACCCTTCCTGTATACAACTTTCCATTCAACGCTCTACCGACAGCAGTAAAAATTTCAGAACCATATTTTCTTCACTATCACCAGAACTGCCTGCAAATGGTTATGTTGATAATAAGCTTCCCCAGAAAGACACCATTTATTACAGGCTATTTTATGTTTTAAATGGAGGTGCTTATTATTTTTCTAATGTAAGTGCCATTAGGATTACAAAAAATACAAGCACCCTCAATCAGCCTGATTTTATTAAAAAAGTGATGCCGGGCCCACCCATCGCAGTTGCAAACAAAGTAGTGAAAGAAGGTACCCGCATTATTATAGATAAAAATGAAGTGTCCCTTTTAACTATTGAGGAATACAAAGCTTTCAAAGATTCGATCAATAACAAGACAAATGATGCCTTACGCAGGATAAATGAGCATACGGTTGAATGGATTTTGTCAGAAAAAAAACCTAAAAAAGAGCTAATCTATATTTTTAAAAAAGGAGGGCTTCCCATTACTATTTCAAAACAAGCTTATGCAGGTTTTAAAGACTCCATTTTTAATAAAACCAGTGATACCTTAACTGCTTTTGGAAATTGGCATAAGCTATGGAGACCTTATGTAGAAAAAACGGAGGAGTTTATTCAGATCTACAGGTATGATAGCCTTTTATCAGAAATCAGCTTTTTGCAGTACAAAAAATTCCGCGACTCCATCATAAGCGCTACTAAGGATACCATTTACATGTTAAACAAATATCGGGCAGACATTCATCCATTCATGCCAAAATACGTATGGAGGCCTTCAACTTATGTTTACACCAATCAGTCTGGTTATGTAAAAATCAGCTTGCCTCTGCATAAGCAACATAGATATCATCTCATCTTTTTTGAAGAAGATGGCACAGAAATATTCCGCATTAAAACCATAAAAGAATCAGAATTGATACTGGACAAAACCAATTTTATGCATGCAGGCTGGTTTTATTTCGAGTTGTATGAAAATGATAAACTGAAAGAAAAAAACAAATTCCAGTTACAAAAAAATTAAAGATTCGGATTAGTTATCAAAACACTTTCAAATACTTTTTCGAAATTAGTTTTTACTTTTTCTTTCACTTCCGCAAAGGGCAGTTGGTACCCTAATTCCTTCTGTAAAGATGTTACCTGTTTGTTTTGAATACCACAGGGTACGATGTAGCTGAAATAATCCAGATCTGTGTTAATGTTAAAAGCAAACCCGTGCATAGTAATCCACCTGCTGCATTTAATACCCATTGCACAAATTTTTCTTTCCTTGCCTGGTACGGAAGCGTCTATCCAAACACCTGTTTCCCCCTTACTACGCTCACCTACTATGCCATATTCCTGCAAGGTGAGGATGATAACTTCCTCTAAACTTCTTAGAAACCACCCTAGATCCGGCTTGTATCTCTCCAGATCCAGTATCGGGTAGCCCACCAGTTGGCCTGGTCCATGAAATGTAATATCTCCTCCCCTGTTTATATGAAAATAGTCAATCCCTTTTTTGGCCCTCTCCTCTTCCGAAATCAATACATGTTCTTCTTTGCCATTTTTGCCTAAAGTGTATACAGGATTGTGTTCAACGAATAACAAATGATGGTGTGTTTCCGGAAATTCATTATTCGAAAGAGTTGACTTAGTAGCTAATTCCCTTTGTTGCTGCTTAATAGTTGTATTATCCTTTAATAAGATTTCCTGGTAATCCCAAACCTCTTTATAAGCCCGATAACCAAGGTCTTCAAACAATACTTGCTGTTGCATTGTGCAAAATTAGGTAGAAATGTAAGAATAACCCTATTACGATGAGAGGTTAAGGATGCAGCCTAAGGCGCTCTCCAAAGAATCAACTATTTTTGCTGCATGTCTGATGAAATTGAAAATTATACTGAGGAATCTGCTGAAGTATTATATGAACGTAAAACATTTACCATTGATAAAGGCCAGGAGCCATTACGTATTGATAAATGGATACAAATGCATGTGGAAGGTGCTACACGCAGCAAGGTGCAGAAAGGAATTGAAGCTGGTTTTGTAACTGTAAATGGGAAACTGGTTAAAAGCAATTATAAGATCAAACCAGGGGATGAATTGCTGTTGATGAGTTTAATTAACCCTGAGCATACCATTCTTAAAAGAGAAAATATCCCACTTAATATAGTGTATGAAGATAGCGCACTGATGGTCATTAATAAGCCTCCCAATATGGTGGTACATCCTGGTGTTGGCAATTTTAGCGGCACTTTATTAAACGGTGTAGCTTATTATTTGGAGATGCAGAATCCCAATATTGATGAAGAAGCTTTACCCAGATTTGGCTTGGTTCACCGGATAGACAAGAATACAACCGGACTGATTGTTTTAGCTAAAACCCCCGAATCTGCGGCCTTTCTGGCCAAACAGTTTTTTAACCATACGGTAAAAAGAAAATACCGGGCATTAGTCTGGGGCGATGTTGTAGAAGATGAAGGCACCATTACCGGGCATATTGCCCGTCATCAGCAGCAAAGAAAAATGTTTGATGTTTACCCGGAAGGTGAGATAGGCAAACATGCTATTACCCATTATAAGGTCATTGAAAGATTCAACTATGTAACACTGGTGGAATGTGTTTTGGAAACTGGCCGAACCCACCAGATCAGGGTTCACATGAAACATATTGGCCATACTCTTTTTAATGATTGGGAATATGGTGGAGATAAAATTTTGAAAGGAACAGTTTATTCCAAATACAAACAATTTGTAGATAATTGTTTTGAAGTATGCCCCAGATGTGCTTTACATGCACAAACCCTGGGCTTTGTGCATCCCACAACCGGAAAGGAAGTACTATTTGAATCAGCATTGCCTTCTGATATGCAACTGGTGATTGATAAATGGAGAAATTATCTATTAAAAAAATAGTATTTCTATTTAGTTTTAAGCTATTCAATACACTCTGTAATCATTCTTTTTTTTACAATTCACGCTTATATTTGTTACTTAAACCTACACATGCCAAATTCCCTTCGCCATAATTGGACCTTAGCCGAAATTGAAGAAATCTATAGTTCTCCTTTATTAGAATTGGTTTTTAAAGCCGCAACCATTCACCATGCGAGTCAGAATACAGCAGAAGTGCAGGTTTGCACATTACTCAGTATTAAAACAGGTGGCTGTTCGGAAGATTGTGCTTATTGCCCTCAGGCTGCCAGATATGATACAGGTGTAAATGTGGAAGCACTAATGGATAAAGAAGCCGTAATGGGCTATGCACAAAAAGCCAAAGAAGCCGGAAGCACTCGTTTTTGTATGGGTGCCGCCTGGCGTGAAGTGAGGGATAACCGTGATTTTGACAGGGTGCTGGAAATGGTGAAAGGTGTAAATGAGTTAGGCATGGAAGTATGCTGTACGCTGGGCATGTTAACGGAAGACCAGGCTAAAAAATTAGCAGATGCGGGTTTGTATGCTTACAACCATAATTTAGATACCAGTAAAGAACATTACGAAGAAATTATTACCACACGTAGTTTTGAAGACAGGCTGGAAACCCTTGAAAATGTTAGAAAAGCAGGCGTTTCGGTATGTTGTGGTGGCATTATTGGTTTGGGCGAAACCAAAGAAGACAGGATTAAAATGTTGCATACATTATCAACCATGCCAGTGCATCCGGAAAGTGTGCCTATCAATGCCCTGGTGCCTGTAGCTGGTACGCCTTTGGAACATAACAGCAAAGTAGCTATTTGGGATATGGTAAGAATGATTGCTACTGCCCGCATTTTAATGCCAGAAACCATGGTAAGATTAAGTGCCGGAAGAACAGAATTTAGTTTGGCCGAACAGGCATTGTGTTTTATGGCAGGTGCCAACAGTATTTTTGCCGGTGAAAAACTATTAACAACGCCAAACCCGAGTTTTGAAGAAGACCACCAAATGTTTGCGCTCTTAGGACTTACGCCCAGAAAAGCTTTTACAAAGGAAAAACAATACTTGCGTGAATTAACGGATGTATCATTATAACACCGACCCGGTTTTTAAAAAACTATTTAAGTATCACCACCCATCCTGAAACAGGAGTTAATCCTATATTCAGATCAATGACATAATAATAAGTGCCAATAGGTGCTGGTTTGCCCTGGTAAGTTCCATCCCATTCTTTGCCTCCGGATTTTGTTTCAAATACCAATTGTCCGGATCTGCTAAAAATCTTTACAACTGCCAGAGGATAGGTATCCATGTTTTTTATGGACCAAGTATCATATATACCGTCACCATTAGGTGAGAAGACATTGGGTATGCCCAGCTTTTTGTAAACCCTTACAAATACATCATCCGATTCAATAGGACAACCAGCTCCTGAAAGTGCATAAAGGGTATAAGTGGTATTTTCTGTTGGATTGATTACAGGAGTGGTTGTTTGCCGGTTAATAATATTGTAAACTGGCAGCCAATAAATATCAGCGGGTGACCCTTGAATACTCCCATTTAAGGTAGCAGTATCATTTTCAAACAAAGATTTATCAGGACCCGCATTTACGATGAGTTTTTTGAACACATTCACTAAAACATTGGCAGAATCCTTGCAACCATATTGATTGGCAACCATCACTTTATAGTTAGTTGTATCAACAGGCGAAGCAATGGGTTGAGATGATCGGCTATTAGATAATCCTGTAGCTGGTTCCCAGGTATATTGTACACCGCCCGATGCAGAAAGTGCCAAACTACTCCCCTCACAAATATTACCCCCGGGGCCAACCACTGCTGTGGTTCCCGGAAAAACAGTGATATAAAAAGAATCAATTCTTGTACATCCAACTTCCGTTTTAACCAGCACAGTATATAGTCCCCCATCTGCAGAATCCACATTATAAATAAAAGGATTTCTTACTAAAGACGTAAATCCATTAGGGCCATTCCATGTGTAAGAAAAAGCGGTACCATCTACTGCTTCTAATCTAAAATCACTACCAATACAACCCAGTTGGTTTTTATCGCCTGCCGGGTTGGGCAATGGGTTAACATTGATGAGGGTAATATTTGATGAAATGCGACAGGATACAGATGAAAAATTTGCAGCTTCCCCTATTACTGCCCTATACTGAAAACTTCCGCCGGTACTTGGTTTTCGAAGAAATGTAAGCGATCTTTCACCTGGAATGTCTTTCCATGTTTTGCCTGTATCCAAACTCAATTGCCACTGTAACTGAGGACTTGCATATTCAACAGGAAAGCTGGTTGCAAATAGAAAATCGGTTTTATTGGTTTCACAAATATCAATCAAAGAGCTAATGACATTATTCACTGTGGCTTGTATGGAAGGACCGCAGGGACGGAAAGTAATATCATCCAATGCGAGGTCATTTCCACACTGACTTCCACCGGGCGAATTATTGATAATTTTTAATACAACTGTATTAACGCCAACAGGTGTTTTAAAAAAAGTGCCATATTGTTTCCAAACCTTCTGGCCTTCAAAGGGGATATCTCCAGAATCAAATTTTTGAAGAAGCGTTCCGTTTGTTGTTTCTATCCTGAAAGTGAGGTTAGGCTTTACACCTGCCCCACCACAGGAGGTAGGTTTTAAAACATTGGCAACCCAAGTGGCAAATTCAAAAGTTGTATTGGCACAAAGACCAGAAACCGTATCCACATAAAATTGACTAGGGTCCTGCGATGCATTGACAATCATAAATCTCCCGCCGGTATCGCCAGTATGATCGCCTACCATGAGATGCCAGGTATTACCAAAACATCCGAATGACATATTTGTGATATTATACTGACCATCGATGGGGCAACCTGAACCTGTATAGACTAGATTGGTAATACCTGGTTTTAATGGGCCATTAGGTGTAGCATCTGAACCAAAAGTTACATTTACAACAGGATCGCCCAAACTACCATTGCATAGTTGCGCCTGCACTGCTATAACAGCACAACACAAAAAAAGTGAGACAATCAGCTTTATTTTCATGAAGGGCGAAGAAATCTCACTAGGCAGACAATAATTAAATGATTAACGCTGTAAAATACGAATAAATAAAAGATACCTGGATAGGGGCACCTTTTGCCTAATCATTCATTTGTGCGTTACCGAGAATTTGTTCTTAGTTCTTCTTTTCAGCCCTTGCTTTTAGTTCGGCTAATGGCATAGCAATTAACCTGCCTACCTGTTTATTACCTCTGTAGGAAATAACCTTTAACATAACAGCCTCTTTGGGTGCAATGATAGGTTCTGTATATTTTGGGTAATGGTTATCCGGAAAACTATTGTCAAAAGAATAATACATATCTACCAGTTCTGACTCTTTTGATAATTCGATACGTAATTTTTTTTCAGAGTTGATACTTGCATTAAATCCTGCTTCATACATGCTGGGTGCATACTTTTTATCAGCTACATCAAATCTTTCAAAATGGTTTTCAACCTTACTAAAAAAATTATTCCAGTTTCTTTTCTCTTTCGAAGACCATAAGGTTTCTGAAATGGCAAATGCCCTTGGCCAGGTCATGTATTGCTGGTGACGCATATTGTATACCTGTTCTGTCCAAAGGTTAGCCTGACCACCTTTGATATATTTTGGATCAACACCATCAGGTACTGGTTCAAATTGATAGGTCTTATTCAACCTCAAAGAAGCATAAATTCTTGGTTCCATAATTTGATCGCCCTGCATATAGTCGATATAGGTAAATGTAGTAGGGCTCATCACCACATCATGTTTCTGTTTAGCAGCTTCAATACCTCCTGCCATACCTCTCCAACTCATAACTGCAGCACTTGGCGCAATTCCGCCTTCTAAAATTTCATCCCAGCCCATAAATTTTTTACCCTTTGATTCAACTATTTTCTCCAATCTTTTCTCGAAATAACTCTGTACTTCCTCCATAGATTTCAATCCTTCTTTCTGCATAAGGGATTTAATAGCTGTACTTTTTTCCCAAAAGTTTTTTGGGCACTCATCTCCACCAACATGGATATATTCAAAAGGGAATAATTGCGCAACCTGTGTCATAACCTTATCCAAAAATTCATATACTTTTTCATTGGCAGGGCAGAGTGTATTATCTACTAATGCAATGGGGTGATTACCGCGCGACCAGTCCATGATTTCCTCACCTGATCTAACACGATACTTATCCGCACCTTCTGTACAGGACAATTCAGGATAAGAAGCAATAACGGCAAGACTATGGCCAGGCACATCAATTTCGGGCAATATATTAACAAACCTATCAGCAGCATATTTCACCATTTCTTTAATATCTTCCTGCGTATAGAAACCACCATAATCTTTTGGTTCATCAGGTGCAGGCGGATCAAAAGTGCCGAAATAGCCTGTTTTCTTCACATTCCAGGCGCCTATTTCAGTAAGCTTAGGCAGTCCCTTGATTTCAATACGCCAGCCTTCATCATCGGTAAGGTGTAAATGGAGGAGGTTATATTTATACCTGACCATATCATCAATAAATTGTTTCACTTCTGCTTTGGTAAAAAAATGTCGCGATACATCAAACATCAAACCACGCCAGCCAAACCGGGGCTTATCAGTGATGGCAATGAAAGGCAATACCCATTTTACATTTTTCGCCAATGTTTTGCTTTCAATTTCTTTGGGCAACAACTGTAATAAGGTTTGTACGCCATAAAATATACCCGCTGGCTTTTCTGCAGAAATGGTAATTCCTTTGGCATTAACAATTATTCGGTATCCTTCGTGGCCAATGGTATCCTCCTTCTTCTGACCTAATGATAATTTTATAGTAGGAGCAGTTGCATTCTTCGTAAGCACTATTTTTTTCCCTGCGGCATTGCTTAAATGGTTTTTCAATACTTCAATGGACTGGGCCAATTCATCTTGCGATTCAGCATCTATGATGATGGTTGCAGGCAGGGTGAAATTTCCCTGACTTGTTTTAACAGACAATGGTTCAGGAATAATGGAAACCTGCTGTGCAAACATTAGCGTTGATGAACATATAAACAGGCAAAAGCTTAAAAAGACAGACTTTTTTCTCATGTGACAATCATTTATAAGGCCTAAAGTTATTGATAAAAGGATAGAATATTTATGAGAAACCAATATTTTCGACCACACATTTTATAGATGTAAATTACACCAATGATATACCCACTAAAAGCCATTATTTTTTATCTGGATGGTGTGATTATCGATTCCAATCCGGCAATAGAAAATTTCTGGCACACTTGTGCTAAAGAAGCTGCTGTTGAACTTGATCAGGCTATGATACGACAATGGATTCATGGCAGAAAAATAGCAGATACTTTACATGGCGTTTTTAATCATTTATCAGATGAAAGTAAAAATGAAATAGAAATAGCAGCCATCCAATTTGATAAAATGATGCTGCCGGAACTATTGAAAGGAGTGTTTGATTTTATTAGCCATATACAAAGCTTTGCTATTCCTATAGGCATTGTAACCAGTTCACATGATAGCAGGCTGCAAGAAATACTTGCCAAACATTCGATTGAGAAGAAGTTTACGCATTTTATCACCGCTCATGATGTAACCAAAGGAAAGCCTGACCCAGAACCTTATTTAGCGATGAGCCAAAAAATGGGTATACAAAGCGCGGATTGCCTTGTATTTGAAGACGCTATCAGTGGCATACAGTCTGCTACAGCAGCCGGTATGATTTCTTTAGGGATTAGCGATAAAAGATTTTCAAATGACTTAAAGACTTATGGCGCTTTAGATACTATAACAGATTTTACACAGCTTACCATGCAAAATAAAAGCTTCCAGACCACTAATGGCATTGATTTTCAGCTATAATTGCGTATTGTTTATTTTAACACTTTATCAATAATAAACCGGCCAACTTTATTGCCACCATCCGCACCTGCATCTACGCCGTTCCTATAGTGAATTCCTCCGTAAACCCTGCTGATAGATGCTTCGGCTGCCGCTTCTGCAAAAGAGTTGAAATGTCTTTGCATACCAATATATCTAAGGTCGCTGGTATCCTGAAATGCAAATTTATCTCCATAAATTTTAGTTAACACTGTAGCTGCAGAAGCTGTGATAGTGCTATGTCCGCTTGTGTATTCAGGAAAAGGTGGGGTTTGCAAATAAGGAACCCAGTTTTTATCAATATGTTCATTAATAACTGTAACAGGCCTTACCACCGAACTTCTATATTTCTCATCCCAGCAGGAAATAAAGGCATCGTATAAAGCTATGGCTGTCATGGCATACCCTTTGGCAGAAGTAATGGCATCCGCTTTGGTTTCTTTGGCAGCAATAGCTGCAATGCCCATCCAGTGTCCGCCGGGGGTGATCTTTTTATTGCCAAACATCATATGTCCCGAATGTTCAATTACAAATGGGTTATCATCCCAGTATTTCGCAATAATTTTTTGTTCTTCGGTTAAGGTTTTTCCGATGGTATATACTTCTTTGGTGTCTTTATAAAAAACGCTGTTGGTATCGAGGCTGTATTTTGGAGGGGGAATAGGTTTGAACTGTGCAGCAGAATCCAGTACCATTGGTTTCATCGTATTCCAACACCATTCAATGCCATCCAGGTAATCAGGAGGTGTTGGGCGCCATTTACCGGGTTCATTAGATCCGAGGTATTTGGGTTTACCCCTTGATTGAAAATACCCATCAGTGATGGCTCTTGCCAAAATTGTTTTGCCAATCGTGTCACCCAATGCGATGGATCGATTGTAGGTTTCTTCGTCAAGTGAATTTTTAAACTTTTCAAATGTAGCATCCTCATAATTCTTTAAAGAATCGATAGAAAAAACCACTTTATGTACTACCGTAAAAAAGGCCTTTGTAGCAGCTAAAGTATAATTATATTTCTTGTCCTTTTCAGGCTCTGGCATGGGTTTGAAGCCATGTAATTTTGCTGCAATGGAGGGTGTCCCCGGCTTTGCAAATCTTATAGCTTCATAAGAAGCCAAAGAAGAATACACATAAATTCTACTGCTCACAGGTGGCGTAAATACATCATAAATAATGACCTGTGTTAGCTGGTCCTGGTTATTATGCAATATCTCCGCGTCATTAATTACTGTTTTCGTTTTTGTATTACAGGAGATTATCAACAAAAGGATGATTGATAATAAAGGGATTGCGTATTTATTCTTTTTCATACAATTTATTTAGCAAGTTGGAAACGTCTGGTATTGCCTTTCACATCATTTATTTCAATGCCTGTTACATTGTTACCGTACTGAATATTTCTTCCTGACTGCGATAAAAAGGAACTGCCATAATATAATTCCTGCTTTTGCTTTTTACCGTTCAATAAATAGATTGTGGCACTGATATCATTTTGATTTACCCTTATTGTTTTGCTATTTTTTTTCCAGGCAAATACTTTTAAAGGACCACGATTTTCTGAACCAGCCAGCAAACAGTTTCCATTACTGCCATTTAATTGCACCAATGCTTTACCATTACCTGGCAAGAAAATACCACTTTCTAAAATCGACAAAGCTTTAAATCCTCCCTTACCATCTCCTTTCAACACCAAACCATTTAATGCATCATATCTGCCAACAGAAACTTCTGTACTATAATCGTTACCATTGATTACAAGATCCAGGTTGCCATCCTCATCAAAATCGCCCACTACCATGCCATTAAGCGAGGAGAACTGTGCTTGTAGTGGCAGCTCGCTTAAAGTAAACTTCCCATTCCCTTCATTTCTCACAAAAGAAGATTTGAAATTATTGGCCTCCAACCTTAAAGCAGATTTCATTTGTTCTGCACCAATTACTTTGTCTAAGGTTGCTTCTGCATAAGACTTAAAGTTCTGGAAACGTGTACGCATACTGATCATCTGTTTTACAATATCGTCGCGGTTCTGTGCAGGAAATTCCTGTAAAACGCCTTTCTTATCTGGCAGAAATAAAGAAGGGAACGCATCATAACTCCCATTCTTATCAAAATCACCAGCAGTTATGTGAACGGGATATTTTTCACTGGCCCTGTAGAATGAATTCAACCCCATATTGCCCACTACATAATCAATGTCACCATCATTGTCAAAATCACCCGGCGCTATTGAATTCCACCAACCCTTTTGTATTTGAATACCCGATTGATCTGTTATATTTTTGAATACGCCTTTATCATTCTTTAAAAAAGTAACAGGCATCCATTCGCCCGCGAGTAAGAGATCCTGCCAACCATCATTATCAAAATCACTAAACACTGCATCACATACTAATCCAATATTCAGCAATGGTTTGGCAATTGTTTGTGTAACATCAGTAAACAGCACTTTATTCCCTTTTGTATCATTGCGGAAGATAAAACTGGATACGGGTTTGGGGTAATTCCAGGGATCTACCCTACCTGAAACAAAAAGATCTATATCGCCGTCATGGTCAAAATCTGTTCCTCTTACACAAAGTTTACTGGTCAGGTTTTTGGGTAAAGCCAGGGAGTCAATTTTAAAATTTCCCTTCCCATCATTGATGTAAAGTTTATCCTGGTAAACAGGTGTGTTCCTTTCATTTTCATAACCTCCACTGGAAACATAGAGGTCATTATCTCCATCCCTATCTGCATCAAATAATAACATGCCTTCATCTTCCCATCTTTTGGTATTGATGTCTGCATTAGGAATAAGGGATTTTTGTAAAAATTTTCCATTGGATTGTTGTAAAAATAGCTGACCGCTAAATGAAAAGGAGCCGCCTGTAACCATATCATCCAGGCCATTACCATCCACATCTCCTACTGCTAAGGCCGGACCATATTCCGAAAATTTATGGGGTAATAATTTTTGGATATTAAAATCCACAAAATCTCTTTCTGTTTGAATGTGGTTAATATTTACAGCACTGGTTACTTCTGTAAACCATGTATCTTTTGCAAAAACTGGTGTACCAAATTGCTTGTTTTCTGTTGCATTTTTAATAGAAACCGTTAAACGCTGATCTGCTTTTACCTGCATCAATCGCTGAAATTGACCATTAGGCCATCTTATCAGCAAAGAGTCTAGTTTATCAGTTGTACCCAAGCCAAAATGCGCCACACCATCAACCGAAGACAAATATCCTCGATAGGGTGAATTTTCCAGGAACTGTTTTTTCCCATTGTTGTAATACAATTCAAGCCATACACCTAATCCATTTCTGTTGACAGAATCACCTTCCAGCTTTATCTGGAGGTAATGTGCCGCTAATTTTTTATTATCATTTTTATGATTTTCAAACAAAGCTGCTTTGTCATTGATATTGTTTATTACAATGTCCAGGTCGCCATCATTGTCTAAGTCGGCATATACGGCTCCATTAGAGAAACTGGGGATTTCCATCCCCCACTCTTTGGTTACATTGCTGAACTGAAGGTTCCCATTATTACGAAAAGCATAATTGGGAATTTTTACTTCCGGAATTTGCTCGAGCAATTGCTTTTTTGTGGCTACAGAAAAAGAAGAACCCCTAAATGCCACAAAATCATGGTCGGTTACATCTTTGGGGAATCCGTTGGTAATAACCATATCCCTGTTGCCATCATTATCAAAATCGGCTACCAGGGGAGTCCAGCTCCAGTCTGTTTCAGCAAGGCCGGCATAAAATGCAATATCACTAAATATAGGTGGCCCTATAGAATCGTTCTGTCCAACCCTGGGGCCCTGGTTCAGTTGCAGGGTATTTCTAACATATTGGTAGTTGTATCCAAAATAATCTATGTTCTGATAGGTTTGGTAACTATTGGGATTCAACATCATTTTTTTCCGGTAATTATCTTCCGGGTTCATATCCAGAGTTATCAGATCACTTAAACCATCATTATTAATATCAATAATGTCATTGCCCATTGCGTTGGCAGATGCGTGTTTGATATAAACAGAAAGTTGTTCCGTAAAAGTTCCATTCTTATTGTTGATCCATAAAAGGTCATTGGACAAATAATC
>CALRUV010000081.1:0-13967 GCA_943371455.1 Chitinophaga pinensis | reverse complement strand
AAATGTTTAAAAGCTACAAGGTTAATAAATATGACAATTTATTAAACCTCTCTGTTTACTCTTCGATAGCTTGTTCCGATTTGCTTCTTCTAACCGAGCGATATCAATTGTCAAATAGAGATTATGAAAAAAGGTTGATTGCGAGATTCATAGCACTTACTGTAGTTGAATATGTTGATGACATAAATGCACTTCTTGGACGAGATTTAGATAAAGAATTAATAAAAAATGACTTTAATCAATTTAGGGGCAGTTTTAAAGAAATCAACAAGAAATTCTCGCTAGTAAAAAAAGAAAACGAACAGCTATTGCGTAAAATTAGAAACAATGCTATAGCGCATCGGTCTCATGATGCAATTAAACTGGCTAAATATGCATATGAATTGGAATGTGAGCCAATTTATCTCATCGGAGTTTCAACAATACAAATCACAACTGAACTAACAAAAGAAACTACAAAAGTATTCAACGAAATAATCGATTCAATAAAACAAAAAAAGCAAAACGGCAGCTAACAATTGCTTTGCAAAAGTTGGGCGGACGGATGTGGCCCATCAACTGTAGGAATTCTGATTCAGCTTCTGTAATTTGGCTTTCAGCTAATCGAGTCTTTAGTGGCCAAGCGGACGACAGAATATTTTCCCAACCTTCGCAAAGCCCTGTGCGTTATGCAAGTTTAATCCCACAGTTTATAATAACAATCTAAATGAAGGAAATAAACCTTATATCTATCCTTAGTGCATTCAAAAATTTGGACAAGGGTTCTTTCAGTTCATACTTGGCTTATCACTCAATAAAGATAAAAATTAGTGAATTGAAAGACTTACAAGTCTTCGTTGACAACTTAAAAATGCTGAGCAAGAATATTGCACTATTTGACAATTATTATATTGGATATTCAATTCCCCAAATTGGTAAAGAATTTGACTTATTGAGAATAGACAAAGAAACTGTTGTAAATATTGAACTTAAAAGAGAAAGTACTGAAGAAAAAATAACCGCTCAACTCTTAAGAAATAAATATTATTTAAGTTTTCTTAAAAGAGATATCCACTGTTATACTTATGTTGCCGATGACAAAAAGTTGTACTCTCTTGACACGACAAATAATCTAGAAGAAGTCAATCTTAGACAGTTATTGGGAGAGTTAGTTTCGCAAGATGTAAAAAAGATACCAAATATTGATAATTATTTCAATCCATCAAACTACTTAGTTTCCCCTTTTAACTCAACACAAGAATTTGTAAAAGGAAAATATTTTCTTACCACACACCAAGAAGAAATTAAAAATGAAGTATTAAATGAACTTATTTTACCAACATATTCAATGATTTCTATCAAAGGAAATGCAGGGACAGGTAAGACTTTGCTAACTTATGATATAGCAAACGAAGTACTAAAGAAAAAGGAAACGCTTATTATACATTGCGGCTACTTAAATGGAGGACAAATTCAGCTTAAAGATGACTATGGATGGAACATTATTCCGGCAAAGCAAATAATGGGTCAAAATCTTTCAAAATATCATTTAATCATCGTTGACGAAGCGCAACGAATTTATCCTAATCAATTAACCCATTTGATTAACGAGGTTAAGAAGCTGTCAAACAATATAATCTTCTCTTACGATGGACAACAAACATTACGAAAAGGGGAAATAAATAATAATGTAGCAGGCAAAATAGAGAGTGAGCTCACAGTAGCGCCTTACGAATTGACAAATAAAATACGGACAAATAAGGAGGTAGCTTCTTTTATCCAGTGTTTATTTAGCAAGAACAGAGCCTTGGAGAAATTTAAATATGACAATATTGAACTTAACTATTTTGACAATTATCAAGAAGCTAAAGATTTTTTGGAACAACTTAGATTAGAGAATTGGAAAGTAATAAATTATACACCATCATCCGTTGACACTTTACCTTATGAGCAACATAATCTTGACGACGAACAGGATAATGCACATACAGTTATTGGTCAAGAGTTTAATAATGTTGTTGCAGTAATTGACGGGCATTTCTACTATAAAAGTGGTTATTTGAATACAAGAAACTATAAGAAAAATCCTTACTATCATCCGACAAAAATGCTATTTCAGATAGTTTCAAGAACAAGACTAAAACTTGGAGTTGTAATAATCAACAACCAAGAAATTTTGAATAGATGTTTAGAGATATTAAATCAGAAATAAAACCTGCACATAACAGGGGTTTGGCGTTATAGGGGGCTGAAGAATAAAGGCTCAAGTATTGTATTTCAATTTATCTTTAGTGCAAGGTTGGGCAAACGTTCCCTCATTTTCCCTACAACGCCAAGCCCTAAACCATTGCCTGTAATACTTTGTGTCACCCTACAAATTTGAAGAGTTATGTTTTTATGTTATCAGGGATGGACATTGGAACAAATTAGTGCTGCAATTAGTATTGCTACTCTGTAAGCTCCCCTAAAATCCGCTACATTTAAAAGTATAAAAGTATCCATTTTTTAATTTTTATAGGATTTGGATTTTAAGGTACTCAGCTGGAGGAACATAGCCCAGCGATGCATGTGGTCTTGAACAGTTGTAATCGATTCGCCATTCTTCCGCTTTTTCGCGAACATCTGTCAAAGACTGGAACACATAGGCATTCAGTAGCTCTCTACGAATATTACCATTACAACGCTCCACATATCCATTTTGCATCGGCTTGCCTGGTTGTATGAACACAAGGGTGATTTGATGCTCCTTACACCATAAATCTAACTGTGCAGAGATAAATTCAGGTCCGTTATCAACCCGGATCATTTTAGGCAATCCTCTGAACTCTTTTAAATATTCCAAAGACCTTATTAGTCGCATTGTAGGAAGTGAGATATCTGCTTCAATGTGTAACACCTCCCGTTTATAATCATCTACTATGTTTAATAATCTGAACCTTCTGCCATCCCATAAAGTGTCGTTCATAAAATCAACACTCCATACCTCATTGATGCTATCAGGCTGGAATAAAGCTTGCTTTACCCTTGCGGGTAGTCTTTTCCTGAACCTACGACGGATATTGAGTTTTAACTCAGTGTAAACCCTGTACACCCGTTTGTGATTCCACACATATCCCATTCGTCTAATCCGATAATAGCTTTGCCAAAAGCCAATTGATGGATGTTTTTCAATTATTAACTGAAGGGTATTTATAACTCCTTCGTCTTTGTTTGGCACAGGTTTATACCGAACCGTGCTCTGGGATAGACTTACCGCTTTACATGCCTGACGCTGGCTGATCTGATGTTCATTGACCATGTGTTCAACCAGGCTTCCCTTTTCGTCAGGCGTTAAAGCTTTTTTCCAACTGCATCTTTTAAGGCTTCATGAACCAGACTAAGATTTGCATACATCCGTTTTAACCGGCTGTTCTCTTCTTCCAGTTCTTTCATCCGCTTTAACTCCTGCACCTCAAGTCCGCCATACCGTTGTCGCCACTTATAAAAAGCAGCTGTACTTACGCCTAATTCTCTACAGAGATCCTCGGCTTTACGACCATTCTCATGTTCTTGAATAGCCTTAACAATTTGTGTTTCGGTAAATCTTGTCTTTTTCATATCGATTATTTAAAGTTAACATTTTTGTCAACTTTTAAATGTGCGAGATGTGGGGGAGCTTACAGTGGTTATTACCGATGATTGCAGTTTGGGTATTTTTGGTTAACTTCAAATATATAAGCCCTAAGGTTAGACGTCTTATGGAATTAGGAATTACCCAAAAATTGCTATTATAAGCCTCGGTAATTTTTTACAATAGTATAGTTACCTTAAAATGATTCAAATTTATAACCAATCTGGATGGAACTAAGCATTTTATAAAACAAATTGATAAAAAAGTTGTGATAGGTTGCTTGCCTTATTGTCCACAGCAGAAAAAGTATTAATTCAAAAATTGTCTCACTAGTGTATACATGGATTTTATGTTCAGATTACTATCAATTCAGAAAAATAACTATACTTTATTAGAACAAGCAAAAAAGCAAATAATAATAAACTAATGTTCATACACCTAGTCCGCCAAAGTTTTGCAACAACTATTGATTTATTTAATGGAGTGCATTTAAATATCGTTTGAAAATTGATGTGACACGCAATCATGAAGATTTAGAAGATCTATGATAATTTTGTGAATACCATTGTAAAGAATGATATGTATGGTTTAATGAATATATTTCAAGGATTTTATGTACTTAATAAAGAGCCTCCTTAAAATTAATTTGTTTCAGCTATTGTAAAAATCATTTTTTTTATTAAATTCATTATGTCGATTAATTTATTAATTGGTAAACGAAGATTCTTCCCAATTTTTATTTTTTTAGTTAATAATAGATATGCCATTAATCGTAAAAAACATATCATTTGGTTACACCAAACTGAAGTCAACTCTGAAAAACATTTCCTTCATTATAGAGCGAGGAAAGACCTTAGGTATTATTGGAGTAAGTGGCACCGGAAAGTCAACACTTCTCAAAGTAATTGCGGATTTTTTAGACGCAACACAAAAGAAAAATTTAAGAGGAGAAATTTCCTTTGAAAATCAAAATGTAAGCAGTTTGAAGGCAAGCGGAAAGTTCTCGTTCATGTTTCAAGAACCGACACTAATGCCAAACCTGAACGTCTGGCAAAACATTAATCTGCCATTTAAAATACTCAACATAGATGCAACTACAATTAGTGAAAAGACAATTGAATTGGTAGGTTTACAAAATTTCAAAGAAACATATCCTCATGAACTAAGCGGAGGGATGAAAACAAGAGTTGCCTTGGCAAGAAGTTTTATCACCAATCCCGAACTGCTTTTATTGGATGAACCATTTTCATCATTGGACATTGGTTGGAAAAACAAGCTCTACGAAGAGTTGATACAACTTCAAAAAATAAATAACGCAACTGTTTTAATTGTAAGCCATGACCTAGAAGAAGTTTTAAAAATTGCAGATAAAATAATTTTACTTGGCTATGATGGTACAATAATTTATCAGCAAGAAGTAACAAACAATTCACCGACATATATTGAAGTTCACAAATTGAAAGAAATGATTTTAGAAAACTACCAATCATATAACAACTGATTTTGAAAAAGGCAATACTCTATACAATCATTACTTTGTTGTTATTGTTATGTTGGCAATTTGCCACCTTTGAAAACAATAATCTAAAATTGTTAATTTCAAATCCTTCGCAAAGTTTTCAATACTTTCAATCACATTCATCTTTAATTTTTGAATCAGTCGGTTTTACCGCTTACGAAAGTCTTTCAGGCTTTTTGATTGCTATTCTGTTCAGTTTCGTTTTAGTTTTTATTTGTCTGCTTAATCGCAAACTGTTTGAGTTTGTTCTTCCAATTATGATTGTATCTCAAGTTATCCCAATTGTAACTCTTGCACCTTTGTTTATCGTATTGTTGGGTATAGGACTAAAATCAAAAATCGCTATGGCAAGTTTAATGTGCTTCTTTCCGATTTTTGTAAACTTAGCGACAGGTGTAAACTCTATTGAAAAGAATTATCACAATCTTTTCAATATCTATAATGCTTCTCCTTCAGTAAAGATTAAAAGATTGTATTTTCCTTTGGCAACACCATATATTTTTTCAGGGCTAAAAGTTAGTTCTACATTGGCAGTTGTTGGTGCTATTGTTGCAGAGTTCAATGGAGCAGAAGTTGGGTTAGGTAAAAATTTATTTTTAGCAGCAAAACGATTGGATGCTGAACTTATGATTAACTCAATATTTTTCGGTTGCTTATTAGGTGGCTTATTTTATATTATAGTTTTTCTTATTGAAAAAAGAATTGGTAAATGGTATATAAACAATCAGAAACAATAATTAACAAATCATATCATGGCAAACAAACCTCAACTTCGAACTTTCATAATACTTACCATTTTTTTGGTGAATTGTCAGTTAGGCTGCAAAGATAAACAGGCGGAATCAACCCGATTAGAGAAAGTAACTCTTCGACAGCAATGGTTTCCAAATGCAGGTTATGCAGGAGAATTATTTGCAATCAACGAAACTGGCAAAAAGAACAACATTGGCATTACACTACAAGCTGGAGCAGATGACATTGACCCAATCAAATTGGTTTTGAGTGGACAAAACACTTTTGGAATTGCTGGCGCAGACCAAATTTTAGAAGCTAATGAAAAGGGTGCAGATTTAGTTGTAATCGGAACAATTAACTACAAATCTTTGGGATGCTTTATTGCAAGGGAGGAAAAGAAAATTTATACGCCTAAGGACTTTGAAGGAAAAGTTATTGGAGTACAAAATGGAACTTCTGTATACTTTATGTATAAAGCACTTTTGAAAAGTAGTGGTGTTGATACAACAAAAATAAAAGAAGTAGAAGCACCCTGGGACATGGCTACATTCCTAACTGGCGCTTACGATGTGAGACCCGCTTTTTATAATGATGAAACAGTAACACTTGAAAAAAATGGAATAAAATATACTACTGTAAGACCAGAAGATAATAAAGTACACTTTGTAGGTACAGTTTACTTTACAACAAAGAAGATTGTTGAAGACCACCCAGAGGAAGTTCAACGATTTGTAAGTTCTTTATGTGAAGGTTGGGAATTGGCACTGGCAAATCCTCAAAAAAGTATTGACTATCTCTTGGCATTTGACAAGACGATTGATACAAAAAGAGAACTACAATCGTTAATAAAGGGCATTGACTATTACAAAGGAGCAAATGGAAAAGCACTGACATCAAACAAAGAAGACTGGGATAATATGGCAGCAACACTAAAAGAGTTTGGTATGTTGCAGAACTACAACTTTAAAACATCTGTAAATAACACTTTTGTAAACTGGTATCATGAAAGCAAGACAAAATGATAAAAATGCTTGACGACAAAACCCTTTTTAAAAAAGAGAATCATGAATGTTGGTTAGCTAATACTGAATATTGGTTACACTCCCCGTTGCGTCAAGTTGAGGATACTAAAGAATTATTTAGAAAAAAACTAAAGGATATATTATTTGACGGATGCACCATTTTTGATTTTGGTTGTGGAAATGGTTGGCTTATTGACTTCATTTTAGAGTTAAACATAAATGTAAAATATGTTGGAATTGACTTCAATGAAAAATTTATTGAGTATTTGCAAGGAAAATACTCAAATAGCAA
Source organism: Chitinophaga pinensis (assembly GCA_943371455.1). Taxonomy (GTDB): domain Bacteria; phylum Bacteroidota; class Bacteroidia; order Chitinophagales; family Chitinophagaceae; genus Sediminibacterium; species Sediminibacterium pinensis_J. The sequence goes on along the minus strand of CALRUV010000081.1, from coordinate 6,810 downwards.
TTTTGAATTTGTATTAGCAGATTTAGAAATGCCGTTGGATAATAAGTATTTAAACAAGGCTGATTTTGCTTTCAATAACTTTAGCTTCTTTGAAATTGCCGATTTCCCGCCAGCATTTGAAAACTCATACAAAACGCTAAATGAAAATGGCAGTTTAATCATTACAACTATTGACATAACATATTTAGTTGTTGCAATAAGCGATACCTATGAAGATTTTAAAAAGAATCTTGTTATGTATGAAAAAGTAAAGGCACAAGGTAAAGTTCCCTATTTTTTTCAACCAATTGATTTAGGAAACGCTTCCTCAAATCAGCTAAAATATGCCAGTGTTCTATATTCGTTAGCAGATTACTTTAAACTTGCTAAATCTAAAGAAATGACCTTGAAAGATTATGATGAAGTGATTTGTACAACACGATTTATTCCCAAAATTTATCAATATATGGAATTTACAAAGAAGAAATGAAGTACAACAAGACAATACGAATTCTTATTATCTCTAATACAAACTTAATGTATTCAGAGTCGACAATTGTATTTAGAGGAACAACCTATAATGTTGAGAGTTCAAACTGTAAATTGACTGATTTAGAATACCCTACAAAATTTGAAAAGCATTGCACCCACAATTTGGATTTAATTATTTCAGAAACCATAGATTTTTCTGCATTGAAAAGTACCCTCAATTGCTTAAACGATTCGAAAACTGATGATGCCAACCTTGTTTGCAAAAACTTTTTCAAATTTCATGGAACATTTATTCTACTAAACAAACGCTATGAAGAATTTGGATACTCTAAAGTTTATAATGATATGTTTGCTTATTGCTCAAACTTTAAGGAGATAAAGATTAAACCTAAAATAGACTCTAATACGGAAATATTTAATAAAGAAATATCGATTCAGATTCAAAAGTCTTTAGCACTTGAAACAAACTTTACATCTTCAAAACACCTCTTATTTGATTTTTTAAAAGGACAAAGTAAATCGTTTGGCTTTTGGTTACAATTACTACCTTATGTAAGTTTAAGTGCCCTAATCTGCTTTAGTGTGTTTGGTAACAATTTTATTGACAAGAAGGTTTTGGAGTGGTTTCCATTCAGAGGTTCACACATGTATCACGAATTTGCAATTGTACGACCTGTAAGTTTAATAATGATAATTTGGACATGTTTAATGTATGGTATATTTCATCTTCCATACCTATTTGGTTTGATTAATCACAGAAACACAAAAGGAAGCTTTTCTAGAAACTTTATTATTTCATTTATATTTCTTGGTGCAGCCTTTATTTTTTCGGGACTACGCTTATTTGATAGTAGAATATCGTTTGATAATGTTCTAAATGACACTATCAAATCCGGTTCCTTTTTCTTCACTGACTTAATGATATTAATTTGCTTATTTCTTGTTGATTTAGTTATTCTTTGGTCAGCCTATTCCGCTTCAAAAAGTGGTTTCGTAACTAAAAGAGAAGAGATTAATCTTTCAAATATTTATTCTGTTTATTTGGACACAATACTCCTTTGTGACTTGCCAATTCTTTTTGGAAACCTTTTCTTATTCTTTTACGAAAATAAAATCCAAGAAGACAGTTACCGTTTTGTTTATAGTTTAGGCACTGCGTCAGCAAGTCTTTTCATTCTGCAACTTATCTATTTTGGGATTAACAGTAAATCAACTTATGACGAATATCTTAGAAGCTGATGACATCCTAATTACTACTGCATTCGCAAACACATTTAATTTTTCCTTAAAACACAATGATGCGACAGAACAAATTAAAAAAGATTTCAGATCACCTAACCAAAACTTACAGATATTAGTAAAAGTTTGAAGTCTCACAAAATTGACTTTCAATAGCACGAACCGATAACTTCAGGTTTGGGAAATTTTAGATTCAGAAGTTAAATGAACTTTTGTTCTTCGTTTCAAGTTATTGCTGACAGACTGATTAGAGTTTGGAAATCGATTACTTCTTAAAGTAGTAAAACGTTTTTCCTAAGGTGACAGAACTACTTTACAAGGTCTCATTTCAAAATAGAATTGTATTGTACTAAATACATTGAAAACCACAAACACAAATCGGGTGTATAGGTTTATGTACCCAATTGACCTTAGTAGAATATTTCAAGATTAAGTATTCATCAACAAGAAGTTCTAAAGATTATATGTAGCGGATTCTTTCTAATCAGAAATTAAAATTCTCTCTAAAAGAGCTAGCAATCAAAGAAAATATTAATAAGCCTCTATTTATGCACCTGGTCCGCCATACGTTTGCAATAACAATAACTTTATCTAATAAGGTGCCATTAGAGTCTGTGGGCAAAATAATCGGTCACTCTGGTATGAAGAATTTGATAATCTATGCTAAAATCGTGAATACCAAGGTGAAGAAGGATATGGAGGAGTTAATGAAGATGTTTTGAAGAATTCATTAACTTATAACAAGATGGTGGCTAGACTTAAATTCAGGTGATCTTAATATAGTGCCGGAATGATTGCTGTTCTGGGCACTTCAAACCCGTTGAATATCATCGATAATCAACAGATTTTGTATTTTAACAATCTTTTTTTGCCACTTTTTCCCGCTTATTCACTAAGGTTTCGGCACGCAAACGGCAAACGGCTTGACACGTAGTATGACATTTAATATTGATACGGATTAATCATCCGTTAATCGTGTTTTATGGCGGTTTCAATTGCAAAAACTTATTCGAAGTCAAATCAAAAATCTAATACAAAATTGAAATAGATAAACAGGTTGGTCAACGAATCACCACTGGTATTTTCTCATACTCGCGCCCAACAAATCAGATTCAAAGGGATCATAACAAGGAAGCTTTAAAAATCCTTGAGATAAAAAAATCACAAATAATCCTCGATGCGTAATCTATCTCTTCGGGATTAGGAATAATATGATAAAGGCAATTCCCGTGCACCATTCGAAAATTATTAGGGTGCAAATCTTGAATTTATTTTCAAATAATTTAGTGGCCGAGCGAAGTTCATGGAGATCAGCACCCCAGTTTGATTTATAACTTAACCAGGTCTCTTCTTAACGCCTCCAGTGCCATTCCTACACGGCTTTGCACATTCAGTTTCTGGAACAGGCATTCGCGGTGGGCCTCAACCGACCTTACAGAGATATTCATATCCGATGCAATCTGCTTATAGGTATGATCGGAACAGGCCAGCTGAAGAAACTGGAGTTCTTTTTCAGTGATGTTCAGGGCTTCTTCTTTTTGCGTGTATTGGAGCAAACGTCTGTAGTTGATATTGACCGTATCTGCGTTATAGGATCCTTTGCTATGAATCTCGTGTAGGGCTTTCTCCAGTTCATCGGGATGGATGTCTTTTAACAAGTACGCGCAACATCCCGCGCGAATCATTTTGATGATAGAGCGGTCATCATCTTTCATCGACAACGCCACTATTTTGGCTTCCGGGTATTTTTCATGGATATGTTTGGCGGTAGCTTCCCCATCCATGGTAGGCATGTTAACATCGATGATAATGATATCGGGCAAAGCAGGAAGTGCCGCCATCCGATCGATCAATTCCTTTCCGTTTATTCCCTCTGCTACGATGGACAGCCCCGGGTAATTGGCGATTAGCGCCCCCAGTGATTTCAAGAACAAGCGGTGATCATCGGCTACTGCTATGGTGATGGCCATGTGAATACTGTTTGGTGATTGATAATTGGTACCTGTAAGATAACTAAACTGCCTTTAACCTGGCCGCTGCTCTTCCATTCGATCGTTCCTCCCAGTAATGCGGCGCGCAGCTGCATGTTTCGCATGCCCCTTCCGATTATCAATTCCGGGGAGTGGCAGAACCCGGCTCCGTTATCGGATACCGAAAGCGAAAGTGTTTGCGTGTTATAAACAACAGTTATCTCTATTTTTTTTGCGAAAGCATGTTTCAATGCATTATAGACCGCTTCCTGTACAATACTGAAAAGGATCAACTGGCAGGCAGTTGACAGCTTTTCGGGCAGCTGCATTTTCGTGCAAACCACCAAACCAGGATGGTCCTGATTGATGCATATTAGTTCTGCAGTGAGTTGTTCCACAAAGAGGAAATCAGCCAGCCAGTTATTGCTCAGTGGCCTGCACAGATCGCGCAGGTCTTCAATGGCCCTGGCAATGGTTTCATGTGCTTCGAGCAGTGTTTCGGGCGGCGGGGTCCATTTGCGCTCAGTGATTCCAATCAGCATCTTGGTGCTGCTCATCATCTGGCCGATATTGCTGTATAGTTCATTGACCAGCCTGCTGAGTACAACGCCATGTACCTCCAATTGTATTCTAATGATCTCGATCTCTGTTCCTGTGGTTGCTTTTTTCTTATGCTGCATTAGATTTCCTTTGATGGGATTATACCTTCACAAAATCCGTAAGTATACTCTCAGGGAAAATGGGATTTTTCTTTTGGGCTATTGTGAAAATTCCCCCGGCTTATTATATATTTATAGCAGCGTAAAAAAAACCGGAGCGCCTAGCATTCCCCCCAGAACAGCCGCTCCTTCATTCACACAGGTTTCTTATTTAAGAATCCAATAGACTGTTCTAGTAAATGATTACAGTTAAAATTAATTATTGCTCTTGTACATATAGTTTTCTGCTAACGGTATCGGATTTTCCCCACCCGTGTGAAAATAGATTGTCCGGGATTATACCCGCTGCCAGGAGCTGGGATTGGTAGTTTGTGTAATGTTGAAAGCTGCCGGCGGGAAAAATCCCATGTGCGTTGTAGAAAAATACAGGTAAAATTCCTGAAGAATCGGCAAACATTTGCAAGGGATAAACGTAATGACTTTTTTCCTTCACCACAATCTTCTAAACCAAAACCCACTAATATGCAAAACACAAAACCGACAGTATTGACAAGCGCCCGATTTGGGTCATTGCTCGTATTTTTGACCATAGCGGTATTTTTCTCCTGTAATACAAAGGAGGAAAAAGCAGTTGATGCAGTAAATGCAAAGGCTGTAGTTACAGATGGATACGAGCAAGCAGATACTACTAACCAGGCATCATTAACATGTCGTCGTTACGCGCCAGCTAACCTATTAAAAAACAGAATATTAGAAGTGGGAAAAAACCGTGCCCCGGGCGACACCAATTACACGGTTATATTGGCGAAAGAAATAGAAAATGGAAAGTTTTTTATCGAGATCAGACAAAAAGTATCTCAAACGCTTCTCCACAGAATAGAATTGAAGTCGACGCTGCCACCTACTGGTAGAGAACCAAAATGTCCATGGGATGCAACCCGTGATGCTTATTTTCCAGCGGATTTGGCCTATAGCAAAATGGTAACCTTTGGTGATGAATGCGCCGAATCAGGATCAGGCTACTCTTTAATTTTCCGTCGAAACCAGGCTGGCCCAGGGGCAATGAGGGTATTTATGGAAATCGTTAAAACAGGGACAGCAACTAGAACACTAGAGTCTTTCATTTTGGGGGGGAAAATTCCACCAGAGGTGGGAAGCTAACACTGCCTTTAAGAATATCAGGCTGACGAGGAGGTCGGCCTGATATTATCTTTACTTTTCTTTTTCAGTGAAGAACCGATAAATGAACTCATCCCACTGTGAACTAGAAACGAAATCTCCAAGTATATCCTGGTCCCTAACCCCGCCAGGGGGTTCTATATTTTCTGTGCCAAAGAAAGCACAATTAATTATCCGCGTATTAACCTCTATCTGTTGAAGGGTTGGAAGGAAAATGGAGATGCCATTCAGATTGTATTTTAGCGCATACTTTTTGTCATGATCAACAAATCCCTGGCCAATATGCTTGCAAACCACGGCCATTTCTGTGATGGCACAAAAGATAGTGATATGTGATTTTAAGGAGGGGTTATTCTGAAATACAGGTAGTAACAAGCCAAAAAAATGGTTAAGATCCACCGTTTCAACAGTTGCAGAGCCGTCTCCACCAAAGTCCGGGGGATCATTGGACACGCTCTGTATATATGTATCCCTTATTTCCCTGATCTTCAGCATCTCTTCGTGACTGCATCCAATAATTTGGCCGGAAATTTTTTCAAAAAAGAATTTCAAAATAGGATAGTATTCAAGTTTGTTTGCAAAAATCCCCAGCATATCCAAATATTCATCAAGGCCTTCATCTTTCCATTTCTTTTTAAGATCCGGGATAATAGTTCTCGCTAATTCGGCAGTGTTAATTTCCGGATTATCATGAAGCCTTTGCAACAAAGCAGATAAATTATAACCATCGGCCGCCATGCCTGTTTCAGGCGCTACCAGGTATTCTGCCTGGTTCCTCAAAAGCCATCCGGTATCGAAGGTCTGCATATAGCAATTAGCCATTAGTATAAGGTCAATTTTTCGATTACCAAATCCCTCTTTCAGCGCGTCGGCTAATTCTGAGATCCAGAGAACCTCTAACTTCCTGCATGAGTTGCCTGGCGTTACAGAAATATGCTGATAATTGGTTCTGTTGCCGTTCACATTAATGGAAAGCACCTCGCTCTCAACAAAACGTCTTTGTTTGTCAACAAGATCAAAGTACTTCGAAGGAACAAACAGCACACTGCTTTTGGAAATGACCAGTTTATTTTTTGTTGATTCTATATGTGGTGATAAACCTACCGCAGCCCCATGCGATAAAGTAAGCAGTATTGTTCTGTTGAATTGATAGGTTTGCTTAATGTGTTTCAAAACCGCTACCCAATTTTTTCCTTTGGTAAAATCAAAATGACCATTGATATCATTAGTAAAAACATCGGTTACATCTTTAAAATAAAACTTGTCGGTACCTGGTTCATAGGCTAGCTCCT
>CALRUV010000080.1:0-14085 GCA_943371455.1 Chitinophaga pinensis | reverse complement strand
ATATTGGATGGTAAACTAACAAAAAAGTATTTTAAACATCAGCGATGTACAAATAAACTTATTTCAATACGAATTTATTTTCTTCAATGATACCCGATTGTTGCAAACTGTTATTGAATAGCTGATGTTTTGCTCTTGCGTTATCCGTTTAACGAATCACTGAACTGGAAAGGTGTACATTTTTGAATAAAGGTTTATTGTAACCAATTCTGTGTGCTACAACAAACAGAGAATCTCCATTTGTGCAATAAAATGGCTTTTTGTAAATTGTCCAACTGTCTTTCTCAGAATTACGATATCCTAAAATTGTTCCATTGGTTTTTGATTTTAGTGTTACTTTATTTCCTTTGAATGCAATAATGGGTTCCGTATTTTCTGGAGGAAATTCTTTCCCTTCCCACCATTGGGCTACCATCTCCATTTCTGGCATTGTACCTAAGTCAGTATAGTCTTTCAGCCATTTTTCGTGTGCTGTTCTTAATTCTTTAAGCTTCGTGGCATATTGCGGATCTGTAGCCAAATTATTCAATTCAAACGGATCGGTCTGGGTATCAAATAATTCTTCATCGGGCTTTGTAGACCTAAACCATTGCATTTGATCAGCGTTGAGCTTTCCCTCGTCGCGTAGCTTTAACAAATGCGGCATCAAGGGGTTTTGTAAGCGGTATCGGATATTTTGATAAAAAGGCAATTTAGGCATATAATAACGCAGGTAGTTGAAACGCCCATCACTTACTGACCGCACACGGTCTGTTTCTGAATCCATACGATCTCTTGCTCCATAAATATAAGTGCGATTTTTTGGCGATTTTTGTTTTCCTAAAAAAGCTTGACCATGCATAGATTTTCGGATAGGAATACCTGCCAAAGACAGCAAGGTAGGCGCAAAATCAATGGCACTAATGAGGTGGTCATCGGTACTGCCTCCTTTCAGAAAAGGAGCTTTGATAATCAATGGCACCCGCAAACCTCTATGATGCAACTCTCTTTTAACATAAGGTAAGCCATCCCCATGATCGCTATAAAAGAAAATAATGGTATTGTCATAGAGACCATCGTCTTTGAGTTCTTGAATGATATTACCCACTTGTTTGTCCATCAACATTACATTGGTTAAAAAACGGGCTATCACTTTTCTACTAATACTGTCATCCGGATAATAGGGAGGAACTTCTACATTTTTAGGATCAACCAGCAGTGGTTCCTTATCTCTTGCCCATACTTGCGATTCATGCGTAACCATCAAATTAAAAATGGAAAAAAAGGGCTGTGATTTATCTTTTCTGTTTCTCCAATGGGCTTTATTACTGCTTTCATCCCACATCATAGGTGAACTTTCAAACTGATAGTCTTCCTTTGAATTATTGCTGCAATAATAACCTTCCTGTCTTAAATAATAGGGATAAGGCTGTACGTCGGCAGGTAGTAAGGTGGAATAAGGTTTGAACCCATCTGGATATGCTTCTATTGCAAGTTTTGAGGCAGCGGTGGTTCTCATATGATGCCCACCATTTGCGGTTTGGTAACGTCCTGTAATAATTGCATTTCGGCTTGGTGCACAAACGCCCGCAGTTGTAAAGGCATTGGTATATCTTAAACCCTCTGCAGCAAGGAGATCGAGATTAGGTGTTTTAGTCAGTTTGTCGCCATAAGATCCCAAATGTGGAGACATATCTTCGCAAACAATCCATACAATGTTGGGTTTTAAGGGTGCTGATTGTTTTTCAATTTTTTTAAAAGCAGTAAGGCAAAAAAATGTAAGACCGATGAGTAGAATAATTTTCCCCATTTTTTATTTGATTAATCGAATAACCCTAAATGAAATAGTAAAAATAGTTAATTGTCATATTAGCCCTATTTAACCCAAAATCTTTTAAAGAAAGATATTTCAAAATTGGTTTACTTGTATGGTCAATTATTGATGTAATTGTTGCTCCATCTCGAAACCTGTTGAAAATGGTCCAAAATTTACACCAACCGTTCCTTTACCCATATTTTGTTAGTGTTTTGGATACTTCGAACTATAATTGTGAACAGTTTATTTACTTCAATTACTTTGCACTAACACATCGATAAAAAATGCGTGCAGGAAGAAAAGTGACAATTTGAGAAAAAACATATTCGCCCTTATTCATAAACAAACTTATTTACAGTAAGTTATGAAATGACCTATTTCAAATCGTCACCGACCTATTTTACTATGTAACACAGATATACCAAGACTTTCAAAGAACTGTTAACTATTTTTGCCGGACACTAGTGACATAAACTAAATAGTATTCTACGAAAAGTTTCAATTGCTTACCTATATGGGTTTTCTGTCAGTTAAAGTTCAAACACAAATCAACCATTAAATTTTTGATAATATAATGTTATGATTACAGGAGGATAAGTAGTTTCTATTCCCTGTTTAAATTAGATATTGATCAAAACCATTTCTGGTTGTTTGTCTTTGCAACCTCTAAAACTTCAGTTGTCTTCACAGATTCAACGTCTTCGACCAATGCTTTTTCATTTATATAGACATTACCAGCTAAAATTTTACCTCGTACCTGTCCTCCTGTTAGGACACGCAGTTTACTTGCATGTACATCACCTAATACCAAACCCTGTATGATTACTTTTTTTGCATGGATATTTCCTTCTACCTGTCCGCCTTTTTTGATCATTATTGTTTTATCGCAATGAAGTGAACCTTCAATTTTTCCATGTAGTATACAGGAGCGGGATGATTGCACATTTCCTTTAATGAGGATATTTTTAGGTATGCGAAATAAGGCAAAAAAAAACAGCATAGACAGGAATTTAGGCTTCTTCGAAAATAGAAATCACTGTAGAAGCATTGCCAATATCAATGCCTGCACATTTAGCCGGGAATTGTCCTGAAATTCTCAACGAGTTGTATAGGTAACCAATGCTTGCCAGTTTTTCTGGTTCCGGAGCTAGTTCAACAGGGATGGTTCCGTGAAATTCTTGTTTAAATGCGTCTGAAATTTCATCGTAATTTGCTCCCCCGCCCATCAGGTATATTTTTTCACAATTCTCAAAATCCAAATCATTAAAATAATTTCGCATCAACGGTGAAACGACTTCCCTGTAATATTGCTGCAAAATCTGTTTTCGCAATTCAGTGATATCGGTTCTTTTGCGGTCTATAACAAGACTCCCTTTCATAAAAGCATCATCCATCTGGTGAATATTCTTCATTTCGAGGTAATACTTTTTTGACAACTCTTTTTGGAGGTTACTTACTGCATACTGGATGCCGTGTGAGCTAAAACAGGTGCGGTGTACCAGTCCTTCATCAGAGACCATGCCCCCTTCTACCGTACCAAATCCAAGACTGATTACGATAAAATTAGAAGGTGCTTTATAAGCGAGTATTTTTTTCAGTCCTATAATACAACCTACAATTTCCGGAATCACTTCAAATGTATCCAGGTCGAAAGTAACCCGCTGTACATCGCCGTTTGTATTAAATGTGCGGGTATCATATTCCAGCAGGAAATGTTTTTTATGTAGAAAAGCCTCTGCCTGCTGTTTGTAAGCATTATAGGTAGAAAGGGGGAAGCCTGTGGTAATGCATAGTGGGCCCTGAAACCTGGACGCAAGGTTTACCATGGCAGAACGGAACAAAATTTCATAGCCGATTTCTACAGGTGAAGCATTGATAATTCGTTGAGGATTCACACCGCCTTTTTTAGCGAGGTTGCCTACCATATACCAACTATTATCTTTTTTGATTCTCAATCCATTTAGCAAATCTTTGGCTGAGTTTTCAGTATTACCAAAGGATGTTTCAAAAACGCTGGGGAAACTGCTTGAAATAATTTTCATAATTGCTATTGTTACTTTATATACCATCCATTGGTTGAAGGATTATCATTTTAGATAAAGCTATTTCGAAACAAGTTGATCTTCTTTTAATTTTGCGTAAATTCCGTATTGATTCAATGTAAAATTGTTATTAAATTATTACATATTTAATACCAAAATGTTACTATGCACAGTTTATGCATATCTAGTTGCAGATTTTTCACAGGTAATGCACAATTCGGAATTACCAAATTTGAATTTTATTCAAAAATTTAGCGTCAAGATTATCAAATTGTTATTTAGTATCACCAAAATTTTAAAATGAATTATTAATTCAAGAAGGAGATTTGGTTCTTTACAGATTTTGTAGCTTTTGAAACAAATATTTTAGTATGATGTGAATGAATAACATTGATTTAATGTTTCAACCATTTAATTGTCGCTAAATTTATCTTTATTCTCATCATTCTTTATGAAGTGCCAGGTATATTTATTTATTCTGCTTTTATTTTCCTGCAGTAATAACGAAAAAACCATCAAAATGAAAGGTTCAGATACAGAAGTTAATCTTGCTGTGAGCCTTGCCGAAAATTTTTATAAGATCCAGGATGATTTTAGTATTGCTATTACCGGAGGCGGTTCAGGTTTGGGTATCGCTTCCTTATTGAACAGGGAGGCGGATATTGCCAATTCATCGAGGCCACTGAATGCTGATGAAGACAGTATGTTAAAAGCGCGGGGCATTAAAATTCGTACAGTTGTTTTTGCAGAGGACGCCACTGCCTTTGTTGTTCAAAAAAAATTTGCGATAGACTCAATTGACGTAGAAACCTTAACCAAAATTTTAAGCGGTCAAATTAAAACATGGAAAAATATAACCGGATTAGATATTCCTGTAAATATTTACGGAAGGCAAAGTAATTCCGGAACGCATTCATTTGTGAGTAAAAAATTAAATGTTTCTTTCAGCCGTGAGGCCAAAGAAATGAATGGGAACGCCCAAATTTTGGAAGGGGTAAGGATGGATGTTTCGGGTATTGGCTATGTGGGAGCAGGTTATATCCTTCAAGGGGGTGGTGGTCAGGATATAAAAGTATTGAAGATCGCTGAAATGCCAGGAGGTACTGCAGTATCACCCCTTGATGAGAAAGCGATTTTGGAAAGGCGTTATTATTTTCAACGGCCTTTGTATCAATTTATAGCCGCCAGCTCATGGAATAAGGTAGCAGCTTTCATTGCTTTTGAAAAAAGCTTAGCCGGACAAAAAATTATTAAGGCTTCGGGTTATTATATTATTCCTGAAAATTAAATCAAATATGAAATTATTAGTAAGAGAAAGGATGGATAATATTAGTAAACTGATATTCAGAACTACCGGGCTTTTGGTGATCCTTATCCTGGGTGGTATTTTCATTATGCTTTTGTGGAATACAATTGCTTTTTTTATCAAGGTTAAACCATTTGATTTTATTACAAGTACCCAATGGAACCCTTCGAGTATTACCGCCACTTATGGAATTTTGCCCCTATTAGTAAGTACCACTCTGGTTACCATTGGTGCTATGCTTATTGCTATTCCCTTGGGTATTGGCACGGCTGCTTTTTTATCTGATTATGCAGGAAAAAGACTGAAAAATATTTTAAAGCCGGTGATTGAAATGCTGGCAGCGGTTCCTTCGGTTGCTATCGGATTTTTAGGCATTGTGGTTTTAGGGCCAGGTATTGCGCAATTAACCGGACAATCCAATGGTTTAAATGCATTGAATGGTGCCATCCTTTTATCTATAATGTCACTGCCTACTATTATCACAGTTACTGAAGATGCGCTACATGGTGTACCAGATACCTACAGAGAGGCAAGTTATGGCGTGGGTGCCAGTAAGTGGCAAACCTTGCTGAAAGTAACTATACCCGCAGCTGCTCCCGGAATATTGGCTGCAGTTATGCTAGGGGTTGGTAGGGCAATCGGAGAAACTATGACGGTCCTGATGGCGACAGGTAATGCATCTGCTTTTCCAAAAGATTTTTTTCATTCCGTTCGAACCATCACCGCTACCATCGCCATTGAAATGGGAGAGGTTCCTTATCAGACTACACATTATTATGCCTTATTTGCTATTGCTGCTGTATTATTTTTGATCACGCTGGTTGTCAACCTCGTAGGAGAGCATTACGTTAATAAATATCGAAAATATCAGGCCGCATGATGAAGAAGCTGACACCTTTGGTAGAATGGGGTACTTTATTGCTCTGTACCGGCACAGTTTGTTTTTTTCTGGTGGTGATTCTTTGGGATCTTATCAGTAAGGGTGCTTCCTCTCTGTCATGGGAGTTTGTGAGTTCGCTTCCTCAGGAAGGAATGACAAAAGGAGGTATCCTGCCCGCCATCACCGGCACTGTTTTGTTAACCCTGATCACAGCCCTGATTGCTACCCCATTTGGGATAGGTTGTGCCATTTATTTAAATGAATATGCAGTTGATAACTGGATCACCCGATTGATTCGTGCATGTATTCGCAATCTAGCAGGTGTGCCTTCCATTATTTATGGATTGTTTGGACTGGCCCTATTTGTGCAGGGTTTACGAATGGGGACTTCCTTGTTATCTGCCGGCTTTACCCTTGGCCTTCTTTCGCTTCCCTATATCATCACAACCACTGAAGAAGCTTTGCGACGTATTCCTTCCAGTACAAGAGAGGCGGCGCTCGCTGTAGGTGCTACGCAATTTGAATCCATCAGGGATGTTGTACTTCCCTCTGCATTACCTGGCATACTGACAGGTGTAGTATTGACACTTTCCAGGGCTGCCGGAGAAACGGCTCCGATCCTTTTTACCGGTGTGGCTTTTTATATCAATAATCCAAGTTCATTCCTCAATCAGGAATTTATGGCCTTGCCTTATCATTTGTATATGTTGTCAACCCAACACCAGGCTATAGAACAGGTGCGACCACTGGCTTATGCAACGGCTCTTGTATTGGTAATAGTTGTCTTCCTGTTAAACCTCACCGCATTTTATATCCGGTATAAAAACAGTAAGAATGAATGATGATCCTATTAAACTTTATGCACAATCGCTTAACCTTTGGTTTGGCAGTAAACAGGTATTAAAAAACATTGAAGTAGCTTTTCCTGTAAATAAGATTACAGCTTTGATCGGACCTTCCGGCTGTGGGAAAAGTACCTTGTTACGTAGTTTCAACCGGATGCACGATTTTTCTACTGATGTAAGAATTGAGGGAAAAATTATGCTTGAGAAACAAGATCTTTATGAAAAAAATTTTTCTGTAACTCAGGTGCGCAGGCGAATCGGAATGGTTTTTCAGAAAGCCAATCCTTTTCCAAAAAGCATTTACGAAAACATCAATTATGGTTTGAAAATAAATGATATTCCGAAAGCTAACCGCAAGGGAATTATAGAGAGTGCATTGAAAGAGAGTTATTTGTGGGATGAGGTAAAGGATGAATTGCAAAAACCCGCTACCCGTTTATCCGGCGGGCAGCAGCAACGACTTTGTATCGCCCGTGCCGTGGCACTTAGACCTGAAGTCATTTTGATGGATGAACCCTGTTCAGCCTTAGATCCTTTGAGTACTTTAAAAATTGAGGAATTGATTGTAAAATTAAAGAAGGATTACACCATTGTTATCGTAACGCATAATATGCAACAGGCACAACGAGTAGCCGATAAAACCGTTTTTATGTATCTCGGTGAAATCATTGAACAGGGTGATACAAATCAAATTTTCAATGATCCGAAAAATGAATTGACACGTAATTATGTCAAAGGACATTTTGGTTGATCACTAAATTGAGCTTATTCTTCTTTTCAAACTGAATAGTTCTGAATGTTGTAACTCATGACGTTCTTTGGATTAAGGATTTGTATAATCCTCAATCTTTTGTATCATACCAATTGACATTCAATCATTGAGGAGACTTGGAATTCTCAGGTGCAAGAAATTTGACAGTCATGATAGATATCAAAACATAACTAATCGTAACTTTAGGAAGATTATTAAATCTGTATCATGAATTTAAAAGTATGGTCATTTCAAGTTGCGGATAGTATCGATATCAAGCTTTTTAAAACTGCATTCACTGGAAATATACACTTTGCAGATTCAGAGGAATTATTTTATCATGTGGATACTTTTAAATATCTCTATGTTTTTAAATATGGAATTATTTGTTTTCTCGGTTACGATGAAACAGAAATGTCTGTATTCTTTCAATTAATTACACCTTATTGTAAAAATTATTTTGATCAGAGATTAAGTGATCAATTTGATATTGAAACTGATGCCCCAACTATTAATTATGGCTATAATAAAATAGAAATACCTAAACCAAATATTGATGCAATTAGGCTAATCATGCTTAATGTATCTCAAAGTGTCTCATTAGACTATTTTGATCAACAAACGAATCTATTATTAGAGGGAACTAATTATCAAACCCAGGAATTAGAAAAGAAAGGAAAGATCGCTTTAGGTGGCAAAGAACTTAAGAAATATATTGGCAGAACATTAAATCTAAAAAACAGAATTGCCGGCAACTTATATATTTTCGATTCTCCTGAAGCAACATGGGAAGATGAAAATTTAAATAAATTAGATATTGGATTAAAGAAAACATTTGACCTTCAATCTCGTTTTCGTACGATTCAGGAGTCATTACAGATTGTGAAAGAAAACCTTGAATTATTCAAAGATTTGCTTCAATATCGAAATAGTGTTGTTTTAGAATGGGTTATAATAATTTTAATTTTAGTTGAAGTTTTAAATGTTTTTTTAGAAAAAATAGTTAGATAGAAACATAAACTACTGATATTTTTATTTAGGATTTGCAATGATTGTGACTAATGGCGTGGATTAAGATAGTTTTCATTTAGCTTAGCATTGATTGCCTTTTCTTAAAGTTGCACCTTAGCACGTTGAAAAACAATGATGTGTGTGGAATAATAAAAATGCAAAAAAAGTATGATTGGTTTTATCTTTTGGTGAACAACCTACGATTAGATGGTAGGGTTTTTTATGTGTATCATTGAAAAATCGATCTTAAATTTATGATATAGATAATTAATTAAAAGTTCTTTCACACTCGCATCAATAATTGCAAAAAGAATAACAAAAGTTGTCACCTGCAAGTCACCTGAAAATAAAAAAGACCCACCAAGTGAGTCTTTCTAACTGATTGATTTTCAGTGTGCCCAGAACAGGAATCGAACCTGCACTACCTTGCGATAACCAGATTTTGAGTCTAGCGCGTCTACCAATTCCGCCATCTGGGCAGAAGCGTTTGGAGTTTGGGGTTTGGAGTTTGGGGTTGAAAAATTCATTCCAGTCTCCAGACTTAAATCTCCAGTCTCAAACGGGTTGCAATATTACAGTATCAGCGCAAACCCTCCAAAATCCTGTTCAGGTATTTTTTCCGGAAATAATACTCTTTCACTTGCAACAGCTCTTTTTCGGTACTAATACCTTCCTGATAATTTGTAATAATTGGTTCCACCGCGGCATAAAGTTCATTTTGAAGGTTTTCAATGGTTTTTGTAAGCGATTCTTTTTCCGAGCTTTCTGTCATTTCCATAGCCTGCTCATTTAAATCCATCATTTCCATTAAAAACTCTGGCGATAACTGATATTTTTCATCTTCTTCCAGCAAACCTTTTAATTTTAAAACATATTGTATGGTTGCAGCAGGATTCATTAATAACTTATATCCCTGGTTAACAAGGGCAGACATTTCCAAACCCTTTTCCTGGGCTTCTTCCGAGGCCTGACTCATAAAATCCGGATGGTATTCCCTGCTTAAGGAATAGTATTTGCTTTTAACCTGAGTAGTATCAGGAGAAAGGGTGATGGGGATTTGATATAGTTCGAAAAAGTTCATAGTATGATTTTAGAAGTTAAAAGTGAATAGTTAAAAGTTAATAGTCACTTTTAACTATTCACTTTTAACTTTTAACTCAAAACAACCCATTCATCAATGCAGTATCTTGCCTAAAATTACAGTAATGCTTGTTATCGGACTTATTAGAGAGGGAAAAGTTCCTGCGGATAATCGAGTGGCGCTTACACCGGCTCAATGTAAATGGCTGATGCGAGAATTTGACGATATCCGGATCATCGTGCAACCCTCACAACACCGTTGTTTTAGCGATAAGGAATATGTACAGGCTGGAATGGAGCTTTCTGAAGATCTTTGTAGCTGTAATCTTATATTAGGCATTAAAGAAGTTCCTGTTGATGATTTGCTAAATAAGAAAACTTATCTCTTTTTTTCGCATACCAAGAAAAAGCAACCCTATAACCAAAAAATGATGCATGCCTTGATGGACAAGGGAATTACCCTGGTTGATTATGAATGCCTGGAGCACAAAGATGGGCAACGCATCATTGGATTTGGATTTTTTGCCGGGATTGTTGGTGCACACAATGGGATCATGGCATATGGAAAAAGAACAGGTTCATTCAATTTGGAAAGGGTATCAGGTGTTAAAGACTACCGCGAACTGATTCATACTTATTTTGGTTTGAAATTACCGCCTGTTAAAATAGCCGTAACAGGCAGTGGCAGAGTAGCCCATGGTATTTTAGAGATCATGAACCTGATGGATGTGCAGGAAGTGGAACCTGATGAATACCTCTCCAGAGATTTTGATTATCCCGTGTATGTTCATTTAAAAGGTAATAATCTCTACCGCCATAAAACAAGTTTCAAATACAGCAGGGAAAATTTTCATGAAAATGCATCGGACTATGAATGCTTGTTCCATCAATACTGTTCACATACTGATATTCTCATGAATGGGATCTACTGGGATGCACAAGTTCCGAGGTTATTTGAGCTGAAACACATACAGGACAAGGATTTCAGGATACAAACCATTGCAGATATTTCTGATGATAAAAATGGAAGTGTACCCTGCAATCTGGGCGATTCTACTATAGCTGATCCTGTTTATGGAGTTGACAAAGCGCTCTTATCAAAAACAGTCCCTTATTTGAAAGAAAGCATAGATATCATGGCGGTGAGTAATTTGCCCAACGAATTACCACGAGATGCCAGTAGATTCTTTGGGGAGCAATTGATCAAATATGTGCTAGATGATATCAGAAAGGGGGGGAGCGCAACTATTGAAAGAGCCACTATATTAAAAGATGGTGCACTTACCATGCCTTTCAATTATTTAGAAGATTATGCCAAGCACTGATTTTATTTTATAATCAATCCATTATTGCATTTGGCTTTACATGGCTAAATAAAAATCCTGCAATAATGCAGTAAATGCAGGCGAATATTGGTTAGATTCTTTGATAATGATATCTTGGCAAACACTAGAACAGTCTGTTGGATTAAATAATAAGAAGGCCCTGAAAAAAGGGTGTTTGGGAGTTTGTTTTACCTGAATCAATTCTTCCAGGTGAAAACCTGCAGCTACTGCCATCTCTATGAATTCCACTTTTCTATGGTAGGGAAGCAACACTGCAAACCTTCCCTTTGCATTTAAGTGTTTTTGTATCGATAAAAGCAATTCCTGCAAACGCAATTCAGTTCCATGAAGAGCCTGGTTTCTTTTGGCATCTTCGCTTTTAAGGTCATGTTCAAAAAATGGCGGGTTGGAAAAAATAAAGTCATACTGTTTTTTTTCAGATAATTGCTTTACATCTCCCTTCAATACGGTTAGTTTTTTATACCAGGGCGTTTTTGAAAAATTAGCGGCTGCTTGTGATGCTGCCTTCTCATCTATTTCAATGGAATCTACTGATACATTTGATTCTTGCGCTACCATCATACTCAATAAGCCGGTACCAGTGCCTATATCCAAAGCGTTTTCAATGCTTGCGTCAAACCCTTTAACTTTTGTTGCCACCCATGCACCAAACAAACAGGCATCCGTACAAACCTTCATGGCGCAATCTTCCTGCTGAACAGTGAATTGTTTGAATTGAAAATAATCGTTGGGCATTAAATATTTAGAGGTTAGTGGAGTTCTTCCAAAAGGTTCTGTAAATCCAATCTTTCAGTTACCATCTCAAGTTTTCCCTCAGCAGTCAATGGCCATTGATCTTTTGGCTTATCCCAATACAATTCCACCCCATTGCCATCCGGATCATCCAGGTACAAAGCTTCGGAAACACCATGATCGGAAGCTCCTGTTAGCGGATATTTTGCATCTAATAATCTTTGGAGGATGGCTGCTAAACCTTTCCGGGTTGGATAAAGAATCGCTGTATGGTATAAGCCAGTCATATTTACGGGTGCCGGCCCCTTATCCTTACTGTGCCAGGTATTTAAACCAATATGGTGGTGATACCCACCTGCTGAAATAAAAGCCGCTTGTGTTCCGTATTGCTGCATCAATTCAAACCCTAATAGTCCTTTGTAAAAATCAAGCGACTTCTCTAAATTGGAAACCTTTAAATGAACATGACCAATGCTGGTGTTTGCAGGGATTTGGTAGGACATTTTGAGTTTTGGGATTTGAGTTTAGGATTTTGAGTTTTGAGTTGAGCTAAACTTGTGTTTCCTTCAATTATTCAGCATTCAAAATTCACTTCACGATTCAAAACCCACAAATCACTTCGACATCCCACCTACGCTGAAGCTTCGGCGGGCAAGTCCTTGTTCGATATTCGATGTTCCTTTCCTTTCGGTCTATTCAGCAGTAATCCCTGCCATTAAATACTCTTTATTCAACCGTGCAATATTGGTTAATGAAATTTCTTTCGGACAGGTTGCTTCACAGGCACCGGTGTTGGTGCAGGCGCCAAATCCTTCCTTATCCATCTGAGCCACCATATTCATTACACGCGTTTTTCTTTCTGGGGCACCCTGTGGTAATAAGGCCAGGTGCGATACTTTGGCACTTAAGAAAAGCATGGCACTGCTGTTTTTACAGGCAGCCACACAGGCTCCGCAACCAATACACATGGCTGCTGCAAAGGAAGCATCAGCTTCGTCTTTTGGAATAGGGAGGGCATTACCGTCAACAGCATTACCAGTATTGACACTGATAAAACCACCAGCTTGTATAATTCTATCAAAGGCTGACCTGTCAACCATCAAATCCTTGATAACAGGGAAAGAATTGGCTCTCCAGGGTTCCACTACAATCGTATCACCATCTTTAAAAGCACGCATGTGTAACTGACAGGTAGTATTGGCTTGCCATGGACCATGCGGTTTGCCATTGATATACATAGAGCAGGATCCACAGATACCTTCACGGCAGTCATGATCGAAAGTGATCGGGTCATCACCGGTTTTTATTAATTGCTCGTTCAGCACATCAAACATTTCCAGAAAACTCATTTCCGAAGAAATATTTTCAACACGGTACATTTTAAAAGCACCCTGCGATTTTGTGTTCTGCTGTCTCCAGACTTTTAGATTCAGATTCATGTGGTAATGTTCCATATAGAAATTTGAAAATTTGAAAATTTGAAAATTTGAAAATGAAAACAGTTAATATCCCTTTGATGTTGCAATGATCCTGGAGAGGATTCGGATAATCTCTTCGAGATTTTCCGGTAATGATTTTTCAAAAGGGTAGTGGTCACTTTTTTCGCAAAGAGTTAACCAATACTTAGTTTCTGATGCTTCTTTGGCAGCAATTTTCATTTTATGGATGAAGTCTGCTTTGCTTTCTGCATTCTGGGCTTCATGAATATTGGCCCCGATTGAAGTGCCGGATCGCATCAGTTGTTTTGCAATGACAAATTTTCCATCTTGTTCAAGAACTTCTGTAAATCTTATGATTGAAAGAGAAAATTCAATTGATTTCTCTACAACCACATTTCTAGTATCATTCCGCATGTCACCTAATTTGAAAATTAAATTTTCAAATTAGCACACTTTCAAATTCTACTCATCCTTTGCGGTAAATACAGGTAATTAATGCTACTTATAATTTCTCTGTGTTGGTTTGATCATTTCATAATTCAATGCTTCCTTATGCAGTTCCCACTGGTGTTCTCCTTTATATTCCCAGGCTGAAACAAACATGAAGTTCTCATCATCTCTCAATGCTTCACCATCCGGTGTTTGGTATTCTTCCCTGAAATGCCCGCCACAACTTTCGTTTCTGCTCAAAGCATCAATACACATAAGTTCGCCCAATTCAATGAAATCCGCAACACGGTTGGCTTTGTCTAATTCCGGATTCATGGCGTCTATCACTCCCGGAATTCTTACATCAGACCAAAACTCTTTTTTCAGCGCCTGCACTTCTGCAATTGCCTGTTTTAAGCCAGCTTCATT
>CALRUV010000079.1:0-14271 GCA_943371455.1 Chitinophaga pinensis | reverse complement strand
CAAGGACAACCTGATACATTATAACTGGCATTGGTTCTGGAATTGGGGAACTGGCGAAGCTTTGAATAATGGTACCCACGAAATAGATGTGGCTCGCTGGGGTCTGCAAGCAGATTACCCTCTAGCTGTTAACTCAACCGGCGGCAGGTATTATTACCAGGATGATTGGGAAACGCCCGATACGCAACTCATAACTTATAATACACCAAACGCAACAATTTTATGGGAGGGCAGAAGTTGCAGTTCTTTTAAAGTGCAGGGCTCAGACAGAGGTGTTATGTTTTATGGTGATAAGGGTATTTTACTAACTGGACATAACGGCTATACCATTTTTGATGAAAAAGGTGTGATACTAAAAGAGGTAAAATCAAACGCTGTAGTAGACGGAAGAAATCTGGCCAGTCCAAATGAAATGCTGGACGCTGTTCATGTGTCTAATTTTCTGGATTGCATCCGACTAAGTAAAACACCCAATGCAGATGTTGCCATTGGTTATAAGAGTACCTTATGGGTACAATTGGGCAATATAGCACAAAGAGTAGGGCATACCATACAGATTGATCAAACGAATGGTCATATCAAAAATGATCCGGCAGCCATGAAACTCTGGGGGCGTGAATATGAAAAGGGATGGGAACCCAAAGTATAAATTGCAAACCATATTAATGTTCAATTAAACCAAATAAGATGTCATCACGTAGAAATTTTTTACAAAAAACAGCACTGGGATTAGCTGGTTCAGTTGCATTGCCAGTTTTAGGTAAAGCAAATAATACCTTCGAAAATCCTGTCAGTGCCAGTGGTAGTTTGAGCGATTTACCTGTTGGCGTGGCTGGTTTCACTTTTGTAAAGTTTGATCTGGACAAGTCCATTGCCATGATGAAAAAAGTAGGTGTTCAAAACCTATCCGTGAAGGAATTTCATCTGCCTTTGAATAGTTCGCAGGAAACCATCAATACCACATTGGCTAAGTTAAGAGACGCGGGAATCAATGTATATACAGTAGGTGTGATTTACATGAAAACAAAAGAAGCGGTAGACCAGGCATTTCGTTATGCCAAAATGGTGGGTGTGCCGATGATTGTTGGTGTACCATCCTATGATGTATTGGCTTATGCAGAAGAAAAAGTAAAAGAGTATGATATCAAACTGGCCATTCACAACCACGGTCCGGAAGATGCATTGTACCCGGGTCCTAAAGATGTGTATGATAGAATAAAATCGATGGATGCAAGAATGGGACTTTGTATTGATATCGGTCATGCTACCAGAGCAGGAACTGCCGTAGACAAAGCTGTAAAGGAATATAAGGACAGATTGTTTGATCTGCATATTAAAGATGTAAGTCTGGCCGCTAAAGAAGGCAAAGCGATAGAATTAGGAAGGGGCGTCATTGATTTTCCAGCATTAGTAAAAGCACTGAAAAAGATTGGCTTCAAAGGGGTATGCAGTATAGAATATGAAAAAGATATGACCGATCCGGTTGCTGGAATTGCAGAATCTTTAGGCTTTTTTAGAGGGGTACTTGTTTCTGTATAAAATACTTTTAAAACCAGATATTAGCCCATAATCAAGGATTATGGGCTTTTTTTGGTCATTTTTTGGGTATTTGTATGGATTTTATTGGAATTCTGAGGTCAGAAAATGCATTAAACCATGAAAAATCACTACATTTATATATTAAATTATCAAAATTATGGCAACAGGAGTAGTAAAATGGTTCAATGATGCAAAAGGTTTCGGATTTATCACACCAGATGATGGTGGTGAAGATCTGTTCGCACATTTTTCCGCTATCAATATGGGCGGATTTAAATCATTAAAAGAAGGTCAAAAAGTATCATTTGAAATAACAGATGGTAAGAAAGGAAAACAAGCGGCTAATATTCAGGCTGCCGAGTAATGCTTTCTGGTTGTAAGCGGTTCATTTTTTAGTTTACTGTGGACAATCCATTTTGCTCAATACATTCCTTTTATTAAAGGGATGTATTGACAGCAAAATATACCCCCCTCCGTTCAACATGGGATCTTTCTTCAATAACCCTAGATTATGAAAGCCCATTACCAGTGGTCCCATCTTTACCGCTGCACCAACCCATAACTGTCCCTGCGTATTATATTGTACAGGCAAATATGCCCCCCATCCTATTGTTTCCCATCTTGGTGTAATGGTCAGCAGATTTAATTCCCTTGTTCTGAATTTAGTAAAACTCGAACTGGCATAAAAATTCATGCTTAGATCAGCATTGATAAAAAAATTGTTACCCAGGTTTTTATCAATATTAATATTCAGCCTGGTTGGATTACTGATTTTAAAATTATCAGTGATATCTACATAAGTACTGAAAATTGTACCTAATGAATCTTTTAGATCAGTGGTATTGTTGATTCCCTGAAACTTATTGTCAAAATCAATATCTGTAAGGGTTTGATTTGGATTTGAAAATTTTGTTGAGTTTGTACTGGGCTTAAAAGTATTGGCCCCTAGATCTAAAAGACTAACCCCAATTTTCCAATCGTAGTTCACATTATTATTGCCATTCTCGGTTTTGTAGGTAAGGTATTCTATACCAAAACTCAAGCCCAAAGCTGTTTTGGAATTCTTTATAAAATTTTTAGCAGAAGTTTGTCCTGCAACGCCATCATAATTATCGGAATAGCCAAATGAACCATTGCCATCAGAAAAATTGAAAATGGTATCAGTGGCATTTTTAGACATGGTATAACTCAATTTATTTACCCTTGTAAACAATCCAGAAATCCCCCTCATAATTTGAACCGTAAAGCCTCCGGTTAGTTTAGCGGTATTCGATTCAAACAATACCTGCGAATAATTGAGGTCTCCCTCCAGCCATCCTGTATGTGTGGCAAAACCCTGTAAACTGGCAGTATTGGAATTGGCTACCAGGAAGCTATGTATGCTGGTGATGGTATCAACATAGTTGTAAGGTTGAAGCTTTATATGGTTATAGGTCCGGGCCCGCAACCCAATCGAAAAAGCTTTATTATTATCTATTTTGTACAACACATTCATCAGGTTAATATCAAGATTTGCATGCAAATACCTGCTGTAATTTCCTTCCTTAGATTCCAGGTAGCTGCCATTCTGGTTAGCAAGGGAAAAATTTTTCATGTAAAGGAAATTGTTACTCAACTTAAGCTGGGTAGCGAAAAGGGTAAGGTCCCATTTATAAGCAGAGCCAACCGATGCTGCCGGGTTATTAAAAATACCCGTGCTTCCTGCATAGGGAGACCCATGTAAGGCCTGGTAACCCTGCGATTGAAGCTTGGTTACTAAAAATACAAATCCGAGTATCAGGAGGATGCTTATTTGTTTCATATAATATTCTCTATAATTGATACGTTTCTCTGTTTGAATGTTGCTTAACAAATATCGTACTTATGCCAAATATGGCTTAAATAATGAAGATATAGGTATCGGAAAGAGGAGATATTTAATATTTGGAACTTATTAACAGGCTATTATTCATTTTTGTTAAGCTTTTGCGAAGGTTTTAGTAGGTTGTTGCATCTAATATATCAATCAGGCATTTTTTGAACGAACAGGCACTAATTCTATCCCTACAGAAAGGTGATCAACAAGCATTTAAGTTGCTGGTTGAAACCTGGCAGCACATGGTATACAATACCGTGCTTGGCATTGTGCAGAATAGTGAGGAAGCGGAAGATTTGTCGCAGGAGGTCTTTATACAGGTTTACCAGTCAATAAAGTCATTCAGAGGAGAAGCAAAATTGTCCACCTGGATTTACCGGATAGCCGTTACCAAATCGCTGGATGCGGAAAGGAAAAAGAAGGCCAAGAAAAGATTTGCCTTTCTAAAATCCAGTATAGGATTGGGTGAGCAGGCAGAAGAACCAATACATTTTGATCATCCGGGTGTTCAATTGGATAAAAAGGAAGAAGCGGCTATTTTGTTTAGGGCAATGCAACAACTTGCAGAGAACCAAAGAATCGCCTTTGTTTTAATTAAAACGGAAGGTTTGAGTTACCAGGAAGTAGCAGACATCATGCAATTAACTGTGAAGTCTGTTGAGGCATTGATGCACAGGGCAAAAGAAAACCTTAGGAAGCATATTCATCAATATTATAATGGGTCTCAATAAAAAATATTTTATGACCAACAAGGAAAAGCAACAAAGAGTGACGGAGGATATTTTGAATAGTCTGGATAATATGCAGAAAGCAGAAGCGCCAGCCTTTTTTTACACACGTTTACAGGCAAGAATGGAAAGGGAAGCCGAACCCGCTTCTCCATTTTGGCAATGGGTAACCAAACCAGTATTTGCAATGGCCACTTTATCCTTACTTATTTTATTAAATGTGGCGGCTATAAATTCTTACAGAAAAACCAATATGCAGGAAGTAGTTATGGAAGCGAACGGTATTCAGGGATTTGCCCAGGAATACCAGCTAACTGTATCTTCTGTTTATATGGATAAATCAAATAGATAATGAACAATAAGCCTAATAACAGATTTTGGATCATTATGGTCATCATCCTGGTGATCATCAATATTGCCACAGTCACCACATTCTGGTTACTTCGCGAAAATGATCCCGCAATAAAACCGGGACAAGGAAAGGGTGCTATGGAATTTTTGGTAAAGGAATTGCAATTGGATTCTTTACAGCAGGAAAAATTCAAAGATCTGCGAGAGGAACATCAGCAACAAATGCGGGAGGTAAGAACACAAATCCGCGATGCCAAGGATGCTATGTTTACTTTATTAAAAAGTCCGGAAGCAACAGATACCATTGTAGAAAAAGCTTCGCTGGTAAGTGCAGCACTGGAGGCGAAAATTGATATGATTACATTCCGGCATTTCAAAAAAATTCGTGCAATTTGTGATTCTTCTCAACAAATAAAATTTGATGCCATCATTAACCAGGTAGTAAAAATGATCGCTCCAGGTCCAGGCGGCAATCGTCCTCCAGGACCACCACCAATGGGCGCACCGGATGGTCTACCGCCTGCAGGTGAGGGTCAAAGACCACCACCACCCCGTGATTAACATATTTGTAACAAGGATTTTTTCAATCCCTGCTTCTAATAAAGAAAAACGAACATGAAAAATAAATTGATTCAATTAAGCTCCACGGTTTTATTTGCCATCGTAATTCTCTCTTGTTCAAAAGATACGGTTACGTCAAGTACAACCACCACAGGCACAACGGGTACAACAGGTAATTCGGTGGTGCCGGACGTATTTAAAAAATTCAATTCCAGCGTTACTATTTCTTCAGACGGAAATTATATCACCCTGAAATCTAATGGGGTGCCAGATCACAAGAGTGTTTATTTTGCAACAAGCGACAATCGTTATGAAGCATACAACGGCACCAATACGGCTTTTTCAAAAAATCCAAATAGTATAGGTACCAAGAGTTTTACTTTTAAAATACCGGTTGCTCCTGCGGTTAATGCCAATCATGAGGCAACTCCATTAGGCCCAATGGGTGTAGCTATCAATGGTGTGCCCATTTATAATCAGTATGCGGGTCCTAATCAACCCTTAACAAATGAGATCAATTCTTTTGATCAGTATAATGGTCACCCTGATCCTCAATCTAATTATCATTACCATGTGGAACCATTGTATATAACGGTGAATAAAACCAAATCAGCATTGATCGGTTTTCTTTTAGACGGGTTCCCTATTTATGGTCCTTCAGAAAACGGTAAAACTATTGTGAGTGCTGATCTGGATGCTTATCATGGACATACAACAGTAACAGCAGATTATCCCAATGGCATCTATCATTACCATATCACAGCAGATGCGCCTTATATTAATGGAACAGGTTTTTATGGAACAAAGGGAAGTGTAACACAGTAATGTGCATTTTACATTCCAATATCTTTCAAAAGACAACCCACTTTGGTTGTCTTTTGTTATTTGATGAATACATGCGTACAGGCTATAAATTATTACTAAATAATCATCTAGCAACAACTTAATTTTAACAGTAATCTGTAAAGGTTTGGTGATGAAAATACATCTAATAATGTATACTATTCACCTTTAAAAAAAGCGTTATGAAAAAACAAATGAGTTTACTTTTCACACATCTTTCATTGTTTTGTGTGGTTGCATTTGCACAACCGGGGTCTGCTCCTAAACATCAGAATTCGGAAGAAAGATTAAAAATGGTTTCGGATAAAATGGAAAAGGAGTTGAAATTAACGGCTTCTCAAAAAGAGAAAATGTCGGCAGCTTTCAAAGATTTTTTTGCAGCCATAGAAAATGAAAAAGCCAAAGAAGGGGATGCAAAAAATCCACCGCCTCCGCCACCACCACCTCCTGTTAAAAGGGAAACAATGGAAAAGCTGAGCAATGCAAGAGATGCAAAAATTAAAACTGTATTAAGTGAGGGTCAGTACAAACAATATGTGGAACTGGAAAAATCAATGCGCCCACCGCGTCCAGATGGTCCACCAAAGGATAAGAAAAATTAAAAGAGATGTTACGTAAGCATAATCTACTTATTGTTGCTATCATGGTATTCCTTGCAGCTTGTGCTTCTTCTGATAAAAAAGAAGAAGCAGTTGCAAGGAAATTACCATTCTATGTTTCTGCAGATTTTACCCCATATTGGATAGAGAAGGATGATGGGTCTTATGATAGCATTCATCAGATCCCCTCATTTCATTTCACCAATCAGTTGGGAGATACTATTACAGAAAAAACGGTTGCAGGAAAGATCTATGTGGCTAATTTCTTTTTTACCAGTTGTCCGGGTATTTGCAAGCGATTAACCACCAATTTAAAATTGGTGCAGGATAGTTTTCCTAATGAAAGAGAGCTATTGTTATTATCGCACAGCGTAACACCGGAAACGGATGATCAGGCAAAGTTGCAGCAGTATGCCATGGCTTTTGGGGTAAAGGAGAACAAATGGCATTTGTTAACTGGTGATCGGGAAGCGGTTTATACTTTGGCGCGACAAGCTTATTTTGCTGATGAAGATTTAGGTATGCAAAAAAACAGCAATGATTTTCTACATACAGAAAATATGTTATTAATAGATAAGCATAGGCGTATCAGGGGCGTTTATAAAGGCACATCTGTTGCAGAAGTGAATAACCTGATATCGGATATCCGTGTTTTAAAAATGGAAGAATGAGGATATTATATTTATGGCTGATTGCCGGAAGCCTTGGGTGTATGGATACACCCGCTGATCAGCAGATCCAAAATAAATCTAATCAATCTAAGGAGGTCATTAGTATACCAGCCATTTCTTTGGTTTGGGGAGATACTGCATTAAAGACTGTTAATGGCGTTTTGTTCTATCAGGAAAAACCATTCAGTGGTTTTGTTAATGGCTATTATGCTAATGGCATAAAAAAATCTTTGCAATCTTTTTATGCGGGTAAGGAAGAAGGTTGGTTAGTAACTTATTATCCTAACAAAAAAATAGATGCGAAAAGATATTACCACAAGGGTGAGAAGGATAGTATTCACCAGGGATGGTGGCAAAATGGGAAACTCCGTTTTGAATACCATTTCAAGGATGGGGTATATGAAGGTGATTTTAAAGAGTGGTACCAAAGCGGCAAGCGGCTAAAATGGATCAGTTACCAGGCAGGAAAAGAAGTTTGGGGAAAGGGCTGGCGCGAAAACGGTAAAGCCTTTATGAGTTTTGTGGTGCGTGATGGTAGGCTATATGGCCAGATCAACCCTAATCTTTGTTATTCACTCAAAAAGGAAAACGGCGAATTTGCCCAATAAAAAGTCCCCTGTAGAAACAGGGGACGTCTTCGATTGCTTGCCATATAAGAAAAGAGATAAATAGTAATTTTTTAACCCGAGTAAACCTTTAAAGAAACATTGTTATTTTAGCTTCGTTTCTGAAGTAAAGGTAAGGTAAAAATCATTTTCATAGTAGATATTTCAATAATTATTTCCTTTTTCACAATTTATTAATAAAAAACAGGAAAAATATGCGATTTGTGTAATATTATTATTATATTAAATATTATCTCAAATTACACTTTTTCTATATCAATTACTATTATAAGTAATTAATTATCAATTAATTAATATTTTAGAATACTCTTTTAAAGCCATTTCAAGACAGTCCATAGCTTTATTTATATCATTTAAATTTAATACATAAGCTAAACGCACTTCTTGCTTACCCAAACCTGGTGTACCATAAAAGCCGGTAGCGGGTGCCAGCATTACTGTTTGGCCTTCAAAAGAGAAACTTTCCAGCAGCCATTGACAAAAAATATCTGCATCATCAATAGGTAAACGGGCTATCGCATAAAAAGCGCCTCCCGGATTGGGACAGAACACCCCTTCCATGGCATTTAATCTCTTTACAATCAAATCTCTTCGGGATTGATACTCCGCTTTTGTACTATCAAAATAATCTGCTGGTAAATCAATAGCTGCTTCACCTGCTATTTGTGCAAAACTGGGCGGACTCAGCCGCGCCTGTGCAAATTTCATCACAGCATCCAGTAAAGATTTGTTTTTGGTAATGAAAGCGCCAATTCTACCGCCACATGCACTGTAACGTTTACTGATGGTATCCATAATAACCACATGCTCATCCACACCGGCTAAATGCATGGCACTGATCTGCTTTCCATCATAACAAAATTCGCGGTAAGCTTCATCAGAAAAAAGAAAGAGATCATGCTTAAGGATCAATTGCTTCAACTGCTCCATTTCTGCTGCACTGTACAAATAGCCAGTGGGATTATTGGGGTTACAGATAACGATGGCTTTGGTTTTAGGTGTTATCTTCTTCTCAAATTCTTCAATGGGTGGTAAAGCAAAACCATTGTCGATATGCGAAGTAACAGGCACCACTTTTACGCCTGCAGCCACCGCAAAACCATTATAGTTGGCATAAAAAGGTTCGGGAATAATTACTTCATCACCCGCATCCAAACAGGCCATAAATCCAAATTGGATTGCTTCGCTACCACCTGTGGTAATGATGATTTCATTTTGTGTAAGATGGATGCCTACACTTTCATAATAACCCACCAGCTTCTTTCGGTAACTTTCATTACCTGCGCTATGACTGTATTCCAGCACTTTAAAATTGCTATTCCTAACGGCATCCAAAACCAGTTTGGGCGTTTCAATATCGGGCTGACCGATATTCAGGTGATAAACTTTGGTGCCCCTTTTTTTAGCAGCTTCTGCATAGGGAACCAGTTTTCTAATAGGGGAGGCCGGCATTGCCAAACCACGGTTACTTATCTGTAGCATTCGGCAAAGATAGTAGGGCATGGGTGCTTGTCAAAACAAAAAAACCTAACATTCCAGTTAGGTTTTTTAAAATGATATGTTGCTAACTTATTTCGTTTTGGCCTTTGCTACCACTACTTCACCATCTATGGTTAAAGTAACTGGTAAACTGGCACTTGCAAATTTTACCTGTACATTTTTCTTGAAATTGCCTGCTGTAGCCGCATTATAGGTGACTTTGATCGTACTCGATTTTCCTTTTAAAATAGGATCCTTGCTGTATTCCGGTGTGGTACATCCGCAATCTGCATTGGCAAACTCAATAACCGCGGGTTTGGAAGAAGTATTGGTGAATGTGAAAATATAGGTAACAGGCACATTTTGCTTTATCTTCCCAAAGCTATGGGTGTATTTTTGAAAACTAATATCCGAAGGATTTTGCGCAGTTGCGGCCAAACTGACCATTAGTGAAAACACAAATAATAATCTTTTCATTTCTTTTGAATTAGAGAGGTGAAATTACAAATATTTATAAAACGATTGGCTATCTTAATGCCAATTTCGTGCCAATTATTCATTCAACAGGTAAAATGGACTACATGATTTTTGAATGCAGCTTTTCAGGCTTTTTTACCCATACCTTAAATTCCCGCAATCAATTCAGTATCTAATGTTATTTTTGTTATATGGATCAAACTGCTACCCTGGGTTTAACTAACGAAATGCTTTCTTTTGAAGGTTTCCGTAATACTATATTGGAAGACTACAGAATGGCTGTAATGAGCAGGGAAGTTAGTTTATTAGGCAGAAGAGAAGTGCTTACCGGAAAAGGAAAATTTGGCATTTTTGGAGATGGTAAAGAAGTAGCGCAAATAGCCATGGCCAAATACTTTAAGGCAGGCGATTTCCGCAGCGGCTATTACAGGGACCAAACATTTATGTTTGCATCCGGCCTCGCAAAAGTGGAGCAGTTTTTTGCACAACTATACGCAGACCCGGATGTGAAGAATGATCCTTTTAGTGCTGGCCGTCAAATGGATGCTCATTTTGCAACCCGCTTTGTGGATGAAAATGGTAATTGGCTTGACCTTGCCAATAGAAAAAATATTTCTGCCGATATGGCGCCAACGGCATCACAAATGCCCCGTGCTGTGGGCCTTGCCTTTGCTTCCAAATGTTTTCGCCAATCCATTCATGCAGATCAATTAGACACCCTAAGTCATAATGGTAATGAGATCTGTTTCTGTACCATCGGTGACGCCAGTACTTCTGAAGGTCATTTCTGGGAAGCCATGAATGCAGCAGGTGTATTGCAAATTCCTTTGGCAGTATTTGTTTGGGACGATGGCTATGGTATTTCTGTTCCTAAAAATTTTCAAACCACCAAAGGTTCTATTTCCGAAGCTTTAAAAGGGTTGGAAAAAGAAGCAGATACGAATGGGATCAAGATCTATAAACTGAAAGCCTGGGACTATGCAGGCATGTGCGAAGTATTTGAAGTGGCATTGCAGGAAATACGTGAAACCCATGTGCCCGCATTGTTTCATGTAGAAGAAGTAACACAACCACAAGGTCATTCAACCAGTGGCAGTCATGAAAGATACAAAAGTCAGGAAAGGCTTGACTGGGAAAAGGATTGGGACTGTATCAAGAAAATGCGCGAATGGTTAATAGAAACGGGCCTGGCCAATAATGAAGAACTCACTGCTATTGAAGCTACTGCTAAAATCTATGTTCGGGAATGCAAAGAACTTGCTTGGGATAAATACCATGCACCTATAAAAATAATGTCGGCATCTGCTGTTAGTCTGATACGTGAAATGGTGGTTAACGATATGGAGAAATACAATCATTTGCAGAAACTGGCCAATGATCTGGAAAATAACCGGGAACCTTTACGCAGAGATGTATTGCGCACCATTTCCCTTGCTTTGGAAACAGCTCCAAATTCACCTTCTATTGCAACTCTGGAAGATTTATACAAAGAATTACTGGCTGCCAGCAGGGAGCTTTTCAATAGCGACTTGTACAATGAAGGTCCAAAATCTGTTTTGCATGTTGCAGAAATTAAAGCAAGCTATGCAGAAGATGCACCTTCAGTTAATGCATATGAAATATTGAACAAATATTTTGATGAGCTATTTGCACATAATCCTAAAGTATATGCTTTTGGAGAAGACGTTGGGCATATTGGTGATGTGAACCAGGGCTTTGCCGGATTACAGGATAAATATGGTGCAGATAGAATTTCTGATACAGGTATTCGGGAATTGACCATTGTTGGACAAGCAATCGGATTATCCCTTCGAGGATTAAGACCTATTGCTGAAATTCAATACCTGGATTATCTCTTGTATGGATTACAACCTTTAAGTGATGATGTGGCAACCACACATTTTAGAACAAAGGGTCAGCAGAGTTGTCCCATTATTATCAGAACAAGGGGTCATCGTTTAGAAGGTATCTGGCACAGTGGTTCGCCGATGGGTATGATCATTAATGCATTAAGAGGCATATATATCTGTGTTCCCAGAAATATGGTACAGGCTGCAGGCATGTATAATACATTATTACAAGGCAATGATCCGGCCATGGTAATTGAATGTTTAAATGGATACAGGTTAAAAGAAAAAATGCCAGAAAATCTGCTGGAATATACAGTACCACTGGGTATTCCGGAAGTAATCAGAGAAGGCGATGATATTACTATTGTATCTTATGGTTCTACTTTGCGTATTATTCAGGATGCCACAGAAAGATTACAGGCATTGGATATCAGTTGTGAGATCATAGATGTACAAACCTTATTGCCTTTTGATCTAGAACATAAAATTCTGGAGTCACTTAAAAAAACCAGTCGTATCGTATTTGTTGATGAAGATGTTCCCGGAGGTGCGGCTGCTTATATGATGAATAAAGTATTGGAAGAACAGAAAGCCTTTCAGTGGCTGGATGTGAGTCCGAGAACCATTACCGCACAAGCACACCGGCCTAGCTACGGCAGTGACGGTGATTATTTCAGCAAACCCAATGCGGAAGACGTGGTGAGGGTGATTAGAGAGATAATGAGGGAATGATATTAATGAGAGAATGTGTAAATGAGAGAATGTGTAAATGGGAGAATGTGTGAATGAGAGAATGTGTGGGTTTAAAAACATTCAATCCAGGAATAGTGCGGATAATTCCTTTGAAGGGATCCAGCAGACTTCTTTTTTTCCAAACCATTTGTACCTGTTTTTTGCAACCCAATCGTAAACTGCATTGCGTAAAAAAGTGGGTATGATGATGAAGCCATATAATATTGGCAAAAGACCATTTAATTTTTTTGCAATTTTTAAGGCAGCTGTGGATTTGATGCTTACTTTACCCTCTTCCCATAAAATAATGGAATCAATATCCGGAGTGTTCAATTTATATTCAGCAAGTATTTGTTTGCCTAATTCACTTTGCAAAGAAGCAAATCGAAATTGATGTTTTGGATCATATTTAACCACAAACTGCACAGCCCCGCTACAGAGATTACAAACTCCATCAAAGAGAATAACAGGATATGATAGGGTAGAAAGATCCAAGTAGTATAAAAAATTGAAAATTAAAAAATACATCTTCATTCAACTCCAAACTCCAAACTCCAGACTCCAGACTCCAGACTCTCTTATCCCATATTATGAAACACTTTATTCACATCTTCATCCTGTTCCAGTCTTTCAATTAGTTTACTCACTTCTTCGGCCTGTTCGTCAGACATAGGAACCGTTGTGGTAGGGATCCATTCCAGTTCAGAACTAATAGGTGAGAGGCCTTTATCTTCCAATGCTTTTTGCAGATTACCAAAATCAACAAAAGCACACCTAAGAACAATAATTGGATTACCCTGGTCGTCATTACTTTCACCCAGTTCATCCAAGCCATGGTCTATCAGTTCCAGTTCCAGATCATCTATGGAAACGCCTTCGGGTTTTAGTTTGAAAACCCCCATTTTCTTAAACTGAAAGCTTACACTGCCACTATTGCCTAAAGCGCCATGTCCTTTATTAAAATGACTTTTTACATTAGCCACTGTTCTAACATGGTTATCCGTAGCTGTTTCAACTAATAAAGCCACACCGTGGGGCGCATAGCCTTCGTACAAAATCTCTTCATAGTTACTGGTATCCTTACCCATCGCCCTTTTAATGGCCGCTTCCACACGATCTTTGGGCATGCCCACACTCTTGGCATTCTGAAAGCATCTCCGCAAAGCAGGGTTGGTAGCAATATCCGGACCACTTGCTTTTACGGCAATAACAATTTCTTTTCCTATTCGGGTAAACTGCTTCGCCATCCTGTCCCAGCGGGCAAACATGGTTGCTTTTCTTACTTCAAAAATCCTACCCATAAGTTGTACGTTTAATAGTCCTGTTTGAATAATAAGGAAGGCAAAATTAAGCTATGCTTTAATAGCAGCCAAAAGGGTGGGAAAGTTAAAAGTTAATAGTTAAAAGTGCAAAGTTGACAAATACATGTCACCCACTCCTAACTATTAACTTTTAACTATTAACTTTTAACGCATCTTCCTTTATTCTTTCAGCTTACTATTTGCTTTACTGTAAGCAAAGTAAACGCCAAGGCCTAATAACATCCATAAAAATGCAGTTAAAAGGGTGGTATTATCCAGAGAATAGATCATAGCTGAACAAACAACAATGCCTAAAATAGGCACCAATGGAACCAAGGGTGTTTTGAACGGACGCACACGGTCTGGGTCATTTCTTCTCATAACCCAAACACCTACGCAAACCAGCACAAAAGCAAATAAAGTACCGATACTGGTAAGGTCGCCTGCAACACTACCCGGAATAAAGGCAGCAAAAGCACCTACAAACACGAATAAAATCATATTTGATTTATAAGGTGTTCTGTACTTAGGGTGCAGGTCAGAAAATGCTTTGGGTAATAAACCGTCTGTAGACATAGTGTAGAATACACGGCTTTGTCCCATCAACATCACCAGAATTACAGAAGAGAAACCGGCAAGAATAGCAATGGTAACCGCTT
>CALRUV010000078.1:0-14337 GCA_943371455.1 Chitinophaga pinensis | reverse complement strand
GGAATCTTCCGGGACTTTTTTTATTTGCATATCTTCAGAACCCAATACAGGCAAGCTTATGGACAATTATATCATTGCAGAAAACTTCTCTTTATTAGCCAAGCTCATGGACATACATGGCGACAATAGTTTTAAAGCAAAGTCTTATGCTTCTGCAGCATTTACCATTGACAGATTACCATCACCTTTACAAGATTTACAGGCAGAAAAAATATTTTCAATCAGAGGTATTGGTGATGCAATTGGCAGAAAAATAATAGAACTTTTAGAGACAGGCGAACTAAGTATTTTAAAAGAATATCTGGAAAAAACACCTCCCGGCATTTTAGACATGATGGGCATAAAAGGGATCGGTCCAAAAAAAATTGCCACTATTTGGAAGGAACTGGAGATAGAATCTTTGGGAGAATTGCTCTATGCCTGCAATGAAAACAGGCTCACTTTGTACAAAGGATTTGGAGAAAAGACACAAAGAAATATTAAAGAAGCTATTGAATTTTTTCTGGGAAGTTTGGGAAGTTATCTCTACCAGCAAATGGAATCTTTTAAAATTGCAGTGGAAGAAAAGCTTATAACACAATTCAATGGTTACACTTTTAAAATAACAGGTGAGTTTAAACGTCAAATGGAAATTATCCATCAATTAGAATGGGTTTGTACTTTAGGAAAAGATGCACTGAAAGAATTTTTCGTAGCCAATGATTTTGAAATAGTAACGGAAAGGGAAGATTATGTTTCCTTTAAAGGCAAAGAAAATGTAACACTTGGATTTTATCCTGCAACAAAAGACAAATTTGCTGCACAAGTTTTCCAAACAAGTTGTAGTGAATCTTTTTTAGAAGCCTGGCAATCAGAAACCAATTGGGTAAAAGAATCCTCTCATGAATCAGAAGAAGGCATTTTTAAAAAAGCTGACTTACCCTTTATTCCTGCTTATTTAAGAGAATCAGGCAGTATCATTCAAAAGGCAAAAACAGGTCTTTTACCTTCTGTCATTGAGCTATCCGATATAAAAGGCATCATCCATAGTCATAGTAACTGGAGCGATGGGGTAAATACCCTGGAGCAAATGGCCGTTGCCGCTAAAGAAAAAGGTTTCGAATACCTGGTTATCAGTGATCACTCCAAAACAGCCTTTTATGCCAATGGCCTTTCAGATGAAAGAATCTATGCCCAACACAGGCAGATAGACGAATTAAATGCAAGGCTGACTCCATTCAGAATTTTCAAAAGCATTGAAAGCGATATTCTAAACGATGGAAGCCTCGATTACGATGAAGACGTACTGGCTTCTTTTGATCTGGTGATAGCTTCTGTTCATTCTAACCTGAAAATGAATGAAGAGAAAGCTATGATGCGCTTATTAAATGCCATTGAGAACCCTTATACATCAATATTAGGTCATATGACTGGCCGATTGTTACTAAGTAGAAATGGCTACCCTGTAAACCATGCAAGGATCATAGAAGCCTGTGTTGAAAATAATGTGGTCATCGAACTAAATGCACATCCCAGAAGATTAGATATAGATTGGCGTTGGATAGAACAGGCTATCGATATGGGTGTACTGATTTCTATCAATCCGGATGCACATGCCATTGATGGTTATACGGATTGCAGGTATGGTGTATTATCAGCACAAAAAGCCGGACTAACCAAAGAGAAAAACCTTAGCAGTTTCTCCTTAGCAGCATTTGAAAGATTTTTGGTAGAACAACATGAAAAGCGCCATTAAAAAACATGACTGGCATAAACTTAGTTTCTGCAAAGCCTGATTGGGTTTGCAAAACATTATATGTTAAGCATCTAATATTGGGAACTGAATAAAAAAAGTTGACCCTTTATTTTCTTCAGATTCAAACCAGATCTTACCGTTGGCCTGTTCCACAATGCCTTTACAAATGGCCAAACCCAAACCTGTTCCTGAAGTTTTGGTGGTAAAATTTGGGGTGAAAATACTATCCCTCTTGCTTATAGGAATGCCGCCAGCATTGTCTTCTACCGTAATTAACACTTGCTTATTTACTTCTTTGATATTTACCTGGATATGGATGATTCTATTGCCAGTACCTGCTTCAATTACATTCTGGAAGAGATTGGTAAATAGACGGTTCATCTGAATTCTGTCGCAGAAAATATAAAATTTACCCATTTCATTTTGCAGGTTGATGGAAATAGCAGGATTGGTGCTATATAGTCTGATCAAAGAAGAAAGAACTTCAGCAATATCAAGTTTTGCCATTTGTGCATTGCCAATATTGGCAAACTGTGAAAAATCGCCTGCAATTTTTGATAGCTGATCAATTTGTTCAATCAGGGTTTCAGCCATATTAGATGACAGTTCTTTCACATTAGGCGCTCCCTTTTGAATGGCATTTTGCAGGTACTGAATACTCAATTTCATAGGCGTTAAGGGATTCTTGATCTCATGTGCCACCTGACGGGCCATTTCGCGCCAGGCTCCTTCTCTTTCACTCTTAGCCAATGCTTTGGCACTACTTTCCAGTTTCTTTACCATGGTATTGTATTCAACAACCAGCAATCCAATTTCATCATTTCTATTCCAAACAATTTCTTCATTTATTTTACCCAGGTTCATCTCCTGCATTTTATGGCTAATTAAACTAAATGATGCAGTGATCTTACTGGTGAGGTAAAATGCAATTCCCCCTGCTATTAAAAAGATAAAAGCATTTAGATTTATAAGTGTGGCAAGGAAACCGGAGATTTCCTGGTTCAGTTCATTCTGTGAATTGAGGTATGGGATATTCAGGTAGGCATAATTGTTACCTGCTTCATCCGTTAAGGGTACATAGATACTCAGGTATTCAAGGGCACCTACTTTTTCTGATTGTAGAAAATGAATAGCATGGTTTTTTTGTAAGGCTGTAAAAGCCGAAGGCTCCATCAAAGAACTTAACAAGTGTTTATTATAGATATAAGGTTGCGTAGAACTAAGCAGGCTGCCGTTTATATCGTAATAATTAATATCTACATTGTGCAAATCTGATATCTCTGCCATTGTTTTTTCAAGTCCTGTTCTGATTCCAATATTATCAGGCAGGTCATCAAAAGCGGTTAAGGCATTTTTCTCATTATTAACTTCATTGGCCATTACCTGGATTGATTTCGAAAGCCTTTCTTCATTATTCCGGTGAAAACGCAAAATAAAAAAGGAAATGGTAGCAATACCAATTACTATAAAAGAAAAAACACTTAGAAAAATGATAGTGGCCTGTATCTGTGAACGAATATTTAAACGCAGCAAGGGTTTTAAGGCCTGCCATTTGAATCCAGCATGTAAGATGAACCCACTTAGGTGAAATAAAAAGATGATGGCCAGAAAGGAGCAAAACAGGTAAGCAAACAAGGTGATAGACTCCATTACCCAGCTACTTCTCTTTACTACAATTACCTGCCTGTCGTTACTGCCATTATACCAAAGCTCATGGTAATCATTTACTTTTTTATAAGAGAATTCAAAAACAGGTATCTGCTCCTTTTTTAATAAGGATGGAAAACTATAGGTATTAAAGTGATTGATGATCCTGCCTTTATGGTAAACCGCATAGGCATAATTGGTATTCAGATCTGAAGCAATATCCTGCACCTGGTTGAATAATTCCGGATACAATGCTTCACTCTTATACCTTTTTGATTTGATAGTGATAAACAGGTAGCCAAAAGTTTTGCCAGTTTTTCTGATCAGCTTCTGGTAAATATAACTAAAGCCCTCAGTAGCAGTTTCATAGCTGTAGATATCCGGGATCAGGGTTGGTTTTGCTTTGTTTTGTAAGATGGTTGTTAGGGTTGCATAATCAACAGAATCTTCATTATACATAGGATGGTGAAGGCTATCAAAAGTATAAATACGGGTATCGTATTTATTAAGGTAGCCTGAAAAATTCTGGTTTATCAAACTATCCTTTATGAATTTATTAGAATATTCACTGGTAGATAAACGCTGAAAATTGGCTACCAGAAAACTATCATCAAAATTAGTAGCAGCAATATTAAGCAGGTTTTCGCCTGTAGGATCTGTTTGTAAAGCTAGCTTTTCAGCTATGCGCTTTCTTTGTTCAAACTCAACCCACCTGTTCTCATACATCACTATACCGGCAATGGATGTGGCAAAGATCAATACCCAGAAAATAAAAAACGAAGACCCGATCAGGGGTTTCTCCAGGTCTTGCTTACGGTAATACAAAAGGCAGAAATAACCCAGCAACCATATAAGCACACATAAATACACAGGGATATTAGCGGCATCCGGCAACAAAAGCAATAAAATAAAGCCAGCAATAACCAGATTCAAACATTGCCTCAGCAAAGAAGTGCCATTGCCTATTAGATCTTTTAGCAACAGTTGCGAAAAAATAAAAAAACTAAGTACCAGTAAGCATAAAATGATAAAGCTGACGATACTAAATACGTTTAAATGAAAAACATTGGAAACATCAAATGATATTTTAGAATCCTTTACCAGGCTGATGATAATACCTACCATCAAAAAGCAAACAAGGGTTAATACAAAGTGCCTGATAGCATGTTGTACCTGTTTTTTGGCACGCAAAGTAAACAAGGGCATACCGTTACCCTGCTTTCTGTAAAAACTAACCAGCCAGTATACCAGTATTACATTTACAAAAAGATCTCCAAGTGAAGGGTGTATGCTATTGGAAGCATAAACAGCAGGATCAAACAAAGGCAGTTTACTAAAATCAAAAGGAAAGGAAAATTGATAAGCAATTAGCCGAAGCAGTAAAATAGACAGTAACAGGAAAATGAATCCGCTCCTAAACTGAAATTTTCTACCAAGATCTAAA
Organism: Chitinophaga pinensis; assembly: GCA_943371455.1. Classification (GTDB taxonomy): domain Bacteria; phylum Bacteroidota; class Bacteroidia; order Chitinophagales; family Chitinophagaceae; genus Sediminibacterium; species Sediminibacterium pinensis_J. The sequence goes on along the minus strand of CALRUV010000078.1, from coordinate 9,511 downwards.
GCAATGACCCTAAAGAAAAACAATAATAACACAATGGCTAAAACCCTTAGAAGTATAGTTACAATATCATAGGAAATAAAAGATTTTCCCTGTTTTAAATGAACCCTGAATAACTCCTGGCTTTGATTATTTAATACTGGAAGCGCATCAGGAGAATCACTGATCTCATATTGTTCATCCAATCCTGGAAACCCCGCAAAATCATTTTGCAGGTATTTATTGCGCATAAAAAAAGACCAGCGGATGGGTATCACTGCCATTGCTATCAGGTGTTGCTTACCAATTACCAGCTGCTTTTTAATTAATTCAAATTCACCATTCTGGTAAGCAACATAAAACTGACCATCATTGCGCTGCAGGTCTTCGTTATTAAAGTAGATCTTATTGGTGTTCCAATAAACTGGCTGATAGGATTTTCCATTTTCGGGTTGCCTAAAAAGAAAAATACCCGTTTCTTGGAAGCCTTTTAATGATTTGCTTATGGAAGTATCACTAAGTGCTAAGAGCTGGGCTGTATCAGAAAAAAGATTTTCGACATCATTTTCTAAACCATGCAACCTGCTTTCCAGTTTACTCTTTACTTTTTGCGGGGAAGAATGGTAACTCCAGTAATTAATGAATATAAATGATAGGGTATACAACCAAGCAGCTGTAATTATGAGGTAACCATGCCGATAGGCGGATCTTTTGATAGAATTGATCAAGTCTGTTTGTTTAATCTTTTAACCTCATCCCAAATAGCATCCATTTCAGTAAGGGATAGGTTTTCCAGTTTGGTACCCCTTTCTGTTGCAATAGATTCCATCTGCAGAAAACGACGAATGAATTTTTTATTGGTCTTTTCCAAGGCCCCTTCAGCATCTACCTGCAAAAACCGTGCATAATTGATCAAACTGAACAAAACATCCCCAAATTCATCTTCAATGGCTTCCTTAACATCCATTTGGATGGCTTCTTTCAGCTCGCCCATTTCTTCTTCTACTTTTTTCCAAACATCATCTTTATTATCCCATTCAAAACCCACTTGTTTGGCTTTTTCCTGGATCCGGGTTGCTTTTACAAGGGCGGGTAAAGAAGGCGGCACTCCTTCCAATACTGATTTCTTTCCCTCCTTCATTTTTAATTTTTCCCAGTTTCTTTTAACGTCTTCTTCATCGGTTACTTTTACATCCCCATAAATATGCGGGTGACGAAAGATTAACTTTTCACAGATCCCATCTAAAACCTCCTTTAATGCAAACTGGTTTTCCTCCTTCCCTATTCTTGCATAAAATAACAGGTGCAACATCATATCCCCCAGTTCTTCCCGTATGCCCTTCCAGTTATTGTCTGTTATAGCATCTGCCAGTTCATAGGTTTCCTCTATTGTTAGTGGACGAAGGGTGTGAATGGTCTGCTTTTTGTCCCATGGACACTGTTCACGCAGTTCATCCATGATCTTTACTAAACGTAGAAAACTATCGGCTGTCTGCTGCATAATAATTATTTGATTGCTTAGGGCGAAAACACGTGTTATTGCTGCATATTGAATCCACAAAATGAAAAATCCTAAAGCTACTCCTGCCAAATCATATCTCTATTGTTTGTATTTTCTTTTAAAAGAGATACTTGTTAAGGTTTGACTAAAAATACAGAACAAATGCATCATCTGCGCAAGTTTTGAAACAGCTATTTTGGAATGTTGAAAACTGTAAGTGTACATTTGAGGATAATCGGGCAATTACATGAAAATTCTGTTTAGTTCTCTTTTTTTGTTACTGACAAGTGGCTTATTTGGTCAGTATTACTATAATGACCTTATATCCTTACAACAGGGAATGGAGCAATACAAGTTATTCCGAACCCAAAGGATCCATAAAGTTATTGCCCAAAGTTTTGAAGCAGACAATTCGCCATCCGAAGGTTTTAAACTGGAGCAGGATATCAGTTTAGATGGCAAAAAAATAGTCCTTCAAAGCCAGATCAGCAATGGAAGGTCTTCTATTACCAGCCGTAATTATGAATTAAGCAAACTTAAAAAAACCGTTGCTTCGAGTAATGGTATTGAAACCAAAACTGAATATGGCTATTTAGAAAATGGTCAATTGCACAAAGTATTGGTAACAACTTCAGATACTGCCATGCATACGCAATCCACAGAATTGCATGCCTGGAATTATGATACAGAGGGCCAGCCAGAGTATATGCTTAAAATAAAAAACAGTACTGACACCATTCGGGTAGAATTCCTAAAAGATGAGCAGGGATTGATTGCAGAAGAGAAATGGAAAAAAAAGAACAGAACACTGGAAACCTATTATTATTACTACGACAATAAAAAACAACTCACCGATATAGTTCGTTTCAATAGCAAGCTAAAAAAATTAATCCCCGACCTGCAGTTTGCCTATGATGAAAAGGGCAGAATTATTTCGATGACAGAAATTTCACTGAGCACATCCAATTACCTGATATGGCAATATGATTATAATGAGAAAGGTTTGAAAACAAAGGAAACGGCTTTTGCGAAAGAGAAAAAATTGGTGGGGAGTATTTTGTATAGTTATGAACAATAGAAGGAGGAAATAACCCTGTTTGTGCTCAATAAAAGCAGGTCTAACTAATTTATTACCAAATGGTTGCAAATTATGTCGTTTTAATTCGACACTTTTAATGTACTTTTGTATTCTTAAAAAGACATTATATGGAAATTTTGTTAGCCTTCCAGAATAGTTTACTCCGAAGCATATCCAATGATTTTCGCAGGTACCTGCACCAGCATATTGATTGGAAACAAAGAATGATTGGAATAAAAGGACCTAGAGGAGCGGGTAAAACAACCCTCCTATTACAACATTTAAAGTATGATCTGAACTTACCTGAAACAGCTTTATATATTACGGCAGATCATACCTGGTTTTACAATCATTCACTCTTGGAAACGGCAGATGATTGGCAAAAAATGGGGGGTAAATATTTATTCATTGATGAGGTACACAAATACCCAAACTGGTCAAGGGAATTAAAAAATATTTATGATGGATACCCGGAATTACAGGTTTTTTTTTCTGCCTCTTCTGCTTTGGATATTTATCGGGGCGAGAGCGATTTGAGTAGAAGAGTCATCCATTATGAATTAGCAGGATTATCGTTCAGGGAATATATCAACTTTACTACAGGTAAAAATTATAAGTCTTATTCCTTTACCGAAATCATAAAGGATCACCGAAAAATTGCTTCAAAAATTATTAAAGACTTTCACCCTTTACCTGCATTTAAAAAGTACCTGAAATATGGATACCTGCCAATAACGGCAGACGGTGAAGCAACTTATCTGCTGAAACTTGGTCAGGTAATAAACGCCATAGTAGAATCCGACCTTGCTTATATCGCCTCCTACAATGCAGGTTCAGCTGAGAAAGTAAAAAAATTATTGGCCGTTATTGCTGAGTCTGTTCCCTTTAAGCCCAATATTGCATCTCTAGCACGAAAACTCGATATTAGTCGTGATAGTGTTTACCAATACATCACACAACTAACGCATGCCCGATTAATTAATAGCTTATCAACAAAAGGTAAAGGCGTTTCTACTTTACAAAAGCCAGAAAAAATATATTTAGAAAATACCAATTTTTCCTATGCCATGCGCAGCCAACCGGATATAGGAAATTTGCGAGAGACCTTTTTACTGAATCAGCTTATGAATGCAGGCTTACCAATGTATGCACCATTAGAAGGTGATTTTTATACTGATGAGTGGCATATTGAAGTTGGTGGGAAGGATAAAAACACCAAACAAGTAAACATGCACAGGCAGTTTATTATTGCTGCCGATGATATAGAAATAGGTGCGGGTACAAAAATCCCCTTGTGGTTATTTGGTTTTTTATACTAAGTGTATCTCTAAAATAACTGAGTGCCCCTAAATTTTGAAAAAAGCAAAAACATTTATTTCTTACATATTAGGCGTAATTTCAAAGGACAATTATTTGCCATGAGAACTATCTTCAATGGGTTACTTACCATTTTAATTTCCCTGCTAGTTTTTACTTCATTCAACTATCCCACACAGGATACAAGTACAAGATTGCTCACCGGAGCTTGGTCAGCAGGTACACCAGAAAACCAAACCATTGCCATCTATTCAGGTAATGTATTTGCCATAGCCAACTATGATATTACAGGAAAGAAATTCCTGAGCTCTTATGGCGGCACCTGGAAAGTGGAAGGCAAACAACTTATTCGAAAAATCGAATGGAATTCAATGGATTCTTCTACTGTTGGAACTGAAATGAGGAGTGACATAAAACTATCTGCCAAAAAACTTAATATACCATCATTAAAAGAAAATTTTGAAAGAATGGATGATGGCACACCTGGTGAACTGGCGGGTGCCTGGATCATTAGCGGTAATTTCATTAATGACAAAGCATCCAAACGCGCCAACCCCTTTTATCCCAGAAGAACCATGAAAGTTTTATCAGGAAAATATTTTCATTGGATCGCTTACAATGTTGCCACCAAACAATTCCTGAATGCCGGTGGAGGCACATATACTACTGTGAACGGTAAATACACCGAAAACATCCACTTCTTTACCAAAACTTCAGAGAGTATAGGTAAGAGTTTGGAATTTAATTATTCATTTATTGATGGTGAATGGCGGCACCAAGGTCAGAAATCTACTGGCGGTGCAATGGATGAATGCTGGACAAAGCGAGAAATTTTAGAGAAATAGTAGGGCGTTTTAAAAATAAAGCAGCCAACTATTGCTAATTGGCTGCTTATACGTGCCCCAGGCGGGAATTGAACCCGCACGACCGTTGCTGATCACAGGATTTTAAGTCCTGCGTGTCTACCAATTCCACCACCAGGGCGTCCCAAAAAAAATCCCGAACCGCCTTCAGCGGGACGGGACTCAGAGCGAAAGACCGGGCTCGAACCGGCCACCCCGACCTTGGCAAGGTCGTGCTCTACCAAATGAGCTACTTTCGCATACTTGTGTAAGAACTAACGGGTTGCAAAAATAAACATCCAGCGTTCCTGACAAAATTTTTTATTGAAATTTACTTGTATTCCGGCTTGTATTCGGAACTTTTTTGCACTTCTACGTCGGGTTTGCCCTTATAACGCTGATTGTACAAACGGTAACAGCCCCCTAAAACAAAAGCCAGGATACAAAATACATGCAAATAAAACAGGAAACGGGATGAGTTAACCCAGTTTTTCGTAAAATCCTTTTCTGATGTTTCGTTAATTTCTTGTGACATAGATATAATTTGCTTTTGCAAAAATAAGGGTACAGAAACAATTTATGTATCCTTCTTTCCAAGAATTTCGTCAAAATGCCTTTTATGGTTAATAAAATATTGCCAAACCACCGATTTTGGATACACACCTTCTAATTGGTTAAGTTTTTTAGCAGGGTAAGGTGAATTTAGTGGTCTTGTAAACCAACGCCGAATAATGGCAAAATGCGCCTGCATGATGGCTTTAAAAAAGTTAATGTCGCCTGACAACAAACCTTTCCAGGCAGAAATGGCGTCTAATGCAAAACGAACAGGTATCTTCCAGATCTTTTCCTGCCAGGGCAGGTTTTTAATTAGCATTTGCAGGTTATTCCTAAAGTTGAGGAATACTTTTTTACCACCTCTGGGCAATGTACCCCCGCCCACATGGTACACAATGGATGCGGGGCAACACATGATCCGGTAGCCTGCCAGTTGCATGCGCCAGCATAGGTCGATCTCTTCCTGGTGTGCAAAAAAACTAGCATCCAGACCGCCCATTTCATGGTAAACCCTGGCTTTTACAAACATGGCAGCACCTGATGCCCAGAATACAGGTATGGCATCATTATACTGGCCGTTATCATTTTCGCACACATCAAATACCCTGCCGCGTGAGAAAGGATAACCCAATGTATCAATCCAGCCACCGCAAGCACCTGCATATTCAAAGAGTTCCGGAAATTCCTGAGAAAGTATTTTGGGCTGACAAGCAGCAACGGAGGAATCATTTTCCATCAGGGCTATAATAGGTTCGATCCATCCAGGTGTAACAGACACATCAGAATTCAGCAACACATAATAATCGGCCTGCACATTGCTTAAAGCCCAGTTATATCCCCCTGTAAAGCCCTCATTTTTGTTATGCGCTAGAATACCAACCTGTGGAAAATTGGCTTTAACAAAGGCAACTGAATCATCAGAAGAGCCATTGTCTGCCACTATCACTTTAAGGTGAACGTAAGTAGATTGAATAACGGATGACAAAAACTTTTGTAAAAAATTTTTACCATTATAATTCAGAATAACTACTGCTACTTCCGGTAATGCCAAAGGAAAGAATTTGTGCGAAAATAAGCTAAGCTTTCAATCCAATGCTATTCTATCCTTAATTAATCAGCTATACTTTGAGAGGAGGTTATGAATGATTTAATAGATAAAAATAATTTATTAGCTCACAATCACTTGAACAATTATCTTGCAAGCGTAAAATATCCTTATGCGTTTTCTGCGTCTTAATTTAGATTTTCTTGATCATCCTTGCATGTAAGCTAAAATATGCGGATATAGGGTGCTACCCATAATCCTTTTTTCGGGAAACTGTTTTCATTCTAATAACTAACTATATGATACAGACATTGTCTGATACAACTGCGTCATTTCTTGCACTGGAAGACAAATACGGCGCACATAATTACCATCCCCTTCCCGTTGTGCTGGAGCGTGGAGAAGGTGTTTTTTTATGGGATGTTGACGGTAAAAAATACTATGATTTTTTAAGTGGGTATTCTGCCGTTAACCAGGGGCATTGTCATCCAAAAATTATTGCCACACTCATTGCGCAATCACAAAAACTTACCCTTACTTCCAGGGCATTCCACAATAACCTTTTGGGTATTTATGAAAAATACATCACTGACTTTTTTGGATATGATAAGGTTTTGCCCATGAATACGGGTGTTGAAGGTGGTGAAACAGCCATTAAACTGGCCAGAAGATGGGCTTACACACAAAAAGGCATTGCAGAAAATGAAGCCAGGATCGTTTTTGCAGAAGGAAATTTTTGGGGCAGAACCCTAGCGGCCATTTCCTCATCCACGGATCCCAGTAGTTATAAGGGTTTCGGGCCATTCATGCCAGGGTTCGATATTGTACCTTATAATAACCTGCCCGCCTTGGAAAAATCATTTCAAAACAAACAGGTGGCTGCTTTTATGGTTGAACCCATTCAGGGAGAAGCAGGTGTTGTAATTCCTGATGAAGGTTATTTAACAGGTGTGAGAAAACTTTGTACCGATTACAATGTGCTGTTCATTGCTGATGAGATACAAACCGGATTGGCCAGAACAGGTAAAATGTTAGCCTGTGACCATGAAAATGTTCGTCCGGATATACTGATTCTGGGAAAAGCCTTAAGTGGTGGTGTATTACCAGTTTCGGCAGTTTTGGCAGATGATGCTGTGATGATGAATATTAAACCGGGCGAACATGGATCTACCTATGGTGGAAACCCATTGGCCTGTGCAGTTGCCATTAGTGCGCTGGAAGTGCTGAAGGAAGAAAACATGGTGGAAAATGCTTCGCAAATGGGACTTTTATTCCGTAGTGAATTTGAGAAACTATCTTCCCCTTTCATCAAAGAAATACGAGGTAAAGGGCTTTTAAATGCCATTGTTATTCAACATCCTGATGAAAATGCATCCTGGGATCTTTGCTTAGCCCTGAAAGAAAATGGTTTGCTGGCAAAACCTACACATGGCGATAAGATACGGTTTGCTCCTCCTTTACTTATCAATAAGGATCAGATTTTAGAAAGTATAGATAAAATTGCAGAAGCATTACATACACTACACTAATTCATTTTTTTCTGCTTAACAGGGATACTTGGAAGCAATGTCATGAGTAAAAGGCTAACGGCAAGAAAAAGCAATAAATACAGTCCAGGCTTTTTCTCAGGACATTCACCCATCATACATGTGGTGAGTAGGATAAAATTGCGGAATGACCATGCAATATTCAAAGAACCCACAAATAAATTGGTTCTTTTTGCCCATAAAGTAGGAATCGCAAATAGTACCACCATAATGATAGACATAACCATATTGAAAAGACCTGGCTTGCCAAAATCTGTTCCAATCGCCTGAAATCCTGTTACAGTGATTTGCTTACTGGAAATGTATACCCATGGTAAAAAACAGACAGCCATTGTGGCTATTGCGGCAACTATGCCAATTGTTTGAGATTTTTTCATAATTCATTACTACTGAAATGCAAACCTATGACATTTTAGGAAACAAGAAAGCCGCTATAAAAGCGGCTTTCTTTATAAAGGCATGTTTGAGTCTGATTAACCTCTTACTTTAATAAGCTGAACTACTTTACGGGTAGCCCCCTGAATCATTTCTGCATAATAAGTGCCGCTGGTATAATTGGCACCTATCTGTATGGTACTGTTAGCACCAATATTAGACTTAGCATCTACTACCCTGCCATTGGCATCCATTACCCGCATGTTAACCGGCATATTGAATTTACTTTCAAATTTCAATGTAAATACGGTTGTACTTGGGTTAGGCATTACGGTAATTTTGAGGGCTTCTTCTGTTGTTGGCGTAGCAGACTTTTCTAAAGCCATAGCATTGGTTACAATTGCATTACTGGTAGCGATGACCATAGGCGTTGGAGCGCTGCAATTATAGTTATTCCAAATAACCGTATTACCATTGCTTTCCAGGTCTTCTACAATGAACTGACCAGTCATATATACATCATCTCCGCAATTTTCAGCATTGTGAGCGCTATGATCACAATCATTATGCTGATGATTTTTGTGTTTGCAATCGCGAGAGCTATGTGCTCTGTGGTCACAATTGTCGCTACTGCTATTATTGCTATGGTAACGATCGTCATCATCATCATCGTCATCGTCATCATCATCATCATGGTCATGGTCATCATCATCATCATCATGTTTACCTTCAGAGCCAGACTCGGTAGCTGAAACTTTTAATTTACCATTAGGCATATAAATATTGGCCATCACTTTTGTATCGCCACCTTTTACGGTAAACTTCTCTTCGTCTGATTTGCTATCACCCATGAAGAAAGTGACCTTATAGCTATCCGGGTTAACTAACACATGACTTCCGATACTAACTTTAGAACTTACTCGAACACTTGTGTTTGGTGCAAACTTGATAAGCGTATATTGGTTATTCTTTGCTCCTTTTTCAGCAGTTAGGTTGTCTATATTTATTACATTGCTGGTAAAGCGAACACTTGCACCTTCTTCTAGTTTAATGCTTCCAAATGTGTTACCTGTAAGAATTATACTAACGCCTTTTTTGATAGTAAGAGAACCATAATTAGCAGAAAGGGTTGTACTGTTTGAAGCAGAAAAAGAAGGCAAATACCTTGTAGAGCTGGTGTTATATTGCATTGCAGGAAGTGTTACTGTTGCAATACCATTAACCTGACTATTGAAATTTATTCCTGAACCTGATTTCTCAATTCTAGGTGATTTT
>CALRUV010000077.1:0-14444 GCA_943371455.1 Chitinophaga pinensis | reverse complement strand
ATAATCTCTCTCCGTCATAATACCCAGAAAGATCTCATTTTCTTCCACTACAACGGATCCGATATTTTGGTCAGACATAATTTGCAATGCTTCAATAACAGTAGTAGAAGGAGTTACGGTAGTTACCCAGTTACCCTTCCGTCTGAGGATATCGTTTACTTTTCTCATTTGGGCAGATTTTACACAAAAGTTAATTATTTTTTTTTGCACCTACAATTAAATTTATTGGCTAAAAAAATGGGCTGATATCCATTTCATTATAAAAAATATTTTTTTATAAGGTGCCTATTTAGGTTTTTTGGAGAATAATTTGGCCGGAAAATGCACAATTTCCTTAAATTCAGAAAAAATAAACGTATGAAAAAAATTCTTATCGCACTGACGGTTCTATTGGGTATTTCCTTTCTTAGCATCAGTCAGGATAAAAAGCCAAAAGAAACCCCTAAAAATGCGATAAGTGCTAAATCTGCTGTTACAACAAAATCGTCTGTAAAACCGCCCACTAAAAAAGACGGAACGCCTGATATGCGCTATAAAGAAAATAAAACAGTACCTAAAAAGAAAGGAAAATAGAAATGCCCCAACAAAAAAATAAGCCTTCCTATACAATTTAGGAAGGCTTATTCATACCCCTTTAGGGGAAGGGGTTTTTCTAACTAGTCTTTAAAGCCTTATCAATTAAGAAAATCATATTAGCCCTGTGTGCTTTTGTTTCTTCGTTACCAGCACCTGCAGCACCCAATTTTGTTTTCAATTTTTTCAAAGTATAATAAGCAGCACCTTTTGATACCGCATCCAATGGTGAATTATCCGCCACTAATTGAGAAGCGCCCCTTACAAATGATACTTGTAAATATTGTCTGTACACATTTACATTACCTGCCATGTCTGCATCAAAAATTCCTTTCACCAGGTCATTCATCACATCTGCTACACTGTATTGGTTTCCGTATAAACGGCTATTGGTTATACGCTGTAAAGTAGATGGGTGAAGGATATGCGCCAAAGTGGTGCTGGTTTGAATAGTGAGGATATTACCCGTGATCTTATAATCTTCACCGGTACCAGGCTGGTTAAATCCTCTTCTCTGCCATTGCAGATAAGGGAATACTTGTGCATCTGCATCAAAGGCATTGGGTGCAAATATATATTTCGACAAAAGATCCATCGCCCTTTTTTGTTGCGCCATTGGAACAGGTGTGTAGGGTTTGGTTCCAGAATTTTGTTCAGGCAGGGTTCTGTCTATATATACACCCCCAATAATTCTGCTCACTGCATTGCTCATATCAGCCCTTTGTCTGTTTAAAACGCCATAACGCGAACGAACTTCAACATAGGTATTACCAGGCTTGGTATATTTTTGAACCAATTTACCCATCAGGTTATTAACCAGCTTAAACCTTTCTTCTGCATAGGCGATCTGGTCGTTAGACATATCATTCACATTTACACGCGGATCAATGGCTTTACCCGGAGAACGCATATCATCCCCATCATTACCAAAAGCCAATTTAGGATCACCGCTTCTAGATAAGATCTTACTGATAGCAGCTTCTTCTTCGGCAGCATTGAATTGACTATAACCATACTCGATAGCCCAAAGATCGTAAGGACCGGCTTTGGTGGTATAGTAGTCGCCTTGTTTGCTTCTGTCTAATGATACATTGATAGAAGGATAGTCCATTACAGATCCAATCAACCCAATACTGCGGGTGATGGAAGTGTTGTGAACTTCGGCCGGAGACAACATCTGACTTGCTTTCATATTATGATTCAAGCCCAGGGTATGCCCCATTTCGTGCATGATCAGGTAAGTAAGAAATTGTTTGTGCATCTCTTTCATATCTGCAGCACTTGCACCTGAAACTTCCAAAGCTGTTAATCCGGAAGTATATTGTGCTTTTAGTTCAGATGCCAAGTTACAAGTGGCATGCTGGTTCATCTTTAAACCCGGCATAGGTTGTATAGAAGGACCATTATAGAGTTCATCAAAAATGGGTGTATTGCTTCCTGAAAACCATTCAACTGTTATATCCGTTCCCATTATTTGTCCGGTTCTTGGGTTTACAAAACTTGGTCCAATAGCACCATAAGATGCTTGTGCAGAAGAAACCCAGCGAATTACATTGTAATGAATATCTGCAGGATCCCATGTGGCATCATCAGGCATATATTTCATTTGCAATGCATTTTTGAAACCTGCTTTTTCAAAAGCTTCGTTCCATTTCATACCAGCGTCATATATTGTTTGACGAAATTCTACAGGCGTGGTATTCTCAATCCAGTAAACCAATGGCTCTATTGGTTCACTGAGGGTAGCATTGGGATCTTTTTTCTTCAGATTCCAGCGATTGATCATGTCTTTATAAGGCACAGGACCAAAACTGGTCTGGTCGGTTCTCTCCTGGGTGAAAAAGCCAACACGGGGATCATCTCTTCTTGGGGTAAAATCATTATTAGGCATGGCAATAAAGCTATGTTGCATGCGAACCCTAACATAACGAGGATCTGCTACATCTAAACCGCCATCAGCCTGCGTTGTAGGATTGTCGTATGACAGATCAACCACTACATCTGTATTATCCGTGAAAGAACGAAGGTTGGCATATTTTGATTTAGCGGTATTTAGCATACCTAAATTAAATATCTGGGATGTAAAAGGACTGGGTGTAAAGATTGGTTTTACCGGATCTAGCTTTTCACTCAAAAATAGTGCATCACCACTTACAAGATATCCCAAAGAGTCTTCAAATCCAACCTTGTCTGAATAGAAAACTGCTTCTGGCTTATCTACTTCAGCAGTTTTACTTACAGCATTATTCTTATCGTAATACAAAGATGTATTAACGATTGAGAATTCCAATTTGTCAAATGCCTTCTTAATTTTAAATACCGCAGTTTGACGATGCATACTCTGGTTTAAAAACAGCGTTGTAGGTCCACTGATAGAAAAACTCTGGTAAATAAATTCTTTACCTAACTGGTCTTTTTTTACATAGATCTGAACACTACCTGTAGCTGTGTCCTGAAACAAAGTAAACAGACCTTCATTCTTTTTCTGTCCTTTGGTTTTCTCTGCCAAAGTTTGTTTTTTAGGGGCTGCAGTTTTGGAACTATCAGAACCTGCTTTTACAGCAAGGGGTGCTGCAGGTGGTGCTTGCGAAAAACTAACAAAGGCAACATTTGCTGCCAATAGTGTACATAATATTCTTTTCATAGCATTATTTTAGGTCGATCAAAATAAATATAATATCAGAGAAATGATGATTTTGTGGAAGGTCTTTTACAAAAGCCTGAAAAACAGGTATAAACGGTTAGGAATTTGCTGTTTTATCAGTTTCAAGGGCAATATTTCGAGCGGCGATCCAACCAGTAGTCCAGGCATTCTGAAAATTGAAACCTCCTGTTATCCCGTCTATATCAAGCACTTCTCCGGCAAAATACAATCCTGGAATCAATTTGCTTTGCATGGTATTGGGTTCAACTTCATTCAATTTGATGCCCCCACAAGTAACAAATTCTTCTTTAAAAGTAGTTTTACCTTTTACCTCAGCTTCAAAAGCAGTAAGATTTTTGATGAGTTTATTCTGTTTGATATTGGTGAGTTCTGCCCATCTGGTTTCTGCATGAACGCCACTTATTTCCAGTAAATAATTCCATAAACGATTGGGCAAGCCAAAAGGATTTTTACCCACTACTTTTTGTGCACCGTGATCTTCCCTAAGTAGGGGCCAGTCTGTTCTTAACTTATGTTCCGTATAATCCTTCAACCAGTTTACCAGTATGGTAAAATGATATTGCGTAGCAGCCAGCTCTCTGGCACCCCATGCGGATAATTTTAATACAACCGGGCCACTCATACCCCAATGTGTAATTAGCAATGGTCCGGTTTCTGTTAGTTTAGAACCCATCACTTTGATGGTTGCATTCTCAACACTGAGGCCCATCAATTCTGTGATCTTATTACCGGGCATATTAAAAGTGAACAATGATGGAACGGGCGCTTCAATGCTATGTCCGGTTGCTATAATCCATTGAAACATGTTTGATTTAGGATATCCGCCTGTGGCTATGCATAAGAAATCAGTTTGGAGTTTGGAGTTTGGGGTTTGGAGTTGGAAAACATTTTCAATCTTTACGATGGATAAGATCTCTGTTTGCATTTTGACCTCAACACCATATTTATCAGCTTCTTTTAATAAACAGTCAATAATGGTTTGTGAGGTATCGGTTACCGGGAACATCCGTCCATCTGTTTCAACCTTTAATGTAACACCTCTTTCCGCAAACCAATTGATGGTATCATTTGTATTGAACCAGTGAAATGCTTTTTTGACAAAATTTTTACCGCGGGGATATTTTTGCACCAATTCGGGGATCTCGAAACAGGCATGTGTGGTATTGCACCTTCCGCCACCACTAACTTTTACTTTCGATAATAGTTTATTAGACTTCTCAACGATCGTCACTTCAAGATCAGGATTCTGTCTTGCAGCATTGATGGCACAGAAGAACCCTGCGGCACCACCACCAACAACAATCAGTGTTTTCTTTTTCATTTATTGCATCATCATTATGGCAGCCATTGTTTCAATCCCATTCCATAAATTTCTCAAACGGATATTTTCGTTTTCAGCATGCTGGTTATTATCGTGATTGGCAATGGGTACGGTGATTGTTTTTGCCTGCAAGTGTTTTTCAAAAAGGAAAAGAGGCAAACTTCCACCCATGGTTGGCAGCAATACAACAGTATCTGGAGTTGTACTTTTGATAGCTTCTATTACTTTTTGAGCTGGAGGGAAATCTAAAGGAGTTCTTTGTGCATTGTAGCCCCCACTTAATTTAATTTTTACAATTTTTGCATAGGATGCTCTTTCTTCATTGGTGGGTTCTTTGTCAGTAATATAATATCCTTGTTCTTTTATATGGTTAACCACTTTCTTTTGTTGTAACTGATAATCGTTGCCTGGCACTAAACGAAGGTCCAAAACGGCAGAAGCAAATGTTGGAATCATATTACTTGCATTTTTGCCAACAGCACCACTTTGCATACCATTGATATTTAAGGTAGGCAGCATAATGGATTCTTCCAGTGTGAGTCCCGGCATTTCCTCTTGTTTAAATTGCAACTCCTGCTTCATTTGTATAGAAGCAGAAGGAATAGACTGGATAGCATTTTTTTCAGCTACTGTTAAAGGAAGCACATCATCATAGAATCCTTTAATGGTAACCCTTCCTTTATCGTCTTTCATGGAAGCAAGAAGTTTGGCCAACAGCAATGCTGGATTGGGCGCCCAGTTACCGTAATGCCCGCTATGTAAGGGTCGGGAAGGCCCGTACAATTGAATATCAACATGAGCATCCCCTCTTGCACCAAAGATCACGGCTTTTTTACCTGATTGGTGAACTGGTCCATCACAGATGATCCAGAGATCTGATGATAATAATTTTGCATGTTTTTGAAATATCTCCTGCAAGTGTCCTGATCCTGCTTCCTCCTCCCCTTCAAAGAAAAATTTAAGGTTGTACTGAAGTTTGAAACCTGCCTGAAGAATGGCCTCATAAGCATTAAGTATGGCCATCACGCCGGCTTTATCATCGGATGCAGCTCTGCCATAAATGCGCCAATCTGGATCTAGCTTTTGGGTAAAATCACCAAAATCGGAAATAGCTGCTCCTTTTTCAAGCGACCCTTTTACCAATGTAGGAATGAATGGCCGAAGTCCTTTTGCCCATTGGGTTGTATCAACAGGCTGTCCGTCGTAATGCGCATAAAAAATGAGGGTTTTATTTGCTCCTGGTGTCATCACTTCACCATAAATAGCAGGTGCCACGCCTTTTGTGGCAGCATCCAAAAGCTGAACAGCATTGATCTTTCTGCGCTGCATCATTTGCATAATGAAAGACGCATTTTTTTGTAAGCCGATGGTATCAGCAGCCCGATTGGGTATAGATAAGAAACTAATATATTCTCTTAACCAGGCAGACTCTTTCTGTTCTCTGATTAATCGAATTTTTAAAGTGGCATCGGATTGAGCATGCGCTTCCCACAAGATTACAGTACATAAAAAGAGTGCGATACCTTTATTCATCTCTACTATTTTTGGTAAGATAATCAAAAGGGTTAGTAAACTTTAACGCCTGATTGATATATATAAAATGAGCGCATTAGTTATCTCAATAGTAACTTGAATTCAGGTGGGGATTTGCTTTTTCTGCCGCTTCAATGATACTGTAATCAGAAAGTATTAAAGCCTGATTGCGCTTTACACAAACATCATGTTCAAAATGCACAGATGGTTTTCCGTCGCGGGTGCGAACTGTCCAGCCATCATCTTCAGTGTACACTTCTTTGGCGCCCATATTGATCATGGGTTCTATGGCCAGTACCAGGTTTTCTTTCATTTTTGGTCCATTACCTCTTTTACCATAATTAGGTACTTGGGGGTCTTCATGCAGGCTTCTGCCTAGTCCATGACCTACCAGTTCTCTAACAACCCCGTAACCATTTTTAATTTCGGTATGTTCTTGAATGGCATATGAGATATCACCTATGCGGTTATTGATGGTTGCTTTTTCTATGCCCTTATACAATGATTCTTTTGTGATGCGAACAAGGTTCAAAATATCAGTTGACACATCCCCCAAAATAAAAGTGTAGGCATGGTCGCCATGCCATCCATTCAATATCACGCCCATATCAATGGAAACGATATCACCTTCCTTTAATGGAACATCATTTGGAAAGCCATGAACCACTACATCATTTACTGAAGCACATACATGAAAAGGATAACCACGGTAATTAAAAAAAGAAGGAATAGCATTATGTTCTTTAACAAATGCTGCACACAATGCATCGATCTGCAAGGTGGTCATACCCGGACTCAGTACTTTTGCTACTTCTGTTAGCGTTTTGCTAACCATGGTAGCAGCTTCTTTCATCAGGGCTACTTCAGCTTCTGTTTTATGGATCATCATATTATTGCGTCGTGTCATTATAAAAAAGAAACCTGTCGTCCCGCTTTCAGCGGGATGACAGGTTTACGAAGTTCGTTAATTATTATATTAAATAGTTGTAGAAGATACTGTTTGTCTTCCCTGAACCCTGCCACTTTTCATCAATCCATCATACTGACGCATGAGCAGATAGGTTTCAATTTGTTGCAAGGTATCCAGAACAACACCCACCATGATCAAAAGGGAAGTTCCTCCAAAGAAGGAGCTGAAACCCTGCGTTACGCCTAAACGTTGCGCAAAACCAGGCAGGATACCTACAAAAGCAAGGAAAATCGCACCAGGTAAGGTAATTTTATCCATGATAGAACCAATGTAATCAGCAGTAGGCTGACCAGGCTTTACACCCGGGATAAAACCATTATTCCTTTTCAGGTCTTCGGAAATTTGCTTAGGATTGAATATCAAAGCTGTGTAAAGGAAAGTAAATCCAATAACCATAACAGAATAGATGACCATGTACCAAACATTGCTGTGATCATTGAAGATCTTCACAATTCCTTGTGCGGAATCAATATTGGTAAAGGAAACCAATGTAGGCAAGAACATAATTGCCTGTGCAAAGATGATCGGCATTACACCAGCACTATTCACTTTAACAGGCAAAAACTGACGGGCACCACCAAACTGACGGTTACCGATAATTTGTTTTGCATAGTTAACAGGTATCTTTCTAACACCCTGAACCAGGATGATCAATCCCATGATAATAGCCACCAGGATAGCGATCTCGATCAGGAAAATCAATAAACCACCACCACCTTTCTGGCTTTTGGCAGTAAATTCCTGAATGATAGAAATGGGTAATCGAGATAAGATACCCACCATGATGATGATAGAAGTACCATTACCTAATCCTTTATCCTGAATTTTTTCACCTAACCACATTACAAACATGGTTCCTGCTGTTAGTGTAACAATGGTTGAAATACCAAAGAAAGCTTTATAAGCAGGAAGGATAGCTTCAGCATAACCAGGACTGTTCAGGTAGGCAACATAAGCGCCGGCCTGGAACAAAGTAACGATTACTGTGAGGTATCTAGTCCATTGGTTGATTTTCTTACGACCACTATCGCCTTCTTTCTGCACTTTCTGTAATTGAGGAACCAAAATGGTCATTAATTGCATAAAGATAGATGCAGAGATATAGGGCATGATACCTAAGGCAAGTATGGAAGCCTGAGAGAATCCGCCTCCGGCGAACATGTCAAAAATTCCCAGAAGTCCGTTGCTTTTAGCCGCACTTTGTGCTGCCTCAATTTTATTAGGATCTAAACCAGGAAGTACAATGTGGTTACCTAGTCTGTAGGTAAAAATTAAAGCCAACGTAACAATAATCTTATTACGCAGTTCTTCAATGGTCCAAATATTCTTTAAAGTCTGAACTAGTTTTTTCACTTAAATGCAATTGAAAGAGTTAATACCCAAAAAATCAAAAAGACGCACTTTGTGCGTCTGGCAAATTACGTTAAAATTATTTGATAATTTCAACTGTACCGCCGGCTGCTTCAACAGCTGCTTTTGCTTTCTCGCTGGCCGCATTTACTTTAAAGGAAAGTTTGGCTTTCAGTTCTCCGGTAGCCAGGATTTTCACTTTATCTGTGCGATTGATCAAACCATTGATATATAGGTTCTCACTGGTAAATTCAGTAAAACCATATTTCTCAGCCAGTTGATCTATTTGACCCAGATTGAATACCACAAATTCAACACGGTTGTTGTTTTTAAAGCCACGCTTAGGTATACGACGCTGAATAGGCATCTGACCACCTTCGTGGGCCATTTTACTTTTATAACCTGCACGGCTTTGTCCGCCCTTATTACCTTTTGTAGAAGTACCACCTTTACCGGATGCTTCACCACGACCAATTCTGATGGATTTGTGTGTAGAACCTTCGGCAGGCTTGAGTGTGTGTAGTTTCATGTTTATTGATTTGAACTTACGGGGAATCTCCCCTCGCAACTTAATTTGAAAATGTGCTAATTTGAAAATTTGGAAATGTAGAGGAAAAAAGAATTATAGTTTTATAAAACTAATTTTCAAATTAGCACATTTTCAAATTTTCAAATTTAAAACCTAAGCGATCTCTTCCACTTTTACCAGGTGGCTAACTTTGTTAACCATACCCAGGATCTGAGGTGTAGCTTCCACTTCTTTGCTAGCATTCAGTTTCTTTAAACCTAATGCTATCAATGTCTGTTTCTGACGTTCAGATCTGTCGATACCGCTTTTTATTTGAGTGATTTTTATCTTTTTCATACCCCAATCCACCGTGGCGGACATTTATTTTTATTGATGAAATTCCTGGTTGTCTTTGCAGAAAAACAGGGGGAATTATCCGTTAAAAACTTTGCTCAGTTTCACTGTGCGATTTTTAGCAACCTGGATAGGCTCTCTTAAAAGACCTAAAGCTTTGATGGTTGCCTTAACCACGTTATGTGGATTGGCTGAACCCAAACTTTTTGCCAGTACGTCGGTAACGCCAGCACTTTCTAATACTGCACGCATACTGCCTCCTGCAATTACACCAGCTCCGTGTGCTGCAGGCTTGATCAATACTTTGGCAGCACCTTCTTTAGCCCACTGCTCATGTGGAATAGTACCATGCATGATAGGAACTTTAACCATGTTCTTTTTGGCATCTTCAATTCCTTTAGCGATAGCTTCCTGAACTTCTTTTGCTTTACCAAGACCATGACCTACCACACCACTTTCATTACCAACCACTACCAATGCTGAGAAGCTGAAAGTACGTCCACCTTTGGTAGTTTTTACTACACGGTTTATTGATACCACTTTTTCTTTCAGTTCCAGTTCGCCACCGGATTTAACTTTATTTACGTTTAGTTTAGACATTTATCTAACGATTAATTGTTGTTAGCAGATTAGAATTGAAGACCACCTTCCCTTGCGCCATCAGCAACTGATTTCACACGACCATGATACAGGTTACCACCTCTGTCGAAAACACAGGTATTTAATCCCAGTTCAATAGCTTTACGTGCAACAGCAGCTCCTACCAGTTTAGATTTTTCGATCTTGGTAATTTTCTGAGCAGCTATATCCTTATCTCTTGATGAAGCTGCAGCCAATGTAACGGCATTGTCATCATCAATCAGTTGCGCATAGATCTCAGCATTGCTTCTGAATACAGAAAGACGTGGCTTAACAGCAGTACCTGAAATTTTCTTACGGATACGGTACCTGATCTTCTGTCTTTGAATTAATTTACCCATTTTGTTTTATTTACCCCCAACCCCTAAAATGGCGTTGAAGAACTTATAAAAATATGTTTAGCAATATTCCCAATTCCCCCTTTAGGGGGCTAGGGGTATTATTTACCAGCAGCCTTACCAGCTTTTCTTCTCAGAATCTCACCAGAATACTTCACACCCTTTCCTTTGTACGGTTCTGGCTTACGTAAGCTGCGTAGTTTAGCTGCCACCTGACCTACCAATTGCTTATCAATACCTTCCAGCATGATCTTTGGGTTCTGCCCTTTTTCTGTAAGGGTTGCAACTTTTAGTTCTTTAGGAATTTCAAAGATGATATTGTGCGAATACCCCAAAGCAAGATCCAAAACGTTACCAGTATTAGCGGCTTTAAAACCCACACCCACTAGTTCCAGATCTTTCTTGTAGCCTTCTGTAACACCTTTTACCATATTACCAACCAAAGCTCTGTATAAACCATGCATTGCACGGTGACGGATCTGGTCTGTTGGACGTACAAAAAGTACTTCACCATCTTTAATGCTCACGGTGATGTCTCTATCAACCGATTCTTTCAATTCACCTTTTGGGCCTTTTACAGAAACCACATTTTCCGCGTTAACGGTAATAGTAACTCCTGCAGGAATAACCACTGGTTGTTTACCAATTCTAGACATAGTCGTTTACTTTTATTTGTTGATTCAATTTTCCGTTCCGTGGTCAGCTCCGACTAAAAAGCTTAATTGTCAGACCGGAAGTTTATAACTACAGCTTATGCCGCAATGATTAAGAAATGTAACACAACACTTCACCACCCACATTTTGTGCTTTAGCCTGCTTGTCGGTTAAAACACCTTTGGAAGTACTCAATATCGCAACACCCAGACCATTGATTACTCTTTTGATCTCTGCGGGTTTAGCATACTGACGTAAACCTGGACGGCTAACTCTTTCCAATGAACGGATAGCAGCCTGTTTGGTTTGCGGATCGTATTTCAAAGCTATTTTGATTAGTCCCTGCTTATTATCATCTTCAAACTTGTACTTCAGGATATAACCCTGGTCATACAGGATCTCTGTCATACGCTTCTTAAGATTGGAAGCAGGAATTTCAACCAGCCTGTGGCCAGCCAACTGAGCATTACGAATTCTTGTTAAGAAGTCTGCTATAGGATCAGTTACCATAATTATTAGAATTAATTCTTTTTCAAAAAATATTGTTGCCTATTAATAGCCAATGTTTTCAATAGCTATAACCGGAAACCTTTTAATTTACCAACTGGCTTTTTTAACTCCAGGTATCAGACCGTTTAGAGCCATATCACGGAACATGATCCTTGAGAGACCGAAGTATCTCATATATCCTCTTGGACGTCCGGTTAACTGACAACGGTTTTTCAACCTAACGGGAGATGCGTTCTTTGGAAGTTTGTCTAAACCTGCACGATCACCTGCAGCTAATAAAGCGGCACGTTTGTCGGCATATTTAGCGACCATTTTCTCACGCTTAATCTGCCTGGCTTTGATGGATTCTTTTGCCATGTATTAGTTGTTTTCTTTTTTAGCATTTTTGAAAGGCATTCCCAATTCTTTCAGCAATTCGTATGCTTCTTCATTGGTTCCTGCAGTTGTTACGAAAGTGATATCCAGTCCGGTAATTTTATTCACCTTATCAATATCAATCTCTGGGAAGATGATCTGCTCAGTTACACCTAAGGTATAATTGCCACGACCATCAAAAGCTTTATCACTGATTCCTTTAAAGTCACGCACCCTTGGCAAAGCCACAGATACTAACCTGTCCAGGAATTCGTACATCTTCTCTCCTCTTAAAGTTACGCGGGCACCAATTGGCATTCCTTTACGTAATTTGAAGTTGGAGATATCTTTTTTAGACATGGTAGGAACTGCTTTCTGACCAGTGATCATGTTCAGTTCTTCCACAGCTACATCAACAAGTTTCTTATCTGTAACCGCACCATTTACGCCACGGTTGATACAGATCTTCTCCAGTTTGGGCGCTTGCATAACAGTTTTGTATGCAAATTTTTTCATCAATGCAGGCACAACCTCTTTGGAGTATTTGTCTGCTAATCTTGCAGTATATTTTACAGTACTCATTATTTGATTACCTCCCCTGATTTTTTAGATATACGAACTAGTTTACCACTTTCACGTGTGCGTTTTACCTTAGTAGGTTCGCTCTTCTTGGCATCCCATAACATTACATTACTAATGCTGATAGATGCTTCAACTTTAACAATACCACCTTTGGTATTTGCAGCAGATGGCTTGGTATGTTTGGTAGCAATGCTTACACCTTCTACCACAACACGTCCTTTGTCTACAATTACTTCCAACACTTTACGGGGCTTTTTCAAGTCCTTATCATCACCAGCAATCACCACAACAGTGTCGCCCTTTTTGATGTTGAATTTGGGTTTAAATCTTGTACTCATTTTATTTACCCTCCATCTCCCTAAAGGGAGAGTTTAGTTTTATTATTTAAACTTTGCTTTTACGATAAGTTTATATTCCTCCAAGTGAACTTACTATCTTTTACCTTTTTTGCCCCTTTAGGGGTTTGGGGTTTACAATACTTCGGGTGCCAATGAGATGATCTTCATGTAACCCTTGTCACGTAATTCCCTGGCTACTGGCCCAAAAATACGTGTACCTCTTGGCTCGTCTGATGCATTCAACAGTACCACTGCATTGTCATCAAAGCGGATATAAGATCCATCTTTACGACGTAGTTTATTTTTGGTACGTACAATTACTGCTTTAGAAACAGTACCCTTTTTAACACCACCCGCAGGGATGGCATCTTTAACGGTAACTACTATCTTATCGCCAATCCTTGCATAATCCTGACCGCTGTTTCCAAGAACCTTGATACAAAGGACTTCTTTGGCACCACTGTTATCAGCTACGTTTAACCTGCTTTCTTGCTGAATCATTTTATTAGCTTTTAGCTGTTAGCTCCCGTTTTTAACCGGAAGGAATTTTTTACTATTTCAGAGGCTGAAACTGTGCTTATAGCTTGCAGTTGGCAGCATGAGTCTGTTTTATCAGACGGGGCAATATGCCCTATTTTGCTTTTTCAACCACTTCTACCAATCTCCAACGCTTTGTTTTACTCAAAGGACGTGTTTCCATGATTTTTACTACATCTCCAATAGTACACTCGCTTTTTTCATCATGCGCGTGGAATTTGGTTGTTTTCTTTACGAACTTACCATAGATAGGGTGTTTTACTTTTCTTTCTACAGCTACAGTAATGGTTTTATCCATCTTATCGCTGGTAACCACCCCGGTCCTTGTTTTACGCAAATTTCTTTCAGCCATTGTTTTTGTTTTATGGTTTAGACACCCATTTCTTTTTTCTTCAATTCCGTTTTCAAACGGGCTATATCTCTGCGGAGTCCGCGGATGTTCATTGGATTTTCCAAAGGAGAAATCGCGTGAGCGAATTCTAATTTTTTCAATCGCAACTGATCTTCTGAAATCTTAGATTTCAAATCATTTAGATTAAGATCCTTGATCGTTTTGTTAAAGTCGTATGATTGTTTGTTTGCCATTTTTTTCAATTTGAAAATTCGAAAATTTGAAAATTTGAAAATTTTTGTTCATATCGGCATTTTGAAATCATTTTCAAATTGCCACATTTTCAAATTTCTTTATGCTTGCAAATCTCTTCTAACGATAAATTTGGTTGCAATTGGTAACTTTTGTGCGGCCAGTCCCATAGCTTCTTTTGCTACAGCTTCCGTAACACCATCACATTCGAAGATGATACGACCTGGTTCAACAACAGCCGCCCAGAATTCAGGATTACCCTTACCCTTACCCATCCTTACCTCTGCTGGTTTGCGGGTAATGATTTTATCAGGGAAAATACGGATCCATACATTTCCTTCACGTTTCATAGCACGGGTCATTGCCTGACGGGCAGATTCTATCTGACGGTTGGTTAACCAGATGGGTTCTAATGCTTTTAGTGCAAAAGATCCGAATGAAATGGAAGTACCACGCTTTGCAACTTCGCGAATGCGTCCTTTTTGCTGCTTCCTATGTTTGCTTCTTTTAGGCTGTAACATCTAAGTCAATTTGAAAATTTGAAAATTTGAAAATTTGAAAATTGTTTGACAGGCATTTTTAAAAATTCATTTTGAAATTTTAAAATTGCCAGATTTTCAAATTATTATCTCCTT
>CALRUV010000076.1:0-14500 GCA_943371455.1 Chitinophaga pinensis | reverse complement strand
CCAAAGCAGCGTCGGCGCAAAGACGAGGCCATGCGGCCTGAGCAAAAAGGTGCTTGCTTTAGCGGAGTGATAGAAAAAAGAAAGATGTATTTTATATTTCTTCCGAACACTTGTGGTCATGCGACAAACATTGGCGTGAAAGATAATATATGAATTAAAAAAATTATAAAGCCCCTAACACTATATTCCTGTAACTGATCGACATCTCATTACCCGGATGCAACTGAATACCCACAGGCCCTTCGGCAGGAATGGACTCTGATGTGTAGGTCATCACTTCAACCCCATTTAACCAAACAGTATAGGTTTTATCAACCAATTTAATCTTCATGGTATTCCAATCTTTTTCTTTCAGGATATCTTTTACCTTGGCTTCAACCGGGTATTTTAATTTGGGGATATAAGGGGATGCGGTAAGGTCGCGCTTCAAAGATCCTGAAATACCTATCTGTATCTGGTCATTTTCTGAACGTAGAAAAATACCGGAATCCACCGTGCCTTCTATCATCATGAAATCTGCACTGATGATAAAATTGGTGTACTTTTTTTCTGTCCATAAAATACTACCTTTTTTATCGGCACTGCTTTTTACATAGAGTATCCCATCTCCTGCTGTCCAGTTACCGTTATCATTTGACGGCAATACCCAACCTTTCAGGTTCTTACCATTAAAGATTTTTTTCAATTTGGGTTCTTGTGCACTAGTAATTTGGCAGAAACCAATAAAAATAATGGTGGCAAGCAGTAATCTTTTCATAAACTAAATGTAAAAGATTATATTTAAATATGGAAAACAAGAAACCAACATCCCGAAGAGATTTTCTCAGTTCCGCCACCAAAGGCGCTGTTGTTGCAGCTATTGCACCCACCACCCTTGCTTTGGGTGAAACAAGTACTGCAAAAATTGATTACCATAAAATATTAGGCGCCAACGATCGCATCCGCATTGCCATACTCGGTTTAAATGGACGTGGTAAAACACATGTGGAAGAAGTAATGGCATTGGCCGCCAAATCAAATGTGGAGATTGCTGCCTTATGCGATCCGGATATGGAAGTATTGCAAAAAGCACAGGCTGATTTTGAAAAAAAATACGGCAAAAAAGTAGCCATCGAACAGGATTTCAGAAAACTGTACGACAATAAAAATATTGATGCTGTAACCTTAGCCACACCCAATCACTGGCATGCATTGCAAACCATCTGGGCCTGCCAGGCCGGTAAAGATGTATATGTAGAAAAGCCCGCTACCCATAATATTCATGAGGGTAAGAAAATGATTGAAGCTGCTTATAAATACAATCGCATTGTGCAACATGGTGTGCAATTACGCAGTTCTGTTGCCATACGTGAAGCGGTGAAACACCTGGAGGAAGGCTTGATTGGGAAAGTGTATATGTCGCGCGGACTGGTATACAGAAGAAGACCCGATATTGGCAACAAAGGCATTTCGCAAATACCTGCGGGTTTGAATTACGATCTTTGGTGTGGGCCTGCACCCATGCGCCCCTTCACCAAAAACCTGGTTCACTATAACTGGCATTGGCATTGGAATTATGGCAATGGTGATGTAGGTAATCAGGGTATTCATGAAACAGATCTATGCATGTGGGGTTTGGGTGTTGACCAGCTTCCGGAAAGGATTACATCTATGGGGGGTAAATTTTTATGGGATGATTGTAAGGAAGTACCGGAAATACTCACTTCTATTTATCACTATCCAAAGCAGAAAAAAATTATTCAGTTTGAAGTAAGACATTGGCATACCAATCTGGAAGATGGTGCGGGCGTGGGCAATATATTTTATGGTGACAAAGGTTATATGGTGGTGAAAGGGTATGGTACTTATGAAACCTATCTGGGTGAGAAGAGAGAGAAGGGTCCGAGTAGAAGTGAAAACGGAGAACTGGGTTTACATTTTCAAAACTGGTTTGATGCTATTAGGGCAAGGGATATGAGTTTGCAGAATGGGCCGGTGCAAACGGGGCATCTGGCTTCTTCCTTGGCACACTTAGGTAATATTTCTTACAGACTTGGGCGTCAGTTGGCTTTTGATCCGGTGGCGGAAAGATTTATTGGTGAGGGGGAGAATGAAGCGAATGCGATGCTGAGCAGGGATTATAGGGCTCCTTATTTATTACCTGAGGTTGTGTAGGGTTTAGTTTATAATTGCTGTTTTTTTGTTGGGAGGTTGATGGTTTGTGAGTTTTTTTTCAACACGGAGGCGCAGAGGTGCAGAGGGTTACACAGAGGTAAAAGATTATTTTAGTAAATTTTTTTTGTGGTTTCTAAATAACAGAAGGTTTGACCAAAATATACTGTCCTGTTTTTTGTGAGGTAATAAAATTCTGCCGGAGATGTACAAGCAATTGGAAGACCAATAATTTTGATGTCTACTAACTTTTGTTTGCAGATAAAGAAAGAAAAATCAGTGCAGGCGTGTACACTATACCAGTTAGTGCCCGCACCAGATAACCTGCGGGTTGATTGCTCCATACTGCCCCTAGACCAACTGTTATATCGCAAAGTAGAAAAAGTACCATACCTGTCAGTGCTTGTTTAGCTTGCTGATGCGTCAATACACCCGAAGCTTTGCTGTAAGCAGCAGCCAATACAGATGATATCAACAAAAAGCCATAACCAGCAACAGGCCAGAACAAACCTTTCGCCTGCAATGGGACGTATAGAAAGTATAAAATAAAGGCAGCAAATACAAAAAGTCCAATTGTAAGGAAGATGTATATTTTCTGCTGAAACAATTGCCAGCTAAAGCCCTGTAAATGCCGATACAACAGTACCAATTGCATAACTGCAAATATGCCTATACCCATGATCAGCTTATTTTGTAAGATGAGGTAAAAATCGGCAATAGTTGCAACCAGCATAGCAAACTGCAAAAGTGTGTGGTCTTTTGTAAAATGTGCTGATTGGAGATAAGCTATAAAAATAAAAGAAAATGTAGCTGTTCTGGCAAACCGGATATAACCACTCCATGCAATCCATTTATCGGGATGCGGTTCAGAGGCCTTTAACACCTGAGTCCAAGTGTATAGATCTATACCGATGGCTAAAATAGTTAGGACAGCTGCTATGATAATAATGATTCTCATTTAAACAAATTAGATTCCGTGTTTTTGACAAAGTTTATATTGCGCCGCAGCCGTTTCTGCTAATGTAGAACCTGATTGCTTCCGGTCAAAATCCTGACTCATTTCAACCATACAGTTTTTATAAAAATAGCCGTTATGGTATCGTACAAAAGGCAACAATATATCTTTGGTAAGTTTCACAACAAGATAAGGCCAGAGTTTATCATACAATACCTTCGTTAGTACAGAAGCAGGTATTATTTTTTTAATCTTGAGGTTGATATCCATTTTTTCATGCCTTAGTTGCTGAACAGTTTCAGGCGATTTTTGGGCTGTCATTAAAGTGTTTGTATCAAACACCAATAATTTTCTGGCTGTTGTTCTGTATTCTTTGAACAGGGAATGTGGTATTTGTCCAATTACATCTCTCTCATGCACAATATGAAAAATGTTTTTATTATATGCATGTAATGCAGCCTCAAACGCATGATCACCTGCAGCCGGGCAGGCAAACAGGTAACCATAAGTATCAACTTTAAGATTGTTTTGTTCTAATTTATTGGGCAGATCCCAAAGACATAATGAAGCCATGCCTGAGCCCAAAGAAAAACCAGAAATAAACAAATTCGTTTTTTTGACAACCCCTTTGACGGGGGATATAGCCTGAGCCACTTTATCATAAATCTCATCGCTAATCTGAAGGTATTGTCTTCTGAAACCCATGTGAAGTTTGCCAGGGAATCCTGCATCTGCTATCCGTACTATATTTAAATCAGTAAGTACGTTTTGTAAGGTATCCACCTTAGCTTCAAACCAGCCTGTTTCTCCTTCTTCTTTTTGTACACCTGAGCCGCGAAAGCTAACTACAATGCTATGAGAATCATAAGCAACCAAAGCGGTAGCAGGCGTATTGTCTGATCTGACGATATGGAAAGTCCAGCCATTTTTTTCCAGAGCCGTTTTATAGCTAGCATTTGACTTGCCAATGTCTCGGAAGTATTCATTCTTTCCATCGTGATCCCAGGCAATCAGGTAAAACTGTAACAGATTTGCAGCCAGCAGTGTGAAATCTTTGTTTAGCTTTTTTTGGGGGATTAAAAAACTGCCATCAATTGATAAACCTTCATAGGGCTCATAGTTATGGTTGCTCTTTGCCATGCACTCTAGTTTACTACAAAATACAAACTATTCGTAATTATACAAATGCGATTTTATTGAATTAAACAAACCTCGATGACACTTACATTGGGTAAAATAATCCTGCTTTTTGAAATTGGGCATTCTCGAATATTTATTGTTGTATTTTTTTGGGTAGGTTGATGATTTGTGACTTTTTTTTCAACACAGAGGTACAGAGGTGAGGAGTTTCACAGAGGAATAGGCACTGAAAAGATTTACTGAAATTTTGCGGGGGGCCTCACAGCTGACCCTATTTGGTTTGTTAGGCCATCCCCTATTTCTTTTCGGTATCTGTCTGCAATGGCGGTTAGTTGTTGCACTATTTCAGGATGCTGGTTTTTTACATCTCTATCCTCTCCAGGATCAACAGACAAATCATATAAGGCAAGGTGAACAGTGTCTGTTGCAAATTTGCCAGGAAACCCTTCATTACCAATGGTTGCAGGTGTGTTATAGGTTTGCGATCTGGAAGGGAATACTAATTTCCACCGGCTATCCCTGACTGCTTTCAGGTTATTTCTATCGTAGTAGTACACAAAATCTTTGCGGGGGTCTGCACCTTTTTTTGCAAAAAACAGGTCTTTGATATTTACACCATCAATTATTTGTGCAGGCATTTTTGCCTGACAGATATTTACAATAGTGGGCAACAGATCAATGGTACCTGAAAGGTTATGACAAATAGTACCTGCAGGAATTTTACCAGGCCATTTTACCATACAAGGCACTTTTAAACCACCATCCCAATGCGTTCCCTTACCTTCTCTCAATCCGCCAGTATTACCAGCATGGTTGCCAAATGTTAGCCAGGGGCCATTATCGCTGGTAAAAATGACTAAAGTATTTTCAGCAATACCATTTTCTTTTAAGGAGCGCATTACTTCACCCAATGACCAATCAACTTCTTCCATTACATCGCCAAATAATCCTGCGCCGCTTTTGCCTTTGAATTTATCAGACACCGCCAAAGGCACATGAACCATGGAATGTGCTAGATAGAGAAAGAAAGGTCTTGCTTTATTTTCTTTGATAAATTTTTGGGCGCGTTCTGTATAAGCAGTGGTTAAATTAGTTTGATCGTCCAAGGTCTTTAAAGTTTTCAATACTTTATTCCCTTCATAAAAGGGCAATAGCGGATAAGTAGCACGAAATGTATTGGTGTCTTTAAATGGCTTTCCATCATAATAAACAGGCCACATGTCATTGGAGTAAGGTAACCCATAAAACTCGTCAAACCCTTGCTGTAAAGGCATATAGGGCTCTTTCATTCCTAAATGCCATTTACCTATAATTGCTGTTCGATATCCTTTGTTATGTAATAATTCAGCAATAGTTTCTTCATTAGGATTTAATGCTATCTTACTTTGGTGATTTAATGCGCCACTAATACCAACCCTTGTTGGATAACAACCCGTAAGCAGGCCTGTTCTTGATGCACTGCAAACAGCCTGAGCCGAATAAAAATTAGTAAACCGCATGCCCTCCACGGCCATTTTATTCATATTAGGCGTGTGGTAGGGGCCACCTCCATATACTTCCGGGTCTCCATAGCCCATATCATCCATGAAAATAATGATGACATTGGGAGTAGTGGTTTTTGAGTTCTGTTTTTCTGGCAAACGATAACTGCCGGATAATACAAGGATCGAACAGAGCATCAGAAACTGTAAAAGCTTGTGTGTATGTTTCATATCATTTCAGTATTTATCCTGTTATGTCCAAGATACCAAAAAATTACCATTCTCTGATCCTGATATTGCGGAAACGAACCACATCTCCATGACCGAGGAAAGCAATATGTCCGCGCTTATTCTTTAAACCCGGATGCTCCTTGTGATCCATGGTGCCATTTATAGAAGCTTCAGCTATGTCACCCTCTAAAATGATTACACCATTAAGTGTTACTTTAATTTTATTGCCTTTGATCTCTATTTCTTCTTTGTTCCATTCGCCGGTTGGTTTGAGGAATCCTCTTTTGGCGGGTATCACACCATATACAGATCCGTGGTATTGGTAGGGTTGTAAATTTTTATACTTATCCGCTTCATTATCTAACAGCTGTATTTCCATTCCCACATAAGCAGCATCGCCATCCATAGGTGTTCTGATGCCTATCCCATTATTAGCACCGGGTGTTAATTGAAATTCGAATCGGTATGTAAAATCAGCATACTCGTTCTTGGTATATAAATTGCCACCACTCAATTCCGGATGCACTACGATAGCACCCTCTTCTAATAAATAGCCTGCTTTATTACCAACCCATTGATCCATATTGGTTCCATCAAAAAGTAAAGTATACCCTTCCTGTTTTTCTTCCTCACTTAATTGAAAGCTGCTGGACTTATCCAGTTTCTTCAGGTAGATATTTCTGTAAGCCACATAGGTTCCGTGTGCCTGCAATTCAATCTGCTCTTTGGGAAAGATGGGTTGCTTACGATCCCAATAATTTTCAAGTGTTGTATTATCTGTTACCAAAATGCCATTGAGGTAAACTGTTACTTTATCGGCTTTCATGATGATGTGAAATGTATTCCACTCACCTATCGCGTTATCCGCTACTACCAATGGTTTGCTGGGATTAGCCTGGTTATTGTACAAACCACCAGAACCTACCTGCGCCCCTACTTCTCTTCTGCTGGTATCCCAGATCTGTACTTGTGGTGAACCTCGCAGGTAAATACCTGCATCTCCTTTTTCGGTGATCTTCCAATCAACAAACATTTCCATATCTCCATACATCTCCGTAGTGGCCAGGTTATCACCATGACCGGTAAAAATGAGTAAGCCATCTTTCACTATCCAATCATTCTTTGTTTTTTCATTGGCCAGTTTTTGTGCTGCAGCCAGTTCTTCTGCATTCATCTTCGATCTGCTGATAGGGTTACCTACCAAAGCTTTCCAGCCACTGAGGTCTTTCCCGTTAAACAGGTTTATAAAGCCATGATCAAATGAGATAGTATTTAGATGTGCTGCTAAGTTGTTTACCAGTATGGCACTGTCAACGCCTCTTATCAAGGGCATAGCAGTTTCTAAGATTGTTCTCACAGACTTACCGCTGATGGTTTTATCTGCCAAAGCCTGACGGGTTACAATAGAAGCAGCTTCATATTTTACTTCCGGGTCTGATAGTGATCTTGACACGAACATAAAAGCTGTTATCCCTTTTAAGGAAGAAGCCGCCCAGATAATATTTCTTTTCTCAACCGGGTTTTTGGCTGCATCCATCCTGTTTTGTAAGGCCAGTAATTTTTGAACAGGATTGCTATATGCCATTTGTTTTTCATAAGGCGTAACCGTTACAGGCAAAGCTTTTTCCATATTGTTCAAAGCAGAAAGAATCTGTTGTTTGATCGGTTCACCTGCCTGAGCAGCTGCCCTGGTTAAAGTATTTTTTGCTGCTGCTGATCTGATGGAAGCCAATGCCAGAGCGGCATTAGCAGCATGCGCTTCCTTAGCCAAAAACTTAGTCAGGGGTTTTACAGCAAGATCATCCCCTATCAGTCCCATGTATTTGATGAGCAGTTGTTGGGCATAATAAGTAGTTACTAGTGACAGTCCATTATTTAAATATTTAGCCGCTGATTTTTTTTCATTGGCCGAATTAGCATAAAAATCTGCATAAGCTGCCAGTGCATAGGTTGGTTGTAATTTCAGGGAGTCATCATCCAGCAAAAGATAAAACTGCTTCCACTGGTTTTTATTCCACTGGTGCATTTGCTGAACGGCTTCTGTTACAGCGGAGCTTTGCTGATAAGGAAAAACACGCAAAGTATTCGTTACCCCATCCGTTTGTGCCACGATAACCTGCGTACTGCAAACAAATAGTAAAAGAACTATCGAAAATTTTTTCATGATTTTATTTTAAGTGTTTAACTATTCCAGGGTGCACGCATGGCAGGGTTGATCATTCGGTTGGCTTCCTCATCATTCAAGAATACCTGGTTCACCGGATCAAAGCGCAGAGAGCGTCCTAGCTGCAATGCGATCTTTCCAATATTGATGATAGTACAGGAACGAAAACCATTGGATTCGTTCAATGCAAATGTTGTGCGGTATTTTACAGATTCGAGAAAGTCGGTTACCTGTGGTGCCGGGTCGGGCATTAAAGCTAGTTTCTCTTTCAGGTTAGGAATATCAGATCTGAAGCCTGCAAATAATTTGCCCTTAGGACCTACAATATAAGCTGCATCCGGGTCTTTGGCCTCTCCATCCAAAATAATTTTACAACCATCTTCATACGTATATGTAATTTTTCTGAATGTGCCACATGCATCGGAGTGTTGTTGCTCTGCATCTACTTCTACCAAAACCGGACTGGTATCATCCTTGCCCAGAAAATACTGTATAGGGTCAATATAATGCTGGCCCATATCGCCCAGTCCACCACCATCATAATCCCAATAACCCCTGAATGTTTGGTGAACTCTGTGTGCATTGTAGGGTTTATAAGGGGCGGGACCCAACCACCTGTCGTAATCTAAATTTTCCGGCACTGTCTGTGCTTCCAGTTTGGTTTTTCCTACCCAATAAAATTTCCAGTCGAAGCCTGTTGTTTTACTAACCGTTACCGTTAATGGCCAACCCAATAAACCAGACTCTACCAATTTTTTAATGGGCTTTACGGTAGTATTCATTCCATAAAAATTATCCTCGAACCTGAACCAGGTATTCAGTCGAAACATGCGTCCGTATTGCTTTACAGCTTCTACTACCCTCTTACCTTCGCCGATGGTTCTGGTCATGGGTTTCTCGCACCAGATATCTTTGCCTGCTTTTGCTGCATCAATGGCCATCAATCCATGCCAATGAGGCGGTGTGGCAATATGCACGATATCCACTTCGGGTAAGGCGATCAATTCTTTATGGTCGTGGAATTTTTTAACACTAGTGCCAATCATTTTTTCTGCTTCCAGCAGATGGTTTTTATCTACATCACAGATGGCAACTACCCTTGTTCCGGCATAGGGAATATGGCCCCGACCCATGCCGCCTACACCTATGATACCTTTTGTTAAATGATCACTGGGTGCTATGAAGCCTCTGCCCAAAACATGCCTGGGAACAATGGCGATACCTGCGAAAATGGTGGCTGTTTGCTGAAGAAATTTTCTTCTGGTGTTTGGGGTGGGTTTGGGCATGGCGAGTTATTTGGATGTTTTAAAGGTAAAGAAAGTATCCTATTAATTTTATGGGGATTTGTAGGTTGACTTTGTGCCTTTTTTTTTAACACAGAGAGACAGAGGATAAGAGTTCACGGAGAAAAACCAAGCACTAATTACTTAGAGGCGGAGGCGCTGGAATAGCTGCTGGTACTCGTTTGTGGGGGGATAGTTATTTTTTAGGATGGTTGCGGGAGGGATGGCTTTGTCAATTTTATTTTGTTGCAGGTATAATAAGCTTAGGGTATAATTCAATCCTGCGTCAAGGGGTGATAGTGACAAACCCTTCAGATAGATGGTTTCTGCTTTTGCGGTATTTCCTTTTTGTTGCAAAAGAATACCATAATTATAATATACACGAGGATTGGGCGATTGTAAGGCTACTGCTTTGGCAAAATTATATTCTGATTCGGTGATTTGATTCATTTCAAAATACAGCAGGGCCAGATTGTAATAGATATTATCATTTTTTGGATCAATGCGGTTGGCTTCCTGTAAAACCCTTAGTGCGTCTGTATTTCGGCCCATGGCATTGTAAGAGGCTGAGAGGTTGGTTCTTACATAATTGTAAGTGCTGTCTTTCTTTAATGCCCGCAGGTAGAATTTTTCCGTGTTGGTATAATCTTTTTGTTTTAAATAAAAATCGCCCAGCATCACATTGCCTAATGCAAAATCGGCCTGATAATAAAGGTATTTCTCCAGATCCTGTTTGGCTGCTGTGAATGCAGTATAAAAGTTCGAAGGTATATTTTCTGTTGGTATACTCATATACAATTCGGCAGCTGCAATTCTTACAGCACGCACCTTATCTGATAAAAGATTACCTGCGCTATTCATCCAACTATTGGCACCAAATGCAGCCAGACTTTTCAAAGCCCGGTAGCGCATTTGTGCATCCTTGCTATTAAGTGCCTTCAATAAAGCATTTACACTGGCTTCTGTATTGTGGTTGGCTAAATAATGCAAAGCCGTTGCCTGTATGATTTCTGGGGCACTGGTATCATTCAAGATCTTCAATAAATGGGGTTCTGCTTTTCCGTTACGCTTGCTTCCGGGAATCAGGTCTTCTGCAAAATGGTATTTTCTTTTGGCACCATAATTTTTTACAATCGCATCCGCTGCCCATTTTGCAGATTTACCGCTATGGCAATTATTACAGGCATTGGGTGTGCCATATTCAACAGATAAGTCTGGCCTGGGAACCCGAAAAGTATGGTCGTTGCGCAGATCATTACCCATGTACACTTTGCCGGGCATATGACAGTTCTTACATTCCGCCCCTTCTGTTCCTGTTTGATGCATGGTATGTTTTACCCGGTTGTATTCTGGGGTATGGCATTGCATACATAAATTATTTCCCGGAAAAATGGTTTTACCTGAATGAGGGTTATGGCAGTTACTGCATTTTATTCCATGACGAAACATTTTACTTTCAGCGAAAGAGGTATAGGTATAATCTTCCTCATTAGCCTGACCATCTGCATGGAAGTTTTCATCAGAAGGGATTTCGGGTATTAGGTGGTCTAAGATCTCACCCGTTTGAAAACCAGGATTAAATGATTGCGCATTAATGGATGCTGCACGCGCATGACAGGGTGCGCAGGTATTGATTTGTGCCATCTGACCAATATCTTTCCCCATCTTGATCATAGAGCCGGGTACTTTGTTGCCACTTTTATAATCGCCGTTGATATAAGCCAGGTGGGACTTTCCGGCGCCATGACAATTTTCGCAGCTTACATTGATCTCGTTATAAGTGGTATGGTAGCTATCATTTTCTACCGTATAATTTTTTTGCAGATTTGTGCTATGACAGGAAGCGCACATGGTATTCCAGTTCTGCGCATTTCCGGTCCAGTGCATCCAATCATGTGTTGGTATTTTTTGACCGGGATACTGGTGAAACCATTTTTTATTTTTACTATCCCAACTTGCTCTGGTAGCCTGCATTTTACCACCCGGAAATTCGATCAGGTATTGCTGTAAAGGGAAATAGCCAAAAGTAAATTTTACTTCAAAATCTGTATACTTTCCTTCACCATCTTGAGTATTGATATAGAATTTGTTGTCCTTTTTAAAGAACCTACTGATTACACCATCTGCTTCAAAAGATTTGTTATTAAAATCGCCCAGAACTGAAGAATCGTTGGCGGGAAGCATTGACTTTTTATGGTCAGATACCTGCCAATCGGCAAATTCTTTAGCATGACATTTTTGGCAGGTAACAGACCCTACAAAAGAGGCGCTATCTGCTGTTATTTCTTTGGTGCTGTTTTTAGGAGAACAATCTTGCAGGAGCATTGTACCCGTAAATAAAAAGCACAAAATGCCAATAATATATAAACTTTTTTTGCCTAAGATCGAAGGTTTCAATAGATGGTTGATTGAAAATAAAAACAATATACAAGTTAATTGGTTACCCATAAAAAAGATGCCCGACTTTAAGCCAGGCATCTTAGCATTTTTATTTATTACTTTACATCTTTATCTTCCACTCATCCAGCATGGGTCTGCCCAGTAAGGCATTGGCTTCTGCATCATTTTTAAATGCTTCTTTCTTAGGATCCCACTGCAGCTTACGTTTCAGCTCATAGGCAATATTACCTAAGGTACAAACAGAAGAAGTGCGGTGACCAACTTCTACATCGCAAATTGGTTTTTTACGTGTACGCATCGCATCCAGGAAATCTTTGTAATGGTCGGTACTCATGTACACATGCTTTTCTGTTTCGCCTATTACTTTATCCTTCAAAGAAGCAGGTGTGGTTTCCAGTTTACCTCTGCCAATTTTTATTTCTCCTTCTGTACCGAAGAAATGCACGGCATTGTTCCATTCCCATTTCTCATGCGTCATGATAACACCATTGGCATATTTATAGGTTAGGAAAGGATGTTCGCCGCCATCGGGTGCAATGATTTCTACCGGTCCGCTATTATCCATATCCAAAGCCCATTGTGCAATATCAAACATATGTGCACCCCAATCGGTTACCATACCTCCGCCAAATTCTTTGTATAAACGCCAGTTAGGAAATACATCTTTGGTGATAGGTGGTGCCAGTTCCGGATTAAAATTTTTGGGTTCATTAGGTCCTAACCATTTTTCCCAATCCAAACCATCAGGTATGGGTTCTGCGGGAAGATTGTAGGTTATGGGTGGTGCACCAATATTAACTTTGATATTTTTTATCTCGCCAATATAACCGTTGCGTACCAGTTCAACTGCTTGTCTGAACTCTTTCCAGGAACGTTGCATACTTCCTGTTTGAAAAACCCTTTTATATTTCCTGGTAGCATTGGCCATGGCCCTGCCTTCTTTAACAGTAAGAGCCATCGGTTTTTCACAATAAATATCTTTTCCTGCTTCTGCGGCCCTTACTGCCATGGCTGCATGCCAGTGGTCTGGGGTAGCAATCACCACAGCATCCACATCTTTTCTTGCCAGCAATTCCCTGAAATCGTTGTACACAGGGATTTCTGAATAAGTTCCAAGTGCCGCATTTTTTGTATAAGTGGCTTTGACAGCATCAATAGTTAGTTGTGCTTTTGCTTTGTACACTTCACTAATAGCCGTTATTCTTGTTTGACCAGTTCTGATAAAACTGGTGGCCAATCCCCTGCCTTGTTTACCGGTTCCGATACAACCCAGGTTAATCATATCACTGGGTGCCGTGTATAAAATCCCTGATTTGCTTTTACCACCTAAAACATAGCGTGGAAGGATCAAAAATCCTGTAAGGACTTTAGCGGTATTTCCCATAAAATCCCGTCGGGACAGGGAATTTGTTTTTTCATTTTTCATATAGACTGCATTGAGGTTTAAAAGTTATTGATTTTTTTTGAAGGGTATTGTATTCAGTATCATTTTATTTTGAAAAAGAATAGGGTTTGGCTGTTTCACTGATTCCTCTTTGCCGGTTAGGCATGCTACCCATATTCAGTTGAAAGGATCCGCCCTTTAGAATGTCTGTATGTTCGATATAATTCTTTTCATAAGTCTTCCCCTGCAAACTGGCAGATTGAATGTAAACGTTCTGCTTACTATTATTTGGGGCATTGATGGTGAATTTTTTTCCATTAGCCAGGTTCAGTGTCATTTTTTTAAACAGGGGTGAGCCTATTACATATTGGTTAGTGCCCGGACAAACAGAATAAAATCCCATAGCACTAAATACATACCAGGCGCTGGTTTGGCCATTGTCTTCATCACCGCAAAATCCATCTGGCGTTGGTTTGTAGAGTTTATTCATGGCATCGCGTACATGCCATTGCGATTTCCAGGGTGCCCCACAATAATTGTAGATATAGATCATGTGCTGAATGGGTTGGTTCCCATGTGCATACTGACCCATATTCATCACCTGCATTTCCGTCATCTCATGTATCACGCCACCTCTGTAAGCAGAGCCATCAAATACGGGGGGCTGGTTATACACACTATCCAGCATTTTTTCCATCTGCTTATCTCCACCCATTAATGTAGAAAGGCCTTTAAAATCCTGGAATACGCTCCAGCTATAATGCCAGGCATTACCTTCTACAAATTCACCACCCCATTTCAAGGGATTGAATGTTGGATCAAAACGGCCATCCTTGTTTTTACCGCGCATCAGTTGGTGTTGTGGGTCGTATAAATTTTTATAATTTAATAAACGTGACGCGAACTTTTCCACCACTTCTTTGGGTTTTTTCAAAGCCATGCTAACCTTATACAAACAGAAATCCGCATAAGCATATTCTAATGTTTTAGCTGCACTGCCCCCATACATATCTGCGGGCACATAGCCAAGGGTATTGTATTCTTTAACCCCTTCCCTGCCAAGGGTTCTGATGGGGCCGAGGTTTTCTGTGTTCTTCATCAAAGCCTCATACAAAACGGATGTATCCATATTAGGGATCCCTTTCAATAATGCATCAGAAACCACGGAAGCAGAATTACTTCCAACCATGGTTGCCCGATGTCCGGGACTGGCCCATTCCGGCAACCAGCCACTTTCCTTGTAGGTATTGGCTAAGCCTTGCATCATCTGACTTTCCATTTCCGGGTACATCAATGTTAGAAAAGGAAATA
>CALRUV010000075.1:0-14512 GCA_943371455.1 Chitinophaga pinensis | reverse complement strand
AAAAGAATAAATCCTTTCTCCATATAAGCTTCCGGGTAATTAAGTTGGTTGGCAATGGTATTATTAAATGCTGCCATTGCCTTTTCTTTTTTGCCCGTTCTTGCATAATAAATGCCCGAAATAAATTGGGAATGCGCTTCATATTCACGGCCAATTCTTAGCAGGGATATCTGTTTACAAATGGCCAATGCAGTTGAATCCTTTTTTTCTGCCAGAAGATTGGCTGCACCTAACATGGCATCTGGTGCTGGATATATTTTGATGGCATACCTATATGATTGTAAAGCACCCAATGTGTCTTTTATTTTTTCCTGTAATAAGGCTTTACGATACCACAAACCATAATTGAGACTATCATTCAACAATAGGGTATCCATTTGTACCATGGCTTGTTTGGTGGCGCCCAAACTGTCCAGTCCATTCACTAATTGTAACCTGATCCCTGGACTGTCTGGAAATAAGGAAGTTCTTTCCCATAAACTTTGTAAAGCTGCCGGCATTTCTTCTTTGGAAAGCATATCGGCAGGCACCTGTTTTTGTTTTTGATTACAGGCAAAAAATAGTAATACAAGAATAGCTGCTGATAATTGCTTCATCATACAAAATTAAGTATATAGACATTGTGATGACAAAAAGCTGACAAAAGAAAGTCCTGATGCCCTTATTTTTGCCACACCTTAACATTATGGTTATGCAAGAACTTATCCTATTTTTAGGAATTTTTACTATCTCTTTTTCCCAAACAATAGCACAAAATGCTGATTCTGTCTTGTTTGCCGGAGAAAAGCATTTCAAAAATGTGCAGCAGTTAACTTTTGGTGGCGATAACGCAGAGGCTTATTGGAGTTATGACGGGAAAAGTATCATCTTTCAAAGAACCAATCCTAAAGCGGGTGTGAATTGCGACCAGATTTTTATTGGCAAACTACCAAAGCCAGGAGAAAAATTTAGCTATAAAATGGTGAGTAGTGGAAAAGGCAGAACTACCTGTGCTTATTTTTTACCTGATGGGAAACATATCCTCTATGCATCTACTTTTAAAGGTGCGGATAGTTGTCCGCCGGTACCCGATAGAAGCAAGTATGGCAATAAATATATCTGGCCTTTGTATGATAGCTATGATATTTTCATGGCCGATTTAAATGGCAGGATTGTAAAGCAAATTACCACAGCTAAAGGCTATGATGCGGAAGCCACCCTCTCTCGTGATGGTAAAAAAATGATCTATTGCAGTGATAAATTTGGCGACCTTGACCTTTATGTGATGGATCTGGCAACAGGTAAAGAAAAAAGAGTAACCAATGCCCTGGGTTATGATGGCGGTGCCTGGTTTAGCCCTGATGGCAAAAAAATAGTTTGGAGAGCCAGTCGCCCCCAAACAGAAGCAGAAGTTAAAGAATACAAGGAATTACTTGCCCAGGGAATGGTAGCCCCCACACATATGGAAGTTTGGGTAGCCAACGCTGATGGCAGTAATGCAAAACAAATTACCAACCTGGCACAAGCTAACTGGGCACCTAATTTTACGCCCGATGGTAAACATATTATTTTCTGTAGTAACCATGAATACAAAAGAGGTTTCCCTTTTAATATGTATCTCACCGATTTAGAGGGGAATGGTTTAGAAAAAATAAGTCGTGATAAGGGTTTTGATGCCTTCCCAATGTTTAGCCCTGATGGCAAAAAGATCATCTTTGCTTCTAACAGGAATAATGGTGGTACCAGGGATACCAATTTATTTGTGGCTGATTGGGTAGAGTAGGGTGGGTTGGAGACTGAAGTCTGGAGTCTGAAGTCTGGAGTCTGGAGTTGTATAAGGGGTTAGAGAAATCTGCCAATATTTTTTGCGTTTTTAGATTCTCATGGGTTATCTTCATTTCACTAAATAAATACTATGCAAACAGGATTGCTGCATTTACACAATTTACTGAGATGGATTATTCTGGTTTTATTATTGCTTTCTATCGTTAAGGCATATACTGGTTGGACGGGTAAAAAAACCTTTTCGGCAGGGGATAAGAAGATTTGGTTATTTACCATGATCAGTGCACACACTACATTAGTGCTGGGTCTTTACCAGGTTTTATGGGGTAGATACGGTTTTCTTTCTTTTAGTGTTCCTGAAGGCACATCTTTAATGAAAGACAAATTCTTACGTTATTTTTTAGTAGAACATCCAATTGGAATGATATTAGCCATTGTACTGATAACATTAGGTTATGGCATGGCCAAAAAATCTGTTGCGGATGAAGTGAAATATAAAAAGGCTTTTTATTATTTTCTATTTGCACTCATCGTATTAATGGCCACCATTCCATGGCCTTTCCGTGAAATTGTGGGTAGGCCTATTTTTCCGGGGATGTAATTTCTCGCAAATTTTTAGCCGCGGATTCGCAGTTTATTTTCAATCTGCGAATCCGCGGCTTTTTTATTTCTTAGTTTCAATCTTATCCTTTCCAATCAGCTTTCATGATGCTGATATACCTTTTCATTTCATCCATTGTTCCAATGCTAACCCTGGCCCAATTTCCATCAGGATGTTTGTAAGAATG
This sequence comes from Chitinophaga pinensis, assembly GCA_943371455.1. GTDB lineage: Bacteria > Bacteroidota > Bacteroidia > Chitinophagales > Chitinophagaceae > Sediminibacterium > Sediminibacterium pinensis_J. The sequence goes on along the minus strand of CALRUV010000075.1, from coordinate 11,960 downwards.
CAGGATCACTTTCTTCTTAAACATATCTTCTTCAAAACTTCCGCTATAATTGCCAAGTGGGAAAAAAATAAAATTCGTATAGGAAGGGATACAGGCAATTTGCATACCCATCAATTCTTTGATTGTATACGTTCTGGCTGCAGCATTTTTTTGTTTGCATAAAAATAGATGAGCCTCATCTTTTAAACTGGCAATGGCTGCTGCCATGGTAAGATTACTGATGGTTATTTGTGTATTGCTAAATTGATTGTCGCCCAATGCACGGATCATATTGGGATGGGCTACTACAAATCCAATGCGCAAACCTGCCATGGCATGAATTTTAGAAAATGTTCTTACAACAATAATATTGGGGTGTTGGTTTATAAGGCCAATCATCGACTCATTATCTGGCGCATCCAAAAAGTCTATATATGCTTCATCTACAATCACTACAGCTTTCTTAGAGGCTTCTATACAAAAGGCTTTTAATGAAATAGGGGATACAATTGTACTGGTAGGGTTGGCAGGGTTGCAGATGTAAACGGTTTGTGTTTCACTGTTAATGGCTTTTAGCATGGCAGGTAAATCGTGTACTTTCGATTTCGTTAACGGAATCTCTACTACTTTGGTGCCTAACTTTTTTGCGGTGTTAGGTAGCACACCAAATGTGGGTGTAGCCGTAACAAGATTTCCTTTGTTGAAATGCCTGGCTAATTTATTCAATGCATCTCCGGAACCGGCTGTTGCCAAAATATGATCTTCACTAACCTGAAAATGGTTGCCTAATATTTTTTTAAAATTGCTTAATGATGACACATTGAATTGGTAACGATTGGCTTCGGAAAGCATATTTACCAAGGCTTCTTTGGCTTTGGGTGAAATGCCATAAGGGTTCTCATTCGATCCCAAGTTTAATACGCCATCATTGATACCAACGGGCTGAATGACGCCGGAATCCTTTCCTAAAGAGGGTAGTGAAAAACCCATTGCCAAAGCTGCCAATGAATTCGCTTTCAGCCAATCCCTTCTATTTAATGCATTAGCCATAAATTGATTTTTTAAGAATAAAAGGTACAATTAATTATCATTAATTAACCCATTAGAATGATGGATTTTACTAATTATACCCCTCTTTTACCCAGTTCAATTACTTCGCAATTCCGAATATTTTTTCCATCAATTACAAACCTTATCAGGGTTCTTACTTTATGCCAGCCTTGTTTACCTGCTGCACCCGGATTCATATGTAAACATTGATGCAAATCATCATATATGATTTTAAGAATATGCGAATGGCCACTGATAAAAAGTTGGGGTTTTTGTTCCTGGATTATTTTTTTTGCCTGTGGGTTATAACGTGGAGGATAGCCGCCTATGTGCAACATACAAACCTTGATCTCTTCACAACTCCAGGAGAGCATTTCGGGAAATTCAGACCTGATGGCCTGTCCGTCTATATTACCATAAACCCCGCGTAAGGTTTTACATTGTTGTAATGAGGAGGCAACTGTATAGGATCCAAAATCTCCTGCATGCCATATTTCATCGCAACTTTCAAAGTGCTTGTATATTGCTTCATCAAGGTAGTCGTGTGTATCTGCTAGTAAACCAATCTTCGTCATATAAATACTAAGTTAATTCGATTTTTTTCTGGTGTTGATGATAATTACGAACTTTCAAAAATGCAGGATGCTGATCGATGATTTAAAGCATGCCGGCTAATACGATAAAGCTTAATTTAGGCTGTTTTGATGGATGGTAAATTGTATCGAAATTTATGATAATGCTACTTTTTATAAGGAAATGGGTACTTTGTTTGGTCATCAGTTCGGTTATATTGTCATGTAGCACAACCAAAACGATTGATTGGTCCAAACAAAATCCGGAAATCAATCCCATTACTGCTACTAAGTTTTATTCTAACGTTGCCACTTATACTTGGAAAGAAAGAGATTCAATTGCTAAACAACTGATATTAGCTGGAAACATTCCCTCTTTTCTAAAGAAGTTTGTGAAAGTCTATACATTTTATATAGATAGTACTGGTAAAAAAATAAATGCTTTTTATTTTGTAGCACCCGATTATTTGTCAATTGGCACCGAACAGGATTGGGCAAGAATTCCTTTAACACCAATGGCTGCGCAGATTATTGCAGATAGTCTGCATTGTTTTTTACCTACCCGAAAAATGGTCAACGATATATATGCACAAGCTAAGGTGCAACTAACACCTGTGCCCATGTATGCCTTCAGGGATAGTGCTGTTACCATGTGGCAACATCATTTAATTATTGAAGGACAGCGTAAGGGAGCAAAGGGACTTATCGCCGGAATAAAAAAAGATGTGGTAGTATCTGGTAAATTATTGCGTGAGAAAAAAGCAGATCGTGTAGCTATTTATGGCTGGCACCAATTAAATGGTAAACCCATACAACCCTTGTACACCGGGCATATTAACTGGTGGGTTGATTATAGCCATGGTATTAGGCTTGTTTACAGAACGATTTGGGTAAATGGAAAGCCAATGGATTATACAACAGTTTTACAAAACCAATATTTGCAAAAATTACTTTGTGATGAAGAATGGTGCGATTGCTTTAGGTATTGAAAACAGGGTCTTGTTTTAAAGATACCTTTCCAAAACAATATCCTGGTGATGCAGCATGTGTCCAAAAATGATAAAACCTATCGCATTGGCTGTAACTGTCATATTACTGGCTATACCATCATATGCCAATTGCTCTTCTGAAAGTGTTTTGATCAAAAGGTCTGTGGCTTTTCTTACAGCCAGAAATTCTTCTTTTATAGCGTCAAAACTTCTATGATTTGCCTGGGAATTAGTGGCGTATTGGCTCTCATCAAATGATGCCAAAGGAGTTTTGTCATTCCTGGCTATCCTTAATAAGCGGTAGCTCATGATCCTTTCTGTATCTGTGATATGTTGTACTAATTCTTTAAGTGTCCATTTGCCAGGCGCATAGGCGAACATAGCTTTTGCTTCGGGTAAGCCCAGATAAAATGCGGAAAGATGTTCACTGTAAGTTTCTAAGGCTTCGGAAAGACAGGTAGCTTTTACCTTTGAGATATATCTGCTAAAATATTCTGGAAATTCACTTGCTTGTGGAATGGGCATTAGCGTTGTGTTTTTGTATTTAATTTTATAGGCATGATATTACCCTGTTTTACCTGCTCTCTAATGGCTATGGATGGTTTGGTAGTATCAGCATTCTCAACTGCATGGAAGGCATTAATGATGCCACCAGTTGTGGAAAGCAAACTAAATGGTATGGTCTCGTTGCGTGATCCCGGCTTGGTACAATTAATTCGAATATCGGGTTTGGTAACAGATTCTTCGATAACTTTTTTTACCTGCACGGCGGTTAATGCAGGGTAATATGAACGGATCAACGCTGCTAAACCAGTAACAATTGGGGCCGACATGCTGGTGCCTTTGAGGTTGCCATATTGGTCGCCACCCGGAAATGTTGAATAGATACGTACACCCGGAGCAAAAACATCTACATTTTCTTTTCCGTAATTACTAAAATCTGCTGTAATACTGCCGGTTATTTTTGGGTCGCTGCTGGCACCTACATTAATGAAATTTGCTGCTTTGGTATGCGACATATTCAGGAATGGATTAGGGAAATTTTCCTTCGCATCTACATCATTATTTTCATTACCGGAAGCATGAACCAGCAAAACATCTTTTGATTCAGCATACCTGATAGCGCTGTCAACCCATGTCTTTTCCGGTGAGTAATATTTTCCGAAACTCATATTGATCACTTTCGCACCATTATCAACTGCATACCTTATCGCTAAGGCTACATCCTTATCATATTCATCGCCATCCGGCACAACACGCAACATCATAATTTTAGCATTATCTGCAACCCCATCAATACCCTTACCATTGTTTCTTTTTGCCGCAATTAAACCACTCACATGGGTTCCGTGTTTGGCGCCATTCAGGGGGCCCATAATATCATTATTGCCGTAAAACCGATCAGAGAAATCAAAATAATTGTCTTTTACAATGTCTGCCCTATAATCAAAGGGTGGCGCTTCTTTCGACTCAAACGCCAGTTTTTTCCCTTCTACATATTCTTCCAGGTCTGCGATGGTATTGGTGTTTTTTTCATCAGGATCCACACCAATCATTTTTAGGCAGGTGAGGTAGCCAAATTTTGCATCACGTCCTGGTTTGGTAGTGGGAATAAATTGTTCCAGGCTTTCACAGGTGTATTCTTCCATCCCCATTTCTTTGCGCAGAACTTTGTCGTGTTTTTTTAAAGCTTTTGCGGTGATCTCTACAAACAAAAGTTCCACCTGTTCATCCGAACTGAAGTTGAGTTCCTTGTTTACTTTTTTCCAAAGTTCAAATGCAGCTATATCATCACCATGAAGAGAATTGGTATCAACAGAAGGATTGATGAACCTGGATTTTAGTCTATGGTAAATTCTGGAACGTTCATCCGAAGTTTTGTACACATCTCTGCCATCCCTGCCTCCCAGAAAATTCCAACCATGTATATCGTCTACATAACCATTGCCATCATCATCAACACCATTGCCAGCAATTTCTTTTTTATTTGTCCAGAGAATTTCTTTCAGGTCTTCATGTGTGGTGTCAACACCTGAATCAAGTACCGCTACAATAATGGGTTGTGATGTCTTGTTTTTGTCTTTGAGAAAGCCATAGGCTTTTTGAAGACTGATGCCATAAAATGAGTCATTCGCTAGATCAAGCAGGTGCCAACCTTTGGGTGCTTCCGTTTGTGCTGTTACTTGTACACATAAAAGCGACCAGGCCATTATGGTCAAGACAATCCCGCGCTGCATCATTTTGTAAAGGTGTTTTCTATACCTACAAATTTGCGTAATGATAATGATATAATAATAACCTCCGTTAAGTTTTATGAAAATGTTAAGGTTGTTAACCCAAATGAAGGGTAATAAGGAGAAATAATTAGCATGGAGGTATGATATGCTAATTTAAAATTATCATAACATCAATTAGTTTAGCGTATCTCAGGTTCAAATATCAAAAGTGATTCCCTGAGCCAAAGGCAATCCTGTGCTCCAATTAATGGTATTGGTTTGTCTGCGCATATACGCTTTCCAGGCATCGCTGCCGCTTTCTCTACCTCCACCTGTTTCTTTCTCACCACCAAATGCCCCGCCTATTTCTGCACCACTTGTGCCAATATTTACATTAGCAATACCACAATCACTGCCTGCATGTGATAGGAACAGTTCTGCCTCACGCATGTTTAAAGTCATGATGGAAGAGGAGAGGCCCTGTGGTACGCCATTCTGTAAGGCTATGGCATCATCCAGGTTTTTATATTGCATCACATACAATATGGGTGCAAATGTTTCATGTTGAACAATGGCCATATCATTGGTAACTTCTGCAATGCAAGGTTTTACATAACAACCGCTTTCAAAACCGACGCCAGTTAAAACGGCACCTTCTGCCAAAAATTTGCCGCCTTGTTTTTTACAATCCTCGATAGATTGCAAATACATGGTAACGGCTGCTTGATCAATTAAAGGCCCTACATGATTTTGTTTATCCAATGGGTTGCCAATTCGCAGTTGCGCATAGGCTTTAATTAGTTTTTGGGTAAAGCTTTCATAAACAGATTCATGGATGATCAATCTGCGTGTGGTGGTGCATCTTTGTCCGGCAGTACCTACTGCTCCAAAAACAGACCCCAGTAATGCCATATCGATATCTGCATCTTTGGATATAATGATCGCATTGTTTCCGCCCAGTTCTAAAATACTTTTTCCCAAACGAGCTGCTACTGCGGCGCTTAATGCTTTTCCCATCCTGGTAGAACCTGTTGCAGAAATTAAAGGAATCCTGCTATCACTACTCATTTTTTCACCTATTTCTCTGCCACCTTGTATTAATCCGTTAACGCCTTCTGGCACCTGGTTTTTTGCAAAAACAGCTGCAATTATTTTTTGTACAGCAATGCCGCATAAAGGTGTTTTTTCACTGGGCTTCCAAACTGTTACGTTGCCACAAACCCATGCCAAAGCACTATTCCAGCACCATACGGCAACAGGAAAATTAAAGGCAGATATAATACCTACAATACCCAATGGATGCCATTGTTCGTACATTCTATGTGATGGTCTTTCACTATGCATGGTAAGTCCGTATAGTTGCCTGGAAAGGCCAACGGCAAAATCACAGATATCAATCATTTCCTGCACTTCACCATATCCTTCCTGCAAACTTTTACCCATTTCATAGCTTACCAATTTGCCCAAATCTTCTTTGTGTGCTCTCAATGCGTCACCTACCTGTCTAACAATTTCTCCTCTTTTGGGTGCAGGCCAGTTACGCCAGCTTGCAAATGCTTCTGCTGCTTTTTTGATTACTGTTTCATAAGAAGCGTCATCTGCAGTTATCACTGAACCAATTTTGGTTCCATCTACAGGTGAAAAGGAATCTATTACCATGCCCTTACTTTCCATCCAGACCGTACCTGTTGAAACACCTTTATTATTTGCTGATATGCCAAGTTGTTGGAGAAATTCCATGGATAATATTTTTGCAAAAATACCATTAAGCCCTTGAGGGGTAAAATTTTTTAGCAGGAAAGAGGAAAAGTCTGTAAAAACAACTTCTAAAGAGTCTTTTTATTTGAGCTTTGAAACGGAAATCAACTGATCGTAAACCCCCGTATAACTACTGCCAATAGGTATTTCCTTTCCCGAGATCCAAAGCTTTGTCTTGCTAAATTTTTCTATCCTGTTCAGGGGAACAATAAAGGATCTGTGCACTCTTACAAAATCTCGTGATGGGAGTTTTTCCTGTATACCTTTCAATGTCATAAGTGTTAATACAGGATTTGGTTTGATATATATTTTGATATAATCGTCCAGGGCTTCAATCAGTTCAATATCTTTCAGGTTGATCTTCATGATCTCATAATTCACCTTTACAAATATGGAATTGAGCTGTAACTCCTGCGAGTTCAGAAATTCAATGTATTCATTGGCTTTATAACAGGCTTTTAAAAATCGGTCATATTCAAAGGGTTTTAGCAGGTAGTCTACAGCATCAACTGAAAAACCTTCTACTGCAAAATCTTTGTATGCAGTGGTAAAAATAACAGGGGGTTTGTCGGTCAGGTTTTTATAAAAAAGCATCCCATTAATATCTGGCATTTGAATATCAAGAAAGAGCAGGTCTACCTTATTGTTTTGCAGGAATGTTTTTGCTTCATCCGTATTGGTGAATGTTTTTTCGAGTTTGAGAAAGGAAATTTTACTGCAATACTCATTAATTAACTGAAGAGCAAGTGGTTCATCATCTATGGCTATGCAGGTTATCATATTGTCTGGATCTCTAGGTTAACAGTAAAATAGTTATTTGCCTGTGTGGTTAACAAGGTATGTTTACCAGGGTACATTAACTCCAGTCTTCTTTTCACATTGTTAATACCAATACCCGTATTTTCCATCAAAGAGTTTTCGGAAGGTACTATATAATTTTCTACATGAAAATAGATAACTGTTCCACTTGAACGGATCTCGATATTGATATTAGAGGATTCTTTGGTACTTACACCATATTTAAAGGCATTCTCTACAAATGGAATGAACAGCAGTGGCGCTATCAGTAAGTTGTCGGAACTCACTTCCGTTGAAAAGGTAAGTACTACCTTATCTGTTAGCCTTACTTTTTGCAGGTCGATGAAATTATTGATAAAGTCCACTTCATTGCTAAGGGGTACCAGGTCTCTTTGCGTTTCTGTTAATATATATCGCATGATAGCAGAAAGCTTCATTACTGCGGGTGCAGTTTTTTCGCTTCGAACAATAGCAAGTGAGTAGATATTATTAAGTGTATTAAAAAAGAAATGAGGATTCACCTGCGATTTTAGGAAGGAGAGTTCTGTATTTAATTTTTCGTTCTCTGTTTCTTTTCTGGTTTGTTCTGTTTGTAACCAACGTTGTATCACACTGATACAGGTTCCTACTGTAAAAATGAGCAAAAATAAAACCGTATTATAAGGATCTACTCCTGGTCTTCTGGTTCGCCACAAACCCTGAAATTGTCTTTTACCCTTAAAGGCCGGATTGCGAATAAATTCACGGGTAGCCTGCGGATTAAAAACTTCCGGTTCTGCAATTAGTTTGGCAATTTCTCTGGGTATGTAGAGGAAAAATAAAAGGCAGGCAAGAATGGATAAAAAGTAGAACAACCATTTTTCTTTGACAAGAAATTTTGGTATGAGCATTAAGGTATTGAAATAATAGAAAACAATTAGAAAAACATTATTACAAATGATAGCAGCAATTTGGTGGTTACTCATGCTAAATTCCCTGAGTCTGGGGAAAAACACGAGATAGGGCAATGCAAAAAAACAACTCCAGGCAGCTACATGTGCAATAAAAGTGACGATTTTTTTATTATTTGACTGGGGCAAAGTAGTGATCATTATTATTTTTAATTGATAGTATATTTTGTCCAATAACTTTGTTCTTTCATGCGATTATCATTACCCGAAGCCGGTGTGGAGCCACCTCTTGAAAGACCTCCACTTGCATCCCCTCTTCCAATACCTCCTCCTCTGGAACTTCCTGGACCGCCAACACCTGCCGAAGGTCCGCCTGCTGAAACTGCTTCAAATCCATTGATAACCCATCCAATACCCAGTGGTTTTCCAACCAATGCGCTTTCACTGCCTATAAACTTCATTGGTACTTGGTATTCAATAAATAAAGCATTATTACTTTCCCATTCAAATGCAATATTTACGCCATTTTCCAAGATAATCAATTGTTGTTTATCATTCTGATCTTCCATGCCAAAAGTTTTCAAAAGAATCATGGTCTGTGCCAGTTGTTCCCTGATTTCTTTTGGGTCGGGCCTTTCAGCAGGCTCACCTTGCGCCGACCTGTTACCCCTGCCCGCACCACCAAATGGATAACCTTCCTTTTTTAGCGGAAACTCAATACCTGTACCTTCTCTTTTCTTACCTTTTTTATCAATGAATAATTTCATGCCTAAAGTCATCATTTTCATTTGTGTTGCCTGGTCGGGAATCCTGATAGCGAAATAAAGATTCTCTTTATCATGATCTATTGCATATTGCAGAAAAGTTTCTTTATCTGTTTCAAATTTTTCTGCAAGCCATTCATTGCTTGACCCGTCTATTGTATAAGTGATTTTAACAGTAGAATCCTTAAAAGCGGTCTTTGCGTTAAGATTTGCTGTTTGTGTACATAATAGTACCAATGAAACAATGAAATGATTTTTCATAATACATTAGTTTATACCAAATCTATTCCCAAGAAAGAATCTACCAGCAGAATATGGGTGAAAGGGGAGGTGTTATCGGTGAAATTCATAGCAGTCCTTGTTTTCGTTGTTTTTTTATTGCAAAAATCCAGGTTACTTTTAGAAGATTACTATTGCGAGGAAATACTTATGCTGATTAAATAATATATGTTCAAATAGTTGCAGTATTCTTTGCTAATAGTTCGTAGTACAAATGCTGAATCAGACCATCTGCCAGCCCAATTTTTGGCACAAATATTTCGTCAATTTCTACCCAGCGCATTATGTTTATATATACCTGCAAGGCTGGTACAATTACATCGGCCCTGTCTTCGCGGAGTTTATAAATATTGATCCTGTCTTCCAAAGAAAAGCTGGAAATTTCTTTATAATAATCTTTGAGCAATTCCAGGCTCAGGGGTTTACCATCTTTCTTTTTACTAAGAGAGAATACTTTGTTGATATTACCGCCGGTACCGATGGCAATTATTTTTTTATAACCTTTGGTTTTTGCTTTAACCACGTCTTTTATTTCATTCCATTTACTGTCATCTACCATATCTTTCAGTAAACGAATGGTGCCTATATTAAAAGATTCTTTGAATACCAGTTTGCCATCTGCAAAAAATGTAAGTTCGGTACTACCGCCGCCTACATCAATGTACATATAGCTATGGTCTGTATCCAGGTTCTCCGCAATATGGTTTTCATAAATGATGGAAGCCTCCAGATCGCCACTAATAATTTCAATCTCCAGGCCGGTTTCCATTTTAATTTTTCTGATCAAATCGGCACTATTTCTGGCATCACGCATGGCACTGGTGGCACAGGCAATTACATTCTTAACACCATAAGCATTGAGCAAGTGACTATATGCCTTCATGGTTTGCAATACCATGCCTCTTTTTTCCTTAGATATTTCACCCTTTTCAAATACATCAAATCCAAGCCTTAACGGAACCCTAACCAGGTTCAATTTATTAAACTGGGGTTTACCCAGATTGTCCTGTGTTACGTCTGCTATTAAAAGCCTTGCTGCGTTACTTCCGATATCAATGGCGGCTAACCTCACTATTTCCTATGTTTTTTTTGTGCAGGTAATGATACGTTTCAATTTGAGAACGTACTTGTTTTTTACCCTTGGAAGGTACATAGATGTTGGTTAAGTCATTGTTCAGAATTCTGGCCTTCACATTATCTCTTAATTGTATGTGGATAATATCTTTCAGTTCAGCACAGATGGCAGGGTCAGTAATGGGTACAGCAGCTTCCACCCGGTGATCAAGGTTTCTAACCATCCAGTCGGCACTGGAAATGAATATTTTTTCTTTACCCAGGTTATGAAAGAGAATAACCCTGGCATGTTCCAGGTATTCATCAACGATACTTACGGCTGAAACTTTTGGATTATTTTTTTTAGGATCGGTCATAGCACAGAATATCCCCCTTACAATCATCCTGATTTCAACTCCAGCTCTGGCTGCTTCATTTAATTTACTGATCAGCAAAGCATCACTGATCGAGTTAACTTTAAGAATTATTTTGGCTTCCTTACCTGATTTTGCATGTTTGATTTCCCTATCAATAAAGGCCAATAAAGATGTGCGCATATTTACAGGACAAACAAGCAAGGTTTTACACATCTGCAAATGCTGGATACCTAATTTCCAGTTTTCGAGGTAGCGGAAAATCCGGTTAATGTCGGCCATTACATTTCTGTTACTGGTAAGCAAGCAATGATCGCCATAGATATTGGCTGTTTTTTCATTCAGGTTGCCTGTGCTTACAAATCCGTATTGTATGATTTTACTTCCTTTTCTTTTTTTGATAATGCAGAGCTTGGCATGGATCTTCATTCTGGGAACTCCCAATAAAACGGTTACGCCTTCTTCTTCTAATATTTTCTTCCATTCCAGATTGGCTTCTTCATCAAACCTTGCTTTCAATTCAAGCATTACCACCACTTCCTTTCCGTTCCTGGCAGCATTGATCAGGGCATTAATTACTTTAGAATTAGAAGCCACCCTGTATGCAGTTATTTTTATAGATGTAACATCCGGATCCATGGCTGCCTCTCGCAAGAGGTCAATCACCGCATTAAAAGAATGATAGGGGAAATGCAGCATCACATCTTTTTTTACAATAATATCTGTAACGCGCATGGATGTTTGCAGGTCAGGATGTGTAAAAGCCGCACGCCTGGTACTTTTAGTATTGAATACATCCGGGAAATCCATAAAATGACGGAAGTTATGGATACGCCCTCCCGGAATAATATTACTTTTTCTGTTCAGGTTCAATCTTCTGATCAGGTATTCCAGTAATCCGGCATCCATTTCTTTGTCGTACACAAACCTTACCGGCTTCCCTTTTCTCCTGTTTTTTACGCCTTTCTCTATTTTTTCAACAAAAGTGGTACTTACATCATTGTCAAGATCCAATTCTGCATCTTTGGTTACTTTAAAAACATGCGATTCAAAATGATCATATTCAAAATAGGAGAAAATATTTGGCAGGTTGAACCTGATCACATCTTCCAGCAGAATAATTTGCTTTTCAGCACCCTTGGATGGTAAGATGATAAATCTCCCCACTGCTTTTGAAGGCACTTCTATCAAAGAATATTTTTGCTGGTAGGCAGTATCTTTTTTGCGCAAAACAACAC
>CALRUV010000074.1:0-14705 GCA_943371455.1 Chitinophaga pinensis | reverse complement strand
GTCCGATAGTTAGTGTAAGCACTGGTATGGCGAAGGATGGAGAGATAGCGCAAGTAGCTACAACGGAAGAAGAGCTGAAAATAACAGTGATGCCAAATCCAACCACTACCTACTTTACCCTGAAGCTGGAGAGCAAATACCAGACACCGATAGAAATGCGTGTAATGGATGGAACGGGCAGGGTAGTGGATGCAAGGTCTAAACTGGGATCTAACAGCACTTTACAGATAGGCCATAATTATAGCAGCGGTACTTACTATGCAGAACTGATACAGGGTTCTAAGCGTAAAGTGGTGCAGTTGATTAAGGCGAGAGGATAATGAAGAGTTAAAAGTTAATAGTTAAAAGTGAAGGTCTGCTCGGTTTTGGGCGGACCTTTGCTTTTAGCGGGTATTAGATTAACCGCAAGGACGCTAAGACACGAGGGTTCGCAAGGAAAGGGACTATTAACTTTTAACTATTAATTTTTAACTATTAACTCTTAACTCTTCCCAAACCATCCTCTCTTCACAAAAATATAAACCATCCAGAGCGGAACGAGTAGCATCAAACCTACCGCAATAAAAAATCCATATTGGTGATGGAGATAAGGTATTCGGTCGAAGTTCATGCCAAAGATTCCGCCGATTACCGTGGCTGGCGCCATCAGACAGGTAACGATGGCCATTACTTTCATCACCTCATTCATTTTCAGGTTTACATTACTGAGGTAGAGATCCTGCAAGTTCATCATCATATCACGGTAATTCTCTGCAAGGTCATTGGCTTGTATGATATGGTCGTAAATGTCTTTAAAGTATTTAATGGTTCTTTCCTGCAGTAAATCACTATCGCTTCTTACAAAACCGTTTACAAGATCGCGTACTGGACTTACATTTCTTTTCAATACAATCAATTCCTTTCTTAAACTATTGATCTCTGCCAAAGCACGTGTATTACTGCTTCTTACAATTTTCTCTTCCAGAATTTCTATTCTTTCACCCAGCTTATCCATGACTACATAATAATGATCTACAATCATATCTAATAAAGCGTAACAGAGATAATCGCTGCCACTGTTTCTTAATTTAGTGTTGGGAATGCGTATTTTTTCACGGATCACATCAAATACATCTCTAGTAGCATCTTCCTGTATAGAAATAACAAAACCCTTGCCCAGAATAATGCTGATTTGCTCCGCTTCTACCGAACCCACTTTATCGTTGAAATAAAGCATGTTCAACAAACAGTATAGCACTGGTTCCATATCATCCATCTTAGGTCTTTGGCTAATGCTAAGAATATCTTCGGTAATCAGGTGGTGAATATTAAAATGATTACTGATGGCTTCTACATCATCTTTTCTTATTCCACCAATATTGATCCAGCTAACCGTATCTGTATCGCGATAGGTAAAACAATCCTCTAAACTGGAAAGGGTTAGTTCATCAACCTTTTCTGGAGAAAAGTCGAACACATGAATATTCGTTTCTGCTGCTTCAACTCTTTTTGGCGCAATAGTTGGGTTTACCTTAAAAATATCCCTGGTGCGCCTGGTATTAAAAAGGGCTGGTAACAGTTGGCGTAAATAATTATTCTGTGGCATACGTTGAAGTTAAAAACAAGTTCTCAATTATGCTTGTATTTAGAAAACTGTTTCCAGTTACTTTTGTAAGCAAGTATTTATATGCCTCTATTACCTAAAGTAAATTTCAAAGTTTCTCCCTGGCAATTCAATGGCCATATACAAACCATTTATCCCAGTCTTGCCCGTAAAGTAAGGTTCCGCTACCAGCAAAGAGAGCGGCTTGAACTGCCTGATGGCGATTTTGTTGACCTGGATTGGTCATTTGTAAATATGGAGAAGAAAAAACTGGTAATCATAACCCACGGACTGGAAGGCGATTCTCACCGGCATTATGTGCTGGGGATGGCCAAGCTTTTTACCCAAAATGGTTATGATGCTTTGGGATGGAATTGCAGAAGTTGCAGCGGTGAAATGAATAGGTTACCCCGGTTTTACCACCATGGCGATGCCAATGATCTTCGTTATGTGATACAACATGCCATTGATAATTATGGTTATGAAGAAATTAATTTGGTAGGATTCAGTATGGGCGGCAGCCTGAGTTTGCGGTCTGTGGCTGAATTTCCTGCGCAAGTGCCCAAAGAAGTAAAAGCTGTAGTCGCTTTTTCTGTGCCCGGCGATCTGGTGAGCAGCGTTAAGATACTTTCTCAATCAACCAATAAAATTTATAGTAGTCGTTTTTTAAAGAAGTTGGGAAAAAAAATTAAGCTGAAAGAAAAATTATTCCCCGGACAAATCAGTGCCAAAGAATACGATAAGATCAAGCATTTTGTAGATTTTGACAACCGATATACTGCACCGCTCCATGGATTTAAGAATGCATTTGACTTTTATTCAAAAGCTAGTGTAAAACCGCATCTGAATAAAATACAAGTACCATCCCTCATTATACAAGCCCAAAACGATACATTTTTGTCCGAGGAATGTTATTGTTATGAGGAGGCCCGGCAAAATGAGCGACTGTTTTTACAGGTTACAGAACAGGGCGGGCATTGCGGTTTCTTAATGCCAGGATCTGAATTTTCCTGGGCAGAACAAAGGGCTTTGGAATTTGTATTAGCGAACAGTCCTGTTTAAAGTTAAGGTTTTGCAGCAACAAATTTTATCTCACTATAGCTGATAAATTCAGGAAGATTCTCTTTCAATTGTTTTAAGCTCAATCTGCCAAAGCGGAGGATTGCCTGCTCAATCAATACCTGTTTATTTTCTGGCACCAGCGCGTTAATGTCTATTTCTCCGTTTGTGATATAATAGCATAGATGCGATTCGATGGTAGTAATAGCGAGTTGCCTGGTCTCGGCAATCTCAGCCAATGCATTACCGGAACGATACATTTCGAAACTGATCCTTTTCGTATCAGATGCACGCTCTTTGGGTAAGCCTGCTTTGCGTATTTTTTTCCCATGTTTCAATGCCATCTGCGAAGCCAGGTTATTTTCCAGGCAATAATCCTGCACCAGTTCTAAAAATACCCTGCCATATTTTTCGATCTTAAAAGCACCAAAACCGGAAATATGCTGGAGGTCATCCTGCGTTAGCGGTAAATAAGTAGCCAGATCCAGTAAGGTGCTATCGCTGAATATTAGGTAGGCTGGAACATTTTCTTCATGCGCCAGTTGGTTGCGTAATTTTTTCAATTGCTCAAACAAATCTTTTTCATATGGATTTGGCTGATAGATCACCGGTTCCTTTGCAATATTAATCTGTACAGGTGCTGTTAGATAAACTTTTTCACCCTGAAACAATACCCCCTTGCTCTTATCTGTTAACAATAAAACAGGATATTCTCCGGAACTCTGTTTCAGGTAATCATAATGGAGGAGTTCTTTGATATAATGCATCCACTCCTCTTTAGGTTTATCTTTTCCTACACCATATACCGATAATAGTTTATGCTCTTCCCTGATCTTTTCACTATTACTACCTTTTAAGATATCCACTACATACCTGGCACCAAAACCTTGTTTGATACGTGAAACTGCACTCAAGATTTTTTGTGCAATGATGGTACTTTCCTGTAATTCGGGTTTATTTAAACAGGTATCGCAACTGCCGCAGTAATCGGGGGCTTTTTCGCCAAAATAATTCAGGAGAAATTTTCTTCTACAATTTTTGGTTTCACATAACTGCACCATCTGATCCAGTTTCTTCAAAAGTATTTTAGTTTGCTCCGGATTATTCTCTACCTGTGCAAAACCTTTCAACTTCATCACATCTCCCGCCCCATAAAATAACAAAGCATCACTGGGTAAACCATCACGCCCGGCCCTTCCTGTTTCCTGGTAATAGCCTTCTACATTTTTTGGAAGATCAGCATGTACCACAAATCTTACATTGCTCTTATTGATACCCATACCAAATGCAATGGTAGCAACCATGATACGGATATCATCCTTCAAAAAAAGATCCTGCCTACTATCGCGCGTAATTTTATCAAGACCTGCATGGTAAGCTTCTGCACTAAAACCATCTGCCCTGAGATCTTCTGCTAATTTATCCGTACTATTTCTACTTAAACAGTAAATAATACCACTGTCATCTGCATGCGCACTCAAATAATCTACCAGCTCATCATAGAATCCCCTCTTCGGTTTTACATAGTAACTGATATTGGGCCTGTTAAAACTATTTTCAAAAACCTGGTAATCAGTTAGCTCTAATTGACGAATGATATCATCTTTGGTTAGTGCGTCTGCCGTTGCTGTTAAGGCAATTACTGGTACCTTAGGGAAGGATGCTTTCAGCTGGTTCAATATTCTGTATTCCGGTCTGAAATCATGCCCCCACTGACTGATACAATGCGCTTCATCAATGGCAAATAAGGACAAAGAAATTTCCTCCAGCACACGTAGGAATGGAATATCGCCGCCCACCAGTCTTTCAGGTGCTACATATAAAAGTTTTAATTCGTTTTTTCTTAATTGTTGCAAAATGACAGCCTGTTCACTATTGCTTTGGGAACTGTTTAAAAAGGCCGCTTTTACACCATTCAATACCAGGGCATCTACCTGGTCTTTCATCAGCGCAATCAATGGACTAACCACGATCGTTACCCCTTCTAAGCAAAGGGCAGGTACCTGGTAACACAAACTTTTACCACCACCGGTAGGCATTAAAACCACGGCATCCTTTCCTTCTAATAAACGATGGATGATCGCTTCCTGGTTATGCCGGAAAGCCGGGTAACCAAAAACGCTGGTAAGTATCTGTTCAGGACTGGCAATGGTTTTCATCAATTCTTACGGAGCAATTTAGTATGCTGCTCGCTTAGGTATGCAAGATAAGCTGAAGGCAGTTAGAAATATTACAAGTGTTATTACGCAGATAAAAACGGGTATTTTTCCCGGTTTTTGCGTGAAATACTTTGCATTCATTTGCATCACCAGTATTTAAAGTAAATACCTGGTTCGCGATAAGTTTTAAAAGTCGTATCCTATGAAAAACCAGGCCGCAGTTCACAGACCCCAAAAAATCTGCGCATCTGCGGCTATTTTATTAGCTTAAAATATTATTCAATTTTCACTTAATATTATCTATCAGTCTCTAGATTATCAAGTTTTTCGATTTCTTTCTTTACTTCATCCATTAATTGTTTTTCTGTAGGTAAGTAAAGTTGGTATTTGCTTGCTATGATTGTTTTATTTTTTTCAGGCAAAGTAATTTTAACTACTGCATCATTTTTATCTGCACAAAGTAAAATGCTAATGGTTGGATTTTCAAAATCCTGTTTTTCATAACGATCATAATAGTTCACATACATTTGGAGTTGACCAATATCTTCATGTGTTAACTTCGAAGTTTTAATTTCAACGATAACAAAGCATTGTAACAAACGGTTATAGAAAACGAGGTCAATAAAAAACTCATCTCCCTCCAGGTGTATACGCTTTTGTCTTGCTACAAACGAAAATCCGTTTCCAATTTCAAGTAAAAAATCATGCAAATGCGTAATAATAGCAGACTCTAAATCTTTTTCGTAGTAAGAAGTTTCTCTTTTAAGACCCAAAAATTCCAATACCATTGGATCCTTGATAATTTCTTTAGGATCTCTAGCTGGCTTTTCATTTCGAGCAATTGCCAATACAGATTGTACATCATTACTTAGTAAAAGACGTTCAAAAAGCTGGCTACTCACTTGTCGCTCCAATTGTCTTGCTGTCCAATTGTTTTCTCAGCTTCTGCAATATAAAACCCTCTTTTGTCTTCATTATCAATGCTTATAAGAATTTTATAGTGCGTCCAACTGAATTGCGTCCGCAGTGCGGACGCAATTGGAAAAGTGCGATAAAACTGCCGATATCTTTCTAATTGTCTTATAGAAAATCCTGTGCCCACCTGTGGCTGAAAATAATCTGAAATTGATTTGATCAAATATTTTCCATAATCAGCTCGGTCTTTACCAAATTGTTCTTCTTCAAAAATAACTTTTCCTACTTGCCAGTACATCAACATTCTTTCGGTATCTACTGAACGAATGGCTCTATCCTGTGCGGATGTAATGATAGATTGTATTTGCTGAAAGAGGGATTTATTAATTTCCATTTTATTCAAAAGTTTTGGAAATGATAATTATTGACTTTAAAACTCTTTGTCAAGACAACATTTCATCTTCACGACTGGTAACAGAATTATGCGGTATGCCAGTGATCAGACCCCTGCAATTTGGCGCGCTGCAGGTGCATTTAAAAGCGGTCATATTTTCATCCAGAAATAAGGTATAATCTAATGTGAGTTCTTCGCCGGCTTCAATCAACCTTACTGCTTTTACATTCAATCCGTCATAAGCAGTATTGGGCAAACAAGAATGATTCTGTGGCGCCCATTCTGCTGGGTTATCATCCCATAACAAAAATATTTCCTTACTTAACGGATAGGCATATCGGGCAAAGGTTTCTTTTTCAGATTCCGTCCAGTTTTCTGCTACAAACCTTTTGGTTATGATACGTTGCGAACGCCCTTCTCCAGCAAAAATAATGTCACCTGTATGAATCAATTTATTTGCATAAATGCCAAAACCTGCAATAGCATTGCCTTTGATAGCATATTTTTTTTGCTTCCTTTCAAACCTGGCCCTTCCTTCAGCAATCATATGGCGTAGAAAACCTTCCTGGCCTATGCCATCAAATTGTAAAATAAAATCTGCCGATCCTTCCATGCCATCACTGTAAAAAACAGAACAGGTAAAGTTGATTTCCAGAAAATACAATACATTTTTTTCATCCAGTCTAAAATCTAATCGCGCATAACCAACACCATTAAAGCCCTTGAAAATTTTCTGAGCCGATTCTCTCAATACATTTTCAATGAGTGGGTCATTACAGGGAATATTGGCGTTTGGATGTAGCTCAGATGTTTTTAATGCATAGGTCTTAAAGGCAAAACCATCCGGAAATATATATTCCACAGGTTTAAAACTAGTAGCTGTTTTGCCATCTGCATTGGCCGCAATTAGAACTGTGAATTCCCTTCCGGAAATATATTCTTCTACCAGTAAATTGGCATATTCTGTTAGTGTTGCTGTAACTTTTGCTTCTAAAGCATCCGGATGGTGAACCAATGAATGATTATCTACACCCAAACTGTCGCCGGCTTTTGCGGGCTTTATAAAAAGTGGATATTGTAAGTGTGCACAAGCAGTTCTAAGATCGGTGTCCTTATCAACTAAAACATAATTGGGCGTTTTTACATCTGCACAATAAGCCACATATTTCATGAGCTCTTTGGTAGGATCGTAGAGTAAGGTGGTGGGACCTGTATAGGGAAGTTCTAAAAGATCCAAAGTATAGATCACATCAATCGAGGGCACTTCCCATTCCAGGTAACCTTCACAAAGATTGATAAAAAGATAGTAGCCCTTATCCTGTAAGCTTTTCAGCTGTTTGTAAGTAGTAAGCTTATTGAGGAATACATGGTCAACTTCCATTTCGGGTAATAACGGCGCAAGGTTTCTGGGCGGATCATAATACTGGTAATCCACTGCACTTGTAGAATAATCGGCCAACAATACGCATACTTTCTTTTTCATGATGCACATCTGCTTTCTTGAACATGCAAAGATGCCTTTCTTCTAAACGCATCGTTAATAATTGCTACAATCATTTGTGTAAAACTGATTCCACTCATTCGTAGGATGGCACCAATAGAGGTATAATCTTCGTCTTCACTTAAACCGCATTGCGCATTTACTTCCAGTACAAATAATTGTCCGCTTGCTTTGTCCATCCTGATATCCACCCTTGTATAACCTTTGCCCTGAACAGCAGCATAAGCATCTATACTTAACTGTTTGATCTTGTTTATGAGCAAAGGATCCGGTGACTGGTATTCATAAAAATTTGCATCCTCGGGCATGGACGATTCTTCCTCATATATTTCCCATAAGCGATCAAAGGATAAGAACTTTTCTTGTTCGGGTAATGATGCATGGAAAACCCTTTCAACCGGTTCGTAAACTTTACAGTGTTTCGGAATATCGTAAGAGCCAATAACCATACTGGTAAATTCCGGACCGGCAATGAATGACTCGGCTATCAATCCGCCAATTGCCAGGTTCCACCCACGATACCCATCAAACATTTTCTGAATCTGTATTTTCAAATCGGTTAAATTATATACTACATTTTTTATTCCTACACCCATACTACCACCTGATACTGCTGGTTTTACGATGATAGGCGTACCTAATTTTTCGAAGATGCTTTCAAGATCCTGTTCCGGTGATTGAATGATTTCCCAGGCAGCATGAGCAATGCCGGCATCATCAAAAGCCTGCTTCATAGGAATTTTAGAAGTAGTGATATGGTAGAAAAATGCATCAGAACCAGTATAAGTTATTTCATTTTCTTCTAACTGATGTATCACTGAAATACCCGGCGTTCCATTTACCTCATCACCATCACACAAATTAAAAACTAGTGGATAATAGTCACCGGCATCTTTTTCCAGCTTTATTTTTTGAATGATTGAGGTATAGTTTTCTAATGTAACGGGTTGCCATTGCCAGCTTATAGTGAGTTCAGCAAAGGTTTTGGTGTATTCGGCAATACTCTGACTAAAATCGTAATAATAATCAAGGTTTACATCGTTGGTAATGAGGGAAGGCGCCAGTACCCATACTTTCAGCCGATCGAGAGGAACTTCATTAATAAAATCATCAACTAACAACATGGGTTTATTTCTTCTTTGGGGTTTGTATTTTTTCTATAATATAATCTGTGAGTTTGTATCGGGCAAGGTGCTTTGCTGAAAGATATGCTGCACCTTTAATGGTATGCAGGCAACTATGCGTTCCGCAAAAACATTCAAAGGGCTGGTCCATATCCCATTCTGTTGATGGATAGAAGAACATCAATTCATCTCCTGGTTGTATTTCTTTCAGGGCGATGAGTTCCATCAATGTAGTATCAAAAAAAACATTAGGGTCGCAACTATGGTTGGTGTATTGCAAGCATTCCGGTTCCAGTAGAATATGTTTTGCTTCACTTGTTTGCAGTGTTATAACTTTTGGTTTGTCGAAGACTTTGATGGCTTCAAATGCAGTGATGGTTTCTCCTGCATCATAAAATGCATTGGCGTGTAAAGACTTTTCGCCTGTGTTCATGTTTTGCATGATGTCTGCAAACCCATGCCGGCTATGCATTTTATAGGCGGAGGTAAGTGCTCTAAGCATAAATGCCTGCGTATGATTGGTTCATGAGTTTAAATTTCAATAAAAATCAAGTGCTTGTCAATTATAACAGGGTTTAATACTCCACATTTCCTGCTTAATTATCAACAGTATTTTTAATAATGGTTTTTAAGAAAGCGTTTTTTATCAGAAAAGGATAGCGTAATCATCCCGTAAATACCGTGTTTTAACGCTTGTACAACCAGGATTACCTGAATAGTTTTGATTTAGCAAACCGAAAAATATTCTACACTTTCACTAATAACTATTCATATGGAAATGAAAAACATTCGGGTTATGATTGCAGACGATCATAAACTTTTCAGATCAGGTTTAAGAACCCTTTTATCGCAGGTTAAGAATATTGAAATAGTTGGAGAAGCAGTAAATGGTCAGGAACTCATCAAAAGAAGTATAGAACTGATGCCCGATGTGATCCTTACTGATATTGGCATGCCTGTGATGGATGGTGTTTTGGCAACCAGGGAATTGGCAAAGCGAAAAATCAATAACCGGGTAATTGTATTGTCGGCGCATGGAAAAGAAGAGCCTGTATTGCAAATGCTGGAAGCAGGTGCATTGGGTTATATTTTAAAATCTGCAGATACAGAAGAAATTACAGATGCCATTCAAACCGTGTATCGGCACAAGCCCTATTTCTGTAAAGAAATAACGGAAAGACTCAGCGAGATCGTTTCTAAAAGCTACCAGCCATCGGCTTATATCAGTCATTATTTTACAGAAAGGGAAAAAGAGATCATGCGTTATATCTGTAAAGAATGCACCAGTAAAGAGATTGCCTATAACCTGAATCTGAGTAAAAGAACGGTGGAAGGACATAGAACGCGCATCATGGATAAGATTGGCGCTAAGAGTATTGCGGGTATAATTACTTATGCATTAGACAAAGGCATTTATAAAAAGCCGGCTTAAAAAAATCCCCTTCAAGAAGATGAAAGGGATTTTTTTAATCGTTTGTTTTTTTAATAGCCCCAACTCTTCATGATCTCCAAATCTTCCTTTACACAATCCAATGGCGATTTTCCCTGATAAGATTCCTGTTCAATGATGAAATGTAAAGTGCCACCAGACTCTTTGCCGAGGTCGGTAATAGCTTTGGTATTAGCAACACCTTTACCGAGGATGGTACTTTCATAGCCATTGTCCATTTCACCTTTTTTCGCTTTTACCTCATCTTTCACATGCATGGAAACAAATCGTCCGGGATGTTTCTTTACAATTTCATAGGCATCTGCACCCGTGCCATAAAGATTACCCATATCAAGCTGTTGGGTAACCAGGTTAGGGTCTGTATTGTCCAGAATGATGTCGTATAGTTTTTTACCACCCAATGATTCGGTAAACTCGAAATTATGGTTATGGTATCCAAAGCGCATACCCGATTTTTTACAGAGCTCACCGCACTTATTAAATACATCCATATAACGTAGCATATCATCCAGCTTTTTACGGAGGCTTTCATCAAACCAGGGACTGATAACAAATTCCTGACCAACAATAGCAGCGTCTTCTACAGTATATTTCCACTCGTTAGAAAAATCTTTTTTTGTTTCATCCCAATGTTGTTTGGTCATTACGGTATGACCACTGAGCATTTTCATGCCATGCCCTTCTAATATCTTTTTAAATTCAACTGCACTATATCCATAAAATTTTCGGTTTACATAATTGGCATGTTCAACGTACCTGTAGCCCATATCAGCCAGTGCTTTTAAGGTGCCTAAAGGATTTTTTCTCATTTCTTCCCTAACGGAATACAACTGAACACCTGTTATATGACTGGATGCTGTAACAGAAGCCAGTATTCGGTTAGAAAAAAGGGAGGTTCCGGCCACAACAAAAGCTGATTGGCGGATAAATGATCTGCGTGAATGGTTCATAGTTATAATTTTTATGGCAAGAAAAAATTGGCAGGTTGAATATAAGCATTATTGAAAATACTGTATGCAAACTGGTGAATCTATTTGGTTGTAAAGCTTTAAGTTTCCGCATCTTTGCATTACCAAAGTGATGGTTTTTAACCTGTAACATGAAAACAGCCACCATAGCCGAAATAAAGCAGGAAATGCATTCCTTGCAACCGCAACGATTATTGGAACTAACGCTTAGATTGGCAAAATTTAAGAAAGAGAATAAGGAACTACTCACCTATCTCTTATTCGAATCGCATGACGAAGAAGCCTATATTCAATCGGTTAAGAACTGGATGGATGAAGCTTTTATAGAATTACCCAAAGCCAATTTATACCTCACTAAAAAATCGCTTAGAAAAATACTGCGTATCACCAGTCGCTATATTCGCTATACAGGTTCGGCCCAGATGGAAACAGCCTTGCTGATTTATTTCTGTTTAAAAATGAAAACGTCGGGCATTCCCTACCACAAAAGCCAGGTTTTATTAAACTTGTTTGAACATCAATTGAAAAAAATCAAAGTGGTCATAAAGGAACTACACGAAGACCTGCAGTATGATTTTCAAAATGATATGGCTTTTTTGCTGGATGAAAATCAGTGAAATGCTAGTGTTTACAGGCATTTGAGGACCCCATAAAAACCAAATTCGTATTTCGGCTATAAATGATGCACCTTTACATCAGTTTTGGTATGTCCTGAAAGGGGTCATAGACCAATTTCATTTAATTAAGAGAAACCCATGTACACACAAATCTGGAGCAAATACCTACCCATAATCAAGATTCTTCTGAAGCGAACCCTTAATGGCGACCAGGTACTGGATTTGAACCGTATCGACTTTGAAAGAGCTGGTAGCGGTCGTAAAGCAGGTTATAAGTTTTCTATCGAATTTACCAAAGGGCGTGTGGCCAATATTATTAGCGGCTCTGCATTGGCTTCAGATCTTGCTTTTGTTATGCTAGAAGATGCCAATATCAAAGCTTTGTTATTAGCTAATCATTATGTGGTGTCTCTGAACACCAAGTTTCAGTTAAGTCTGAAAAATGTTACACCCAAAGATGAAGCTGTTGCAGAAGTAGCAACCAGTTCAGCTGATTAATCATTCATTTTTTTATAACATGCCCTTGATGGTTCCGCCATCAACGGTAATGGTTTGTCCGGTTATATAGCTGCTCAGCGGACTTAACAGCCAAACTGCCAGACTGGCGAAATCATCTGCTGTTCCCAGCTTTCCTACAGGTATTTGTTGAATGCCTTTTTCTTTTACTTCTGAAAAGGGCAATCCTGTTTGTTCACTTTTTTTATGGTAGATACGGTCAATCGCTGGTGTATCGTGCGATCCTGGTCCGAGAATATTGAGGGTAACACCTGTAGCAGCAATTTCCTGCGATAAGGTTTTTACCATACCTACAACTGCTACCCTGAGAGAACTACTCAATACCAGGTTTTCAATAGGTTGTTTAACGGATGCACTTTCTATATACAATACCCGTCCATATCCCTGGCTGATTAGTTTAGGAACCAATGCTTTGGTAAGGGCAAATTTCCAGCGCAACAAATTTTTATAGGCATTATCCCAGTCTTCCAAACTGGTTTCCATAAATGTTTTGGCAGGTGGGCCGCCGGCATTGATAACGATGCCATGTAAATCATTGTCTGCAACAGCATCCATGATTTGAGCATGTGTACTGATATCTGTTACATCTGCTATGATCAATTGAACCTGAGCATAGGATTGTTGAAAATGCTTTTGAAGGTTCTCTTCATTACGGGCAACAGCTATGATATGTGCACCTTCTTCTAATAAGGTTTTTGCAATGGCTAAACCAAAGCCCGAACTGGCGCCACAGACCAGGAATTTTTTGTCTTTTAGGTGGAGATCCATTTTATTAAAAATTATTTCTAGTTAAAGATACTCGGTATTGAAACTTATTAAAAGATAGGTAAATAATTTCCTGCATAAACCTTGTGCGTTCATGCAGGAAAATGTAAACATAGGTGCATTTAAATGGATATCAGTTTCCATTTACCTCTTTTAAAAAGGATCACACTGGTGATGGTGATACAGGTTTCTGTAATAATAAGTGCCAGGAAAACCCCGGTAGTACCCAATTCCAGAAAATTGGCCATGAAGTAAGCAAATGGAATTTGAAAGATCCAGAACCAGAATAAATTGATCCAGGTAGGTGTTCTGCTATCGCCTGCACCATTAAAAGCATTGATCATTACCATGCCTACACCATAAAAAATATAGCCACCACTGATAATACGCAAAGCTTTAACGGCAGTTACTACAACAGCAGGGTCCGTAGTTATTAATCCAACAAAAAATTCTGCACTGCTTACAAATAAAACAGTTACCAATAGCATAAACAGTGCATTGTATTTAGCAGTAAGCCATACCGATTTTTCTGCACGCTCCGGTTGTTTGGCACCCAGGTTCTGACCCACTAATGTTGCCGCAGCATTACTCAATCCCCAGGCGGGCATGATAAAAAATATCAGTAACCTGATGGCGATAGTATAACCTGCTACTGCATCACTACCAAAGCCTGCAATGATGCGAGCCATGGCAATCCAGCTTGCAGAGCCAATCAAAAACTGTAAAGTGCCGGTACTGGCAATCTTTACAATTGATTGCATCAATACCGGATTGGGTAAAAAGTGTTTCAGTTTGATCCTGATGATTCCTTTGCCTTTGAATAGATGGTAAACCTGGTAACAAACACCAATACCTCTGCCAGTAGTTGTTGCTATGGCAGCTCCGGGTAATCCGTAGAAATGTATTAGTAAGGGACAAAGAATGATATTGCAAATATTGGCCAGCCATAAACTACGCATGGCAATAGTAGCATCTCCTGCTCCACGAAAAATACCATTGATCAGGAATAGCAGCATGATTACAATATTTCCGGTAAGCATGATTCTGGTATAGGATGTGCCCATAGCTACCAATTCTGCACTGCCACCCATTAATATCAAAATGTCTTTGGCAAAAAATACACCTATTACACTAATACATAGTGTTACAACCAAAGCCAGTAACACCCCTTGTGCACCAGCTTTGGCGGCATCTTCATAATTTTTTTCGCCTACACGCCTTGCTACCAGTGCGGTTACGGCCATGCTCAGTCCAATGGCTACGGAATAAACAATGGTTAAAAATGATTCTGTCAGGCCAACTGTTGCTGCTGCATTAGGCCCTAGTTTGCCCACAAAAAAAATATCTACAACAGCAAATACAGATTCCATACACATTTCGAGGATCATGGGAATAGCCAGCATAAAGATGGCTTTGCGAATACTGCCGGTTGTAAAATCCTGGTGTTCACTTTGCAGGGCTTCTTTGAAATAGCCCCATACAGATGATTTGCCCTTATTATTTTGATAAGTAGTCATTATAGTTGTTTAGAATAAATAATTGGATAATACAAAGGGATACTTTGTGGAGGGGCGGTGTATGTCAGGCTTAGTAAATAGTATCTAAGCCTTGCTTAGCTGTTCATCGGCTGAAAATTGGTATGTATCGCAGCAGTT
>CALRUV010000073.1:0-14777 GCA_943371455.1 Chitinophaga pinensis | reverse complement strand
CACTCCCAAATGGTCCTGTGGCCGAGTGGCTAGGCAGAGCTCTGCAAAAGCTTCCACAGCGGTTCGAATCCGCTCGGGACCTCCACGCTTCAAATTACTAACCCTCACAATTGTGGGGGTTTTTTGTTTAAATGCACGTACACATTGAGTTGTGAGCCAAAGCGAAAGAGAGTGGGAGAGAGTGAGATTACCCAAAAGTGGTGGAAAATGAGTTCAATTGTTTTACCATTGTTGTACTAACTTGTAGGCTTATTGATAATTTAAGTGTATGGGTATGCCAACGGTGGCTTTAGTGCTAAGGGGTAATAATAATGCGATTGAGGGGTCAATTCTGACCGTTTATGTGCGAATAATCTTAAACAGGAAGCCCAGTTATATATCAACTAAGGTTAAAATAACCCGGAAACAATGGGATGTTAAAAATTCAGTTGTAGTAAGTCACCCATCTGCTCAGCAGTTTAATGTGAAAATCCGTAATGTTTATAACAAGGTTCTGCAGAATATCAATAAGCAGGATATGGAAGGGAGTTCCTACACATCCAAGTCACTCAAGAGTGTATTTGGCTCTAATGATCAGCACAACATCTTCAACTTTGTAGAGAAGTATAGTAAAGATGTGAGGAGCAAGCGTGAGCTTGGCACCATAACCAACTATGATAAACACGTCCGGAAGCTGGAAGAGTTTCATGGCTCCCGTAACCTCACCTTTGAGGAGATTGATGTTGATTTTCTAAACCGCTATGAAAACTACCTACGCACTGAGGGAAAAGTAGGTAAGATTAAAGAGGATATGGGTTTGGGTAATAACTATGTGCATCTGTTGCTTAGAACCCTACGCACCTTCTTCAATGCAGCCCGAAAGCAAAAAATCATCACAGTGTACCCGTTTGATACCTATGAGTTCCCGAGTTACCAGGCTAAAATCAAGGATTATTTAACATTGAGTGAATTAGCTATGTGGGAAAGCTTCGCTGATGAAACACCAAATGGTGTTCTCAAACAAACAGCTATATACTTCTTATTGGGTTGTTACACAGGATTACGCATATCCGACTGGAAAGTGTTCAGCATTGAAAAGCACATAGTAGATAATCGCTTGTTACTTAGGGCTACTAAAAATAAGGAATGGGTAAGTATGGAGATCAGTAAGCCCCTTGCCAGAACCATCAACCGTATTAAGCAGACGCCTCTTACCATTGAAGAGCCAACCCTCAACGAGAAATTAAAAGTAATAGCAGGTAAACTTGGAATAATGAAGAAGCTTACTTCCCACAGTGGCAGACATACTTTTGCGATAACGCTTTGTGCTGAAATGGGAATGTCATCAGAGAACTGTGCCAACCTGATGGGTATTACGGTTAAGACCTGTATTGATAACTACTACCGCGTAACAAGAGACAAACTTGATAGTGCCACGAGACATGCATGGAAAAACCTAACGTAATTATGGAGGATAAATTTGGGGATAAATCTGTTGATAAAAGTGGGGGATAAATCGTTGTGGATAAATAAAATTCTGTACACTTCTAAACACTACTTTGCACCCATAATTAATGTTATGGAA
The DNA here is from genome assembly GCA_943371455.1 of Chitinophaga pinensis. Lineage (GTDB taxonomy): Bacteria > Bacteroidota > Bacteroidia > Chitinophagales > Chitinophagaceae > Sediminibacterium > Sediminibacterium pinensis_J. The sequence continues at coordinate 13,213 of CALRUV010000073.1, read as the reverse complement.
AGTGTTGAAGTTAAACGCGAATTCAAAAGGCTCAACGAGAAGTTGACCACATTGCTCACCAGAAATGAGCAGCCAAAAGCTACACTGGTTAAGATGGGTATCGTTAGGGAGCTCACGGGACTGGACAAAGAGGGCCTGAGAAGGGCCAGAAACAACAACCTACTCAAACAGGTGAAGACTCCCAAAGGAATCTTCTATGAGTTGGAAACAATCAATCCAATCATTCTAAAACATCAACTAAAAGTACTGAGACAGCACGATGTTACCAACCCATTATCGAGGTTAAAGCAACTTGACATGTTCAAAGATGATGAGTAATAAAGGATGAACACTAATGAAAAAGGTAGGGCTATGAAGCTCTACCTTTTTTTGTTTTACGAATTACTGTAAACATCCTGTCTGAAGGGACACTTAACAGTTCCAGATCTTCCGGAATAACAGGATAGGATTTGTACCTCGGTAGATCTACGGTCAACTCGCTCATCCACATTTCTCGCAATATAGGGTGCCGCTCTAAGGCAAATAGTATAGCGTTAGTTCGTTTGTTACCTGCGGAATCAGCTACATCATATGTCAGCCCACTTCCATCTCTAATCGTCTGCTTAGCATACTCAGACATTTTGCTGTAAGCTCCGTTTAAAAACAGCTCAATATCTTTATTCCAGGCATCCGGAATGTTGAAGATTAATCTGTCACATTTTTTGCCCACATCTTTACGCAGGAAATTTTTGTTAGCCGGAATCCCCGGACACAAATTCCAATCGGCAACTTCTACAACTATATACTTACCGTTTCTGGTCATATAGCTGTCGATGAAATTGCCCTCCTGAAAGTTGTACTTGTTAAGCCCTATGAATGGCAATACATACCATGTACATAAAGTGTTTTTGTTGATCGCTTGAATAAACGCACTACTCATATAAATTCTATTTAATTCTAAAACTACATTTCGCAAACTGCTCCCCACTTCTTAATATACTATTCAATGACAGTAAGCACATTGAACAACTTAGCTGCTGCAACAGGTTCATTATCATCAAATTATGTGTGAAATGTGCCACAGAAAATAGCAGATAATGTGAAAGAATAAATGCTCTCAGTAAACTATCTGTGATTCTGTAATCCATAAACTATGCTTAATGCGCTACAGTACCACAGCTGAAAGTGTATGAGAGCTACCTACTCAGTAAGAGGTAAGCATATTGTAGCTTAAAAAAGTCGGTTAATTACCTTAGTATAAGTGAGGAGCGATAAGTGTTCAGAAACAGTCACGGATTAATCACCTGGCACCATAGGTAAACTTTAAAAACTCCTACAGCAATTTCAAACAAGCTGGTTATTTCATCAATTTCTAATGCTGAAACGAAGACTAAAGGGGATACGAGCTTTATAATCTGATAGATGACTCCACGCAAAGTCCATACGATTGAACTGAAACCCTACTCACTTAGTTTTACTTCCGAGGAGCAGGATCTGTAGCGGCTATGAAAGTAAGAGCAATATCAATAAGTATGAAGTTCATATTTATCTTACCTCAGGTTTGCCTACTAACCAGTAACCAGCTTCTCCCTTCTATCATTCCGTAACCTAAATGATCAAACATGACACACTACACAACACGAGAGAGAGTTAACGTTAATGCATACGCTGATTGGCTTAACAGTGAGCCCTGGTCAGCTTTCTGCACATTTACCACGAGCACTGGTCTTAGCTTGAAGAAGGCTCGCAGAACCATGGAGACCTTCAAAGAAGTATTAACAGCTAAACATGCTTCAATCACTAAGATATTCTGGGTAGCTGAACCTTTTAGAGACAGGCGTGATTATCATGTGCACGCTTTAGTTCAGCTTGCACCCTCAGAAGTACTTGCATCAGAATTAATCACCTCAGCATGGCATGAAGTATGTAAGCCTTCCGGTTACAAGATGTATAACAGAATTATGGTTCAAGAATACATTAAGGATTTAGGGGCTCACTACTACATATCCAAGAATCTGCGTTCAGCTGCGGTTGACTATGATTTGCTGTAGATGTAGCAAATCAAAACTTGCTCTTGGCGTTCCACACAAATTATCAATTGTCACTGATTGATCTTTGTGAAGGAGCGCCTTCGGCTTTCTAATAGAACAGGCAATGTGCACTGGTAATTTCAATATAAGCATGTTGATAAAACAATGAAACTAATTTCAACATAGGTAAGTGTGTCCAAGTCTTGATTGGTTGCTTGTTACTATGCAAAAAATATTATATTTGTATACCCCCCTCAGATTGCAGTACATTTAAACTGTAGTGTTTCATGTAACTTAATAAGACCCCGTTAATTGATGGCTAAAGCTAAAGACAAGGTAACCGATCAGAAACCCTTTGAACAATCCTTATGGGGTTTAGCAAATGCTCTTAGGAAGAACATTGACGCAGCCGAATACAAACACTATGTGCTTGGCTTGCTGTTTCTCAAATACATCTCAGATAGTTTTGACGATCTCTACCAAAAGATAGTGAATAAAGAAGGGGAACATGCTTATGACGATCCGGAAGACCGTCTGGTGTACAGCTCCAAATATGTGTTCTTCGTGCCGCAGAATGCACGATGGAGTTATTTCGTGTCACGTGCCAAGCTGCCCACCATTGGCGAAGATGTAGACAATGCTATGGACCTGATAGAAAAAGAGAACCCAAAGCTGCGTGGTGTTTTACCTAAGCAATTTGCCCGGCCCCAGCTTGACAAGATGGTGCTTGGTCAGTTGATCGACCTGATTAATAATATCAACCTCGGAAGTGAGGCTGCTAAGAAAAAAGACCTGCTTGGCGTTGTGTATGAGTACTTCCTTGGCCAGTTTGCATTGGCAGAAGGGCGCAAAGGCGGTCAGTTCTATACACCAAGGTCTGTGGTTCAGCTGCTGATAGAAATGCTCCAACCCAATAAGGGTAAAGTGTTCGATCCCTGCTGTGGCAGTGGTGGAATGTTTGTGATGTCTGAAAAGTTTGTATTGCAACACCAGGGCAGGATTGATGATATTACCATTTACGGACAGGAAAGCAACCAGACCACATGGCGTTTAGCAGTAATGAACCTCGCCATACGTGGCATAGATTCTGAGCAAGTTAAGTGGAACAGTGAGGGCTCCTTCCTGAAAGATGCGCATCCTGATCTTAAAGCAGACTACATCATCGCTAATCCCCCGTTTAATGTTTCAGATTGGAGTGGTGAATTACTGCGCAATGATGCCCGTTGGAAGTATGGTGTGCCGCCAGCAGGTAATGCTAACTATGGTTGGTTACAGCACTTTCTTTACCACCTTTCACCTACCGGTAAAGCAGGTGTAGTTTTAAGTAAAGGCGCATTAACAACCAAGCAGAATGGTGAATACGATATCCGTAAGAACATGCTGGAAGCAGGTGTAGTGGACTGTATAGTTAACTTGCCCACCAAACTATTCCTGAATACACAGATTCCTGCCTGCTTGTGGTTTTTAAACAGAGATGTAAATCGGTTACGTAAAGGAGAAGTATTGTTTATTGACTCCCGCAACTTAGGCTTCCTTGTTAACCGAAGGACCCGTGAATTTACAGATCAGGACCTTGCACAAATAAGTGAAACCTATCATCACTGGTTAAACAGCAGAGATGCTTATAACGATATACCAGGCTTCTGTAAGTCTTGCACCATTGAAGAAATCCGTAACATGGATTATGTTTTAACTCCAGGCAGGTATATTGGTTTACCTGATGATGAAGATGATTTCAACTTTACTGAACGGTTTAATATACTACAAGCAGAGTTAGATAAACACATGAATGAAGAGATAGAACTTAACAAACGCATAAAACTTAATCTAAAAAAAATTACTAATAACCTTTAAAAATTACAATTTATGGAAGAACAAGAATTAAGAGATCTAATTGACGAATTGGGAATTAATCAAAATACTATTGTTCAAATTACCTATTCTGAAAATAATATTGTGACTGACCAATTATATCAAATTAATTTTTATACAACTACAAGGTTGCCCGCAATCCAAAATGGTAGAATAGGGGTAAGGGTTCAAAGAATTATAGGTACAGCATTTCAGCCCGTATTAAATGGAATAGAAATTTCTGGAATAACACAGATAACGTTAACAAATTAAGTTAGATGAATAATTGGCAAAATGGTATATTATCAGATATAGCTGAAATTGAGATGGGGCAATCTCCATCAGGTGAATATTGTAGTAATGACATAATAGGTTTGCCTTTGCTTAATGGTCCAACTGAATTTACAATTAATTCCCCCATTCCAGTTCAATATACCTCAGATGCTAAAAGACAATCTAGAGAAGGCGATTTGCTTTTTTGCGTTCGAGGATCTACCACTGGTAAGATGAATTGGTCCGATCAAGTTTATGCAATTGGAAGAGGAATCGCTGCAATTAGACACAAGAGAGGTCAAAATCTAAATCGATTTATTAAAGCAATTATTGAATATAATCTTGAGGAATTATTAGCAGGCGCGACAGGATCTACATTTCCAAATGTATCAGGTCAAGATTTGAAAAATATTCAAATAGAGATACCCTCACCACAAGAACAAGAATCCATCGCAGAAGTCCTCAGCTGCTTGGATGATAAGATAGACCTCTTACACCGCAACAATAAAACACTTGAGCAATTGGCGGAGACTTTGTTTAGGCAGTGGTTTGTGGAGCAAGCTGAAGAATCTACTGTGAGTGAAGAGTTTAATGTTACTATGGGGCAATCGCCACCTGGTGATAGTTATAATGAAAATGGTAACGGGATAATTTTTTATCAGGGGCGAACTGATTTTTCCTTCAGATTACCCATTCCAAGAGTATATACTACACAGCCAAAGAGATTTGCTTCAAGATTAGATACATTGCTAAGTGTTAGGGCACCTGTTGGTGATATTAACTTAGCAATTGATAAATGTTGCATAGGCAGAGGCGTTGCAGCCGTTAATCATCGAAATAAAAACATTCACTATTCTTATACCTTCAATTGCTGCAAACATTTAAGAGAGTCGTTAGATATTCACGAAGATACAGGAACAATTTTCGGCTCAATTAATAAGGACGACTTGTTAGCTATGAAGTGTATTCAATTACGAGTTGATAAAATTGATCTATATAATAATCAGATAGGGGTATTAGATGACAAAATATTAGGTAACTGTTTACAAATTCAAAAACTTGAAAGCCTGCGTGACACGCTATTACCTAAACTGATGAGCGGTGCTGTACGCATAACTAATATCTAAAATAAAAAATGTCCAGTCTTAACCACATTGATATATTAAAACTCGAAACCATATTTGGTATGGGAGGTGGGTACGTTATGAACTTTACAAATCAATCATTCCAATCATTCATAAGTAAAAGTGTTAAGGTAAATATCTATAGTGATCGATATTCAGCCATGGGTGATTCAAAAGCAAAAAGATTAAGGGTGCTCTGGGACTATGATGGGGATATTACCGTTGGAAAACTAACAGAAGATATGCTGAAGTTACTTGAAGCAGAATATAAAATCAATAATAACTTACAAAATTTAAATAAAGAACTGTTCGACGATTGTTTACAAGTAGCACATCGCTTACAAGGTAAAGTTGAAAGTACAACTACTGTTGAAGATTTTCTTAAAATAGAAGTAGACGAGATTAGTATAGAATTATTAAGGTTAGATGATGCGATTAGTACAATACTCAGCAGTCGAATTTCGGAGGTAAAAAAGGGTCTAAATAATAAAGCACCGTTATCAGTTATTTTTTTATGTGGTAGTATTTTAGAAGGTGTGTTACTAAGTGTAGCCTCTAAAAATATTAAAATATTCAACGAGGCAACATCAAGCCCTAAAGAAAAAGACTCTGGCAAAGTGAAGAAGCTTCAAGAATGGTCGTTAAGTAATTTTATTGAAGTAGCACATGAGCTTAAAATAATAGGGTTAGATGTAAAGAAACATAGTCATTCATTAAGGGACTTTAGAAACTATATACATCCATATCAACAAATGAGTTCTGGATTCGATCCAGATTTCCACACCGCCAAAATTTGCTGGCAGGTATTAAAGGCTGCATTACATGATATACACGAATCGATTAAATCAACAAAATATTAGCACTTCGGAAACGATCAAAGAGTATAAGATAAATGACACGCATTATTGAAGATCATATTGAACAATGGGTTATTGAGTCTTTACAAGCAAAAGGCTACAGTTACCTTGTGCCAGACAGGCTTGACCCGGATGTTTCTGGTAGTTTACGTGTTAGTTATGGTGAAGTCCTTATAGAATCTCACCTGCAAGAAGCATTAACGAGAATAAATCCAACCATCCCTTATAATACACTGCAGCAAGCGATTAAAGATGTAAAACGAATTACCACTCAAGGTGACCTAATTACCTGCAACCAACAGTTCCATACCTTACTTACAGAAGGCGTAGATGTTACCTATATTGATAAGGGTGAAGAACGTACCGTTAAAGCTTGGCTCGTTGACAAACTAGATTCAGCAAATAATCATTGGGTAGTAACACACCAGGTTACGATAATTGAGAACGGGCAGAATAAACGTCCGGATGTTATCATTTACCTCAATGGCATCCCGGTACTGGTAGTAGAACTGAAAAATGCAGCAGATGAGAATGCAACTATTCAGAAAGCTTACCAGCAGCTGCAAACATACCATAAGTACATCCCTTCGCTTTTCTGCTATAATCTCTTAGAAATCATTTCTGATGGGCTTGAAGCCAAAGTTGGTACCATTACAGCCGATATCTCAAGGTTCATGAGCTGGAAAACAGCAGATGGTAAAACAACAGCATCACGCACCACAAGCGAACTACAGGTGCTGATGGATGGGCTATTAAATCAAACTACTTTACTGGACCTCTGTTTGAACTTTATCGTGTTTGAGAAATACGCTATTGAAGATACCAATACCCGGACACTTAAAGTTGGTGTTACAAAAAAGGTAGCAGCTTATCACCAGTATTACGCTGTAAAGAAAGCAGTGATTTCTACTACAGAAGCCAGTAAGATTGGTGGTGATCAGAAAGGAGGTGTAGTATGGCACACGCAGGGCAGCGGAAAAAGCTTATCCATGGTGTTCTTTACCGGATTATTGGTGCAGCAGCTTAACAACCCTACTGTTGTGGTAATAACAGACCGTAATGATTTGGATGACCAGCTTTTTGAAACCTTTGCCAATTGCAGTCAGCTGTTAAGACAGACACCCACACAGATTGATAGCCGAGTCAGCTTAGTTAAAGAACTTAAGAACCGGAAGTCTGGCGGTATATTCTTCACCACCATACAGAAGTTCTTACCAGAAGATGGTACAGTGCAGTTTGACCAATTATCAGACAGGAGAAATATTATTGTACTGGCAGACGAAGCACACCGCACACAATATGGCTTTGAAGCCAAGATCCGTTATATAAAGGATAAGGAAGGTAATGAACTCGATGCTGAAATCACTTATGGCTTTGCCAAGCACATGCACGATGCTTTACCTAATGCTACATTTATTGGGTTTACGGGTACACCAGTAGAAAGCACAGATAAGAATACCAAAGCAGTATTTGGCGAGTATGTAGATGTGTATGATATCGAAAGAGCAGTAAGGGATGGTGCCACCGTACCTATCTATTATGAAAACAGATTCGCCAAGCTTAAGCTTAACCAGCTGTTTGTAGATGATCTGGATAAACAGCTGAACCTGGCAGCAGAGGATATGCCGGAATACATTGTAAAACATGCGATAGAGAAAGCAACCAGACAGGAAGCCATAGTTGGTAATACTGAAAGACTCGCCTTAGTAGCTAATGATATTGTAACCCATTTTGAGGACCGCGAAAAAGTGTTTACGGGTAAAGCCCTGGTAGTGGCAATGAGCAGAACAGTAGCAGTTAAATTATATAATGCTATTACAAATCTCAGACCAGAATGGCATAGTGATGATGATGATAGCGGCATGATCAAAGTAATCATGACGGGTAGCTCCGCAGATGAAGAATTCTTAAGACCCCATATTAGGAATAAAGAAGGAAGGACTAAGATATCTGCCCGATTAAAGGAAGAGAAAGACCCTCTTAAAATGGTAATTGTGATAGATATGTGGCTCACAGGCTTCGATGCCCCGGTACTGCATACCATGTACCTGGATAAAGACATGAGCGGCCACAACCTTATGCAGGCCATTGCAAGGGTTAACCGTGTTTTTAGAGATAAACCCGGTGGGCTTATTGTAGACTATGTGCCGGTAACAGGCAATTTAAAAGCCGCCCTAAAGACCTATACAGAAAGTAACGGTAAGGGCAACATAGCAATAGATCTCAATGAAGCTGCTGCCTTTATGTTAATGAAGCTGGAAGTAATTCAGCAGATGTACCACGGGTTTAACTACAGAGAATACTTTACTGCCCCTTTTGGTAGGACATTGAATATTATTCTAGAAGCAGAAGATCATATCATCGGTTTAGAGAATGGTAAGGAAAGATATTTGAAAGAAGTGAGTTCCTTGAGTAAAGCGTATGCACTAGCAAAATCTGAAGATGCCGCTAAAGAGATTACAGAAGAAGTAGCTTTCTTTCAAGCTGTGAGAGCAAGGTTAGCAAAGTTTGACCTGCAGGTAACTGGACAGCAACGTAAAGAATTTGAAGACACCATTAGAGGGATGGTTGAATCTGCAGTATCTTCTGATGGAATCATCAACCTCTTAGATCAAGCTGGCTTGGACAAGCCGGAAGTATCCATCTTCTCCGAAGATTTCATGGATGAAGTACGTAACATGAAGCAGAAGAATGTAGCCATTGAGTTACTAAAGAAGCTGCTTTCCGACCAGATAAAGATCCGTTTCCAGAAGAATGCAGTTGTAAGTAAAACATTCTCTGAAAAACTGCATGATGCCATTAACCAGTATAATCGCAAATCAATTACAGCATTGGAGATGCTGGAACTACTCTTAGAAATAACCCGTGAGGTAAACACTGAAACTGACAGGGGTAAAGACCTAGGTTTGACTGATACTGAGAAAGCTTTTTATGATGCCTTATCCGTTAACCGATCAGCTGTAGAATTAATGGGCGATGAGAAACTAATGATCATAGCCAAAGAACTGGTGGAGCGTGTAAAGCGAAGCACAACCATTGACTGGACTATTCGGCAGTCAGCAAAGGACAGGGTTAAGCTGGAAGTTAAGCGTGTCCTAAGGTTTCACAAATATCCACCGGATGATGAACCGAGAGCTACTGATACGGTGTTGGAGCAGGCGGAGTTGCATGCAGGGGATTTAGTTTAACTATAATAATCTCAATCAATTATATAATCAATCATGACTGAAGAATTAAACCAAAAGATCTTTTTAAATTAGTAGCATAGGATAAGTTGTATGAGATACTATGTGAGTATTACGAACAGGCAGCGGAAGAAAGAAAAGAAAAACTCGAAATTCCATTCAAACTGGTAGGTGAGTTCGACGAGAACGACGAGTGGGTGGTGCAGAAGAAAATCACGTACTCATTCCAGAAGAGGGATTCAGCACATGAGGTGAAGGTAGAAATAATGGTAGACCATCTTGAAGACCTTGACGAAGTGCAGCTTGTTACGGTAAGCCATCATATCTACTCAGACACTGTGGTTAGTGAAGATTTTGTTTTTCCTGCATTTCCAGTAGGAGGTGAAGATGATGATGAAAGTGGTAGCTAAACATTTTATTTAAGATAGTAGTAAGGGAGTGTTGAATCTACAGCTTGCCCATTACTTTTTACGAAAGGATTTTGCATAGCAGCCCTGTATATCTCAACAGGGGTGTCTTTTAGTGAATGGTTAGGTGTCAGCATTGTGATGGTTGAAAAGGCTAAGGCCAATATTTTCTTTCCGGCCCACTTTAGAAACTTCTTCCACCAGCTATCACCCTTATTTTCAGGTTGATAGAAATAATTGTTTGTTACATGGGTATGAATTCCCCCATGGTAGTTATGCACAATAGTTTGTTCCATCCTCGACGGCGTTTTAATTAATTAATTAAAAGCGATTTTGTGGGAGGTAAATTACCCTGGGGAAGTTCATCTCCCTTCTACAATCCGAGTAAGCGTGGATTCCGTCTGAGTTACGTTGAATTTCTATTGAGCGGGTTGTTCAGTTGCTTCTCTAAGTTCAAAAGAGGTTAGTCTTTCTTACCTGAGTGCAATTTACTAAAGGTTACTCTATTTGCCAAATTTCATAATCTTAATAAAACAATATAGATATTTGAAACTAATGTAACACTCGTGGAATCGAAATGAACAAACCGAAATACGATATGGAGCAGGTAGTTAACTGTTCGAGGCTCATCAATGATGGCAACGGCTATGAACGAATTGTTGCTTCTTGTAAAATTCTGGAAGTTATAGAACCAACAGAAAACCAGATGTTCTACAGATACAGTGTGTTCTTATTCGGTGACTTACCTTTTGAGGAAATATTTCCTGAGTATTATATAACAGTAGATAAGTAGTTCAAGGCGCAATGGACTCTAAATAAAAACGGCCCGAAGGATCGGGCCGAATCAAATGTAAGTTAGGTTAAACAAGCTCTATCACTGTTGAGAATATTCAAAGCAATTAAAAAAACATGAAAAGTACAGATGATGCCAAGATTTAAAGTAGGTGATATAGTTAATTGTACCTGGCGCAACCAAACAGATACCGGCTACGAAACATTTGAGACCCAAGCCAATGAAATTGTCAGGGACGTCTTTGAACCTGAGGGTAATCAAACCTACTATCGTTACTCAGTGTTCCCTTTGGTGATTACTCAGATTTTGTAATACTTCCTGACTACCAATTGACACTTGATACCCCATGATTTTATTATACCGAAAGCCAGATAAGGTAATCCATTCAATCTTATTTACTGAAGAACAATATATGGTGTGGGGATTCAACAAACGAACGCTTGCAGTCAACAAATCTTGTGGGCACAATAAGTTTATGGATTTCAGGAAGTATCTGAATCAAATGAATAACAAGAACGCTAAAGTAAATGACTAAAGCGTTCTTGTTTTTTCATTTGATATAATTTAGTTACCATAAATACCACTAACGAAAACCTTGCTTTTACCAAAATTTATCGCATCTCCTTTATGCAATGCAATATTCACATTTATATAGCCACTCTTATATGGTTCTGTGCCAGCGCTTGTCCCATTACTGAAATTCAATTTGAATGGAACACCAGTTTTTTTGTCAATGCTTATTGTTGCCGTAATAATAGATTCATCACATAAAAGAGATGTTATCAAAAGTTCTCCATCTGCATCTAAATTTTTGCTACTATCTACAAGTTTATGAAAATATCTAACCCCTGAATCAGTTGAATTACCCGGATTCATAATTGTAACCGGGAGCGGTGTATTACTTACAGTAACATCCTTACAAGCACTCATTAGAATGAAGAAAATAGCCGATACCAATAATAATTTTTTCATTTGCATTTAGGTTTTAGACATGTAAGAATGGAATAAAATCTGATATATGCAATAGTCTTAATGTAAATTTAATACAAGTAGCTTGAAAGGAGTTATCAAATACATATCATCGGTCGCATAGGATCTTCAAATTCTGACCCGAATCCCGTCGAAGTATAAACGCCATGCAATCAAACCGGATTGAAATATAGAGCCCTAAATAGTGATACACGAACCAATGAACACTACCTCTAAACAATTCCTGAAAGAAATACCCTAAGATTTCCGACTCTGTGCTGTGGTTCTGATACGGCTAAAATGGTCAAGGTCAAGGGTGAGTATAATTTACTCACCTTTTTTATTTCTCTACAAAAGATATTGTATAAATTTATTATTCATCTAAACTCGCATATATGTCAATGATAGACAATGCTGCTGTAATAAAATTTTTTGAAAATGAAGTCTCTTCGCTTCTGAAGTTAGAATTTGGCACTAAAAGTTTTGAAGACCTGCGTCCTATACTTGCCCAAATTAAAAGATGGATATCTGAGATGATTAAAATTTCCGAGAATACAAGTCTTTTGCCAAGAGAGTTAACTGGTAAGATTTACGACTATGTCAATACGTATAACTCATTGGCGAATGATATGCTTTCATATAATATGGATGTAGATGCTCCTACTGGTTTTGAAAATAGAAATCGTATTATTTTAAGAGTTCAGTCATTGCAAACGGTTATTTTATCTGGGGATGATACTGATGTGCAAAAAGAATTTAAACATTTTAGAACTTTCCTTGCAGTTTATAATACCCTGAAAATCGAAGGGCTTAAATCGTTAGCAAATACACAAAAAGAGTTGAGTGGGATTGTAATCGAAATAGCCAACAAGAAAAAGGAGTATGAAGCTCTGGTACTTGAACTTAAGAAAAAAGCTGCTGAAGTAACTACTTCTGACTATGCTGCTTTGTTTGAAGCACAGGCATATTCGCATTCGCACTCTAAACTTCAAAGGTGGAAGTGGAGTTCTGGTAGTGCAGAAAAGTGGTTAATAGCATCCGTAGCTGCCATTGCAGGATTCGTTTACTTATTATTTAATATAACAAAAGCCATTCCAGTTCAATTCCAAACTAACGCAACTGATATTACCATACAGCTTCTGACACGGTTGGTAGTGCTTTCTTTCTTTATATATCTAGTGACAATTGTGATAAAACAGTATTCGATACAGAAGCACCTTGCAACATTAAACACTCACAGAAAAAACGTTTTAAACTCCTTCAATCTTTTTATACAAGCCATTGATAAGGAAGATACACAGACCCGGAATGCTTTGATGTTAGAGGTCGCAAAAGCCATATATGAATCAGGTCAGACAGGTTATGTAAACTCAAAGGATGGTGATGGTTCGTCTTCAATGATAGAGCTGACAAAATACATAACACCAGGAAAGGGTTCCTAATTAGTTGCCGATACCATCTGTGACCTTGACGACCGCATCTTCTGCCTTGTAAACTGCTTTATTTTGTAAAGATGTTGTTAGGTTTATCAGTGGTTGGATGAACTTTAGGTTTGGGTTGATGATGATGATGTTCTCGAATATCCTTACGGTTTCGTATGATGATATGAGGAACGCCGCCAGCAACACGAAGTAGAACGCATCGTAGTTCAATACGGTCTTCGCCACCGACTCTAACACCATCACGGCAATCAATATAAAGTTGTAAAGAAAGAACTTCTCTATGATGCCCTTCTTGAGAATCTT
>CALRUV010000072.1:0-14885 GCA_943371455.1 Chitinophaga pinensis | reverse complement strand
GTTAAACCATTTTCTGCTTTTTCAACCTTAGCCATTCCATCATGTATGAATTCATTTGACTTTTCTTTCAGGGCGGTCACTTCTTTTTTAATTTCGTGTAAGAAATCATTGAATTTGTCCTGAATGGCTTCTGTAAGATCGTCACCTTTGGTCATGATTTTCTTTCGGGTATCTGAACCTTTATCTGGTGCAAATAATACGCCTAAAACACCACCTACTGCTGCGCCGATTAATACAGCACCCATTAATTGTGAATAATTGTTTGATTGTGACATAGTTTTTAATTTTAATTATAGTTCTGAAATAATGCTGTGAAGTTCTTCTTTTGTTTTACCAAGTTTTACCTGTAGTCTTCCTAACATTTCATCCTGTTTACCTTCTACCAATAGCAGGTCGTCATCTGTTAAATGTGCAAATTTCTGTTTGAGTTTTCCTTTGGTCTCATTCCAGTTTCCTTTTAACTCTGTTAAGTTTTTCATTTTTATTTATTTTTAATTGATAATGTACTTTTTTGATATCCAACCGGGTTCTGTTATTTGTGCGTTATGACGTTTTAGATGTTTTCGGTTAATATGTTGTTTGTGGATTTTATTAAATTTACCTTCAACACATCCATTGCCAAGAATTGCCATGAAGGAGATACAATAAGCTACCCGGCTATATCGACATTTCATTTTAAATTAATTGACATCAAATAGGTATAACTGTCTTATTTTTTTACCTGTACCTTTTTTACAATATGGGAACGGATAAACCAGGCCATTTTTTCATGTTCTTCCATGAGTCCGGTAAGAAAATCTGCTGTACCATAATCTTTATAGGTAGAACCAATTGTTTCTATGTTTTCTCTGCAATGAATGATCATACTTTCATGATCAGCCAGTAATTCAATCAGGTAACCATTACTGTCATTTCTGTTATCTTTTGCTTCTGTAAGATGTGTTTGTTCTAAAAATGATTTGAGTGATGCTGATGCATAATGGATAATAGCTCTGATACGCTCTGCCAATGAGTCAATAATCGTGTCTAATTGCACATATTGTTTTTCCAATAAAATGTGCTTATTGTAAAAATCAACATCTTCCAGATTCCAATGTGCATTTTTTGTTTTTGTAACAAGTATGTATTCATCTGCTAGTAATATGTTTAATATTTTTGTAGTAGACTGGCTGTTCTTTTTTGATATTCCTATTTCTGCTTGCATAATTTATCTTTTTTTATTTGAGAAATTTATAAGATTATTCACCACTATCTTCTTCCGGATCATTTAAGCAATCTTTACTAAGGCTATATGCATTATTCTCTTCATCCTCACTACCTATTATTTCCGCTGGGTCGTCCATTTCAGTTCCTGGTATATCAAGGTCTTCCGTTGTCACATGATGCCCATATACAATGGGTTCTGTATCGTTGAACCCATTTACTGATTTTGGATTTTCTATATCTTCCGGATCTGTGTTTTGAGCCTCGTCTAGTTTATTATAAATATCTTCTTCTGCAGGATAGTAACTGAATTCCTTTTCAGGTACGATTGTCTTGGCTTTTAATTTTTTCATTGTATGAAAAATTTGATAGCCTAAAGGTGGTCTGAATCTGTTTAAAAACTGTTACAATAGATAGGGTATATTTTGTATTTATCACAGCTTTTATTTGTCAATTATTTATTTTTTTTCAAAGCAATCACCACAATTCCGCTAATGATAAGGATACCCCCAAGAATAGGCGACCATCGAACGGGATTGTTTTTGGTAGCATTAACCTGCAGGGGACCAATTTGGGCAACTTTTTCAGTTGTTACATAATTGAATCCGGTATAAGCTACCATGATGATACCAATGATCACTAGTACAAGTCCTATATTTTTCATGTTGACTGGTTTTAATTATTACTGTGGTTTGATTAATTATTTTTCTTTTTCAACTCCGCTGCTTTCTTTTCTTCTTCTCTTTTTTTCTTATTAAAATAGCCTTTCAATAGGAAGTTACTTTTTGCTGCTTCCATATTTTCGTTGAGGCCTTTAGCACTGGATTTTAAATTACTCATGGTAGCGTCCAGGGTTTTACCCATTTTTTCATCTGTCATTAGCTTCGACAGCAGCCCTTTACCGTTGTTTAGCTTATAAGTAAATTCCGCAAGCTGATCAGATATTTCACCAATATTGTCTACACTGTATTTTACACTTAGCATTAAGTCGTCCATATCCAGAGGAGGTCTTGAAAATATGACTCCATCATCTTCTACCTGCTTATTGGGGGCAGTGCCAGGGTAGATGCTTACAACCTTATCGCCCATCAGACCATCTGAATTAATGCTGGCCATTGCGTTTGTTTTAATAAAGGGTTGTACATTCTTTTGGATCACCAAAATAACTAACACAGAAGTGTCGGTAACTTGTATGATGTCACTTACAGTACCTACATCAATTCCTGAGAATCGTACATTATTCCCATTTTTTAAACCACTAACGGTTTTGAACGGTACATTCAATTGGAATGTTGAACCAAATATATTTTTTTGTTTGCCAATAAAATAGATGGTAACAGTAAATATGGTAAGGCCCAGTATAACAAATAGGCCAAGTTTAGAGCTATTGATTGATTCTTGTTTCATAATTTTATTTTTACCAGGGTTATATAAAAAAGTCTTTCACCCAATCTTCTTTACTCTCTGCTAATTCTTCATAAGTGCCTGTAGCCTGAATTTGTCCATCATTAATGATTGCCAGGCGATCGCCAGTTAGTTTGGCGCAGGCAAGGTCATGTGTGATGATGATAGAGCTTGTATTATTTTGTTTCTGAATTTTTACAATGAGTTCGCTTATTTCGCGGGAGGTAATACTATCCAAGCCGGTAGTAGGTTCATCGTAAAGTATAATTTCAGGTTCCAGGATTAAGGTTCTCGCTAAGCCTATTCTCTTCCGCATGCCACCTGATAATGCCGAAGGCATTTTATCAATGGCATCCAATAGTCCCACACTGTCCAACACCCCATTAATAGTACTGTCGATAGTATCTTTGGACATACCTCTCTTGTGTCTTTTCAATGGGAATGCCAGGTTCTCTCTTACAGACATGGAATCATACAATGCGGATCCCTGAAACAGAAAGCCAATACGGATGCGGGTTTCATTCAGTTCTTTTTCGTTAAGATTGGTAATATCTTTGTCGAATATTTTTACCTCACCCTCATCATAAGGCATCAATCCAACCAAACATTTAATGATCACTGATTTACCGGAGCCGGATTTACCCATTAAAACAAGGTTCTCGCCTTTATTGAGTGTAAGGTCAATACCATTTAATACCTTATTTCCCTCGCCAAAAGATTTACATAAATGCTTAATACTGATCAGTGTCTGATTGGTATTTGCTGATGTTTTTTGTATAGTATGATCCTGGGTATTTTCCATTTTAAAAAAACAAATCAGTTAATTGTACGGCCAGCATGTCTATGATAAATATGGATAGGGAAGCAGTTACAACAGCCGAATTAGCTGCTTTGCCTACACTTTCTGTACCATTGAGCGCATTATAGCCTTTATAACATCCTATGGCTCCAATAAAGAAACCGAAAAAGAATGTTTTGATCGTAGGCGGAAAAATATCCAGGAAGGCAAGTGATTCCAGGATTTTAGAAAAATAATTGACCAGGTTTACATCACCATTTATATTGATACCGGCAAAGCCTCCCAAGATGCCAATCATATCAGCAAAAATTACCAGTACAGGAACCATGATTGTGGTGGCTAATATTCTGGTTACGATCAAATATTTAAAGGGGTTTATGCCAGAAACTTCCATGGCATCAATTTGTTCCGTTACTTTCATGGAACCCAGTTCTGCACCAATTCCGGAAGATATTTTTCCGGCACAAATCAATGCGGTGATAACCGGTGCTATTTCCCTGATCACAGAAAGGGCTACCATTCCCGGCAACCAAGATACTGCGCCAAATGCGGCCAATGTTGGCCTGGTTTGTATAGTTAGTACCAAACCCATGATAAAGCCAGTTATACCCACCAGTGGTAGTGTTTTATAACCAAGCAGGTAACATTGCTTTAAAAATTCTTTCCATTCAAAAGGAGGTTTGAATAATTCGATGAAGAATTTTTTAAAGAAAATAGTTACATCACCTGTTTCAGTCAATATGTTTTTAAGTGCTGGACTCAATGTTTTATTTTAAGGCTTTGTTTCTTCGGATTGTTTTTCTAATATGGCTATTTCTGCTAATTCAGCATATTCCTTAGTCAGTTCTAATAACTCGATCTCAGTTTTTCCTTCTATATTCAATACGGAATTACTGGCAGGTTCATGAGAAACTACCAATTCATTAACCTTAAGATGCAGTGATGCTGAAAATTTATTGAAGGCTTTTTGTATAACGAATAGACTAAGAAATGAGGTAGCAAGAATGATATCACCAATTCTTTTGTGATCACCTTGTTCATAAAACTCTTTATTGGTTACCCAATAAACAACAAGGGCCATCGCAAAAATAAACGTAATGGAATTGCCAAGGATAGATGTTACAGCAGAAGTAAGTTTTTCAAATGCATATTCCGTATTTCTGTAAATATTCTTCATCCTGCAAAGTTGCTAAGCTTTGCAGCATTTTATCTTACACAGATTAGGCTAAAAATTACATGTTTAACTTAAACCGGCTTATTCTTCATAACCACTTTTTATGATAGTTGATAACATTTTAAATCGAACATTTGCAACAATTGCATGTTTTTTATGGGCAGGAATAATGATTGATTCGCCACAATCCAATAAATGGGATTGGTCATTAATAACAATTTCTGCCTTACCATCAATCACCTGGATAAATGTATCAAAGGGAGAAATCTTTTCTGTAAGGGATTCGCCGGAATCAAAAGAAATGGCACTTACATTACCTGTTGTCTTCTTAATAATGGTTTTAATCAAAACTGAATTAGGGATATATTCCAGAATCTCAACAACAATAAAGGCTTTTGATTTTTCAATTTCTACAGTATCCACGGTTATTGATTAAATAATTGATTTAAAATAGGTGCTTCGGGTGAAAGTATGTTTTCCTATTGGTTAAGCGATTTTTTATTTTATGTTTTAACTATGTGTATTCGTATTCAAAAAATAATCCTTCACAAAAGCATATTCCTGTTTTTCAGTCATTTTTTCAGTTGTTTTCAAATCTATTTTTATATTGTTGAATGCCTGGTTTGCTTTCAATTTATTAAATAGTTCTTTTTTGGCATCAGTTGGTCCAAATAAGATCACTTCCTGGTATTTTTCAATAACGCTACTGATTTTTTTATAGTAACTCCATTGCTGGTCCTGCTCTTTATTATGCATGATATGCTCACTCTTCTCCAGTGTATCTGTTTTAACTTCCTGTGTGAATCCTGAGCTTATAAGAAGGGTATTCATTTGTACACCGTTGAACTCGATCAGGTGGGCTGTGGAATGATCCATCCAAATACCCAATTTAGTTTTTTCTTTCATTCGTTTTTTTTATTACTAAAGTTCCTAAATGATGGTAATAATATCTTATATATTTAATGCTAATTTTTGCAGATCTTCTACATTTTCTAGGTTCTCTTTGCGTTTTTTTTGAAGCTTTTTATAATAGGTAGGAGAGAGCCCGGTTATTTTTTTAAATTGATTGGATAAATGTGCCACACTACTATAATGCATGATGTAAGAGATTTCAGTTAGGTTCAGCTCATTGTAGAGTATCAGTTCTTTTACCCGCTCAATTTTATGCAGGATGATGAAATTTTGTATGGTAATACTTTTTACTTCAGAGAAAATATTTGAGAGGTAGGTATAATCATAATTAAGTTTTTCACTGATATAATCAGAATAATTTACTTTGGGTAATTCTTCTGTATAATGAACCATTTCAATGATTACATTCTTTATTTTGTCTATCAATATCGACTTCTTGTCATCCAGTAATTCCAAACCGGACTTCAATAGGTTAACTTTTAACTGATCATGCTCCTTTTGTGTTAGGGTTTCTAATATCTCTATAGTGCCAAGATCTACCACCACAAAATGAAGCCCTAGTGATTGCAATTCAGCTTTAACCAGCATTTTACAACGCAGACTGACCATGTATTTGATATATAGTACCATTGTCTTCCCTTAAAGGTCAACTAATAAAGTGGTATAATATTTTATATAAATGTGAATGAGAAGAATCAGTGATATATGTAAGAATCACATTAGAGTTTCATTAGAAAGGGTATTTATATCTATAATCCTTACATTCTATTTAATTAATATCTGTAATAAACAAAAAAAGAACCGCCAACTGAAAAGTTGACGGTTCCTGTGATTCTAAACTGCTTGCTATTTTTACAACTATTTTCCCGGAATGATATCAATGATCACCGTTCTGTTGTAGAAGCGTTCTTCAGGGAATGAATTATTGAAAGGAGACATGGAAGCTTCTTCTCCAAAGCCATAGGTTTCAAATTTCACACCTTTTTTACCAGCCCTGGTTAATGCTTTATCCAAAATCTTTTCAGCATCTTTTGCCCTTTCTACAGATAAATTGAAATTGTATTTTTCTTCTCCAATGATATCTGTATGGCCATGAATAATTACCGTACTATTATCTGCTATTAATGGAGCTACTATTTCAATCAGGAATTTTTCGTAGTTCGCTTTTGTTTTTGAAACGTCAAAATCATATAAAACACTGTAACGCAAACCTTCCTCTTTAGTATCTTCTGTTTTCATTAAACTTACGGTACTTTCTTTTCTAACTGTTAAGCCGGATTTAGTTTGTCCAATCATGGCAACTTTGTAATTACCTTGTTTGTCATCTTTCAAAATTGTTTTGCCCGGTACAGAAGCCTGATCGTAGAAATAAGGGCCATAATACTGCACTGCACCTTTTTCATCTGTCATTTCAACTTTCCAGCTGGTTAATACATCAACAGCACCTTGATTTGTAAAGATCACATGTGTATCTAAAGGGTCTGTTTGGTAAGCCGTAATTTCAATGGGTTTCAAGTATTCTGAATTTTCACCACCTACCTGCAATAACATATCGGGTGAAGTACTTACAATATCAACCCTTCTATCACCTTCTCTCAATAAATCTAATTCTTTGGTGCCACCTGGTTTTTCTGAAGGGATCAATGGTTTGTCTCTACCTTCTGTTGTAATTCTGGATGGGTCAATACCAAAATCAGTTACGATATATTTTTTTACATTTTCAGCCATCAATTTTCCGTCTTCTGGATTATTGTCTGAAGCACCAACAAGTGTTATGGTGATATTGCTATTGGCACGCATACGATCGCCAATAATATTAATGATATTATGGTAAACATCTAACTGGCGTTTTGCTCTGCCACTGCTTAGGTTTTCAGGCTGTCCTTCTTGTAATTGACTTTCTTTGAAAGAACCTGCTTCAGTTGGTGTTAATAAAACATACCGGTTAGGTATTTCACTGGAACCCATATTGAAGAAGATTGATTTTCTCAATGGGAATGTTTCTTTCACCCTGCGTGTTTCCGGAATAAATTTAGGAGCCCTTACTGAGAAGAATACATCTTTTTCCAGTGCAGGTGATTGTTTGTAAATGGTATCTGTTAAGGTAACTGTAGTTGGTGTTTGCATAGCCCTTCTTTTAGTGCCAATCTTTAAAACAATACCAGCTCTGATGGTGTAGATAGACCAGGTTTCAATGGTTCTGGGACTATTACCCAGATCAGTTTGGAAGGATGCAAAAGGAGAGATGGTCAATTGTGTTTCGCTGAGGCGATTAGATACGGGTATATCAATACCTAAACCTGCCTGTGCTGATAATACTGTTTTACGAAGATCGCTCCAGTCGGCTTTGGTATCAGGCTGTCTTAACTGCGTATAGGAAAATGTTTTGGTAACATTAAACGCAATGGTTGGTCCGGCAAAAATATAAAATGCCGAAGCAAAAGGTGCAATACGCAAACTTGGTTCAATGGTAACATAACCTAAATTGGTAGTTAGATTAGCCGGGCAATTACAAGGTGCAATCACCTCATCAAATTTTCCACCTCGGTTATCATAAGCAACGTTTAACATACCTCCCCATACTTTTCCGCGAACCTCTGTTAGAACAGAAGCATAAGGTTTGATGCCTATTCCTTTGTGAAATGCAGTAGGTACGGTTAATTGCTGATTCAACAATTGGGTTGTACCACGATAGGTATTAAAATTAGCGGCACCGGAAACGCCGAACCACCATACCGGTTTTGTGCGAACAATTTCCTGAGACTGAACTGACATTGCAGTAAAAATCAATATCACCAGCAAGGATAAGGTTTTCAGGTGTTTGGTAAATGTTTGTGACATATATTTCTTTTTAAAGATGAGTGCTTTTTTTTTGAATAAACA
The DNA here is from genome assembly GCA_943371455.1 of Chitinophaga pinensis. Lineage (GTDB taxonomy): Bacteria > Bacteroidota > Bacteroidia > Chitinophagales > Chitinophagaceae > Sediminibacterium > Sediminibacterium pinensis_J. Next base: position 6,510 of record CALRUV010000072.1, on the reverse strand, counting down.
TTCTGCCAAAGGCAGAATGTTTATGATAGTATTTATTGATTATTGATTGTCGTATTAACCATGGTTACAGAAGCTACCAGTGAAAGAGCCCTGCCGTTTAATACGGTTTGTGCTGCATTACCAGCCGTTGAAAATGTTACACCTGATTTAGCAATGATGGTTCCTGTCATTACTCCACCACCTGCACCATTGATAGTTGCTGCACTACCTACATACCAGAATACATTTTTAGCAGATCCACCATTGATGATCAAAACACTTTTTGCACCTGTTGGACCAGCAATACCTACTGTTAAGCCTGCGGCTGTTTGAAAAATCCAAACGGCATTTGGATCACCCTGTGCATCAAGTGTTAGATTGCCATTGGAGATATTAAATGTGCCACTGGCAGATTTGTAGATACCCGGAGCCAAGGTTAAGCCGCCTAATTCACCTGCCCCTGGATCTGTTCCGCCTGGTTTTGATGCAGGAGAGATACTGAGGTAAGCAATATTAGCATCGTTTAATGCTTTCTCTGCTTTCGCTTGTGAAATGGCTGTACCTGGTGCTGGAGGTGCTGTATAAATGCCACCTGTTGAATTACCCTTATTATCTCCTGTTTCAGTGTAAACATCACCTGTTAAGCCATCATGAAATCCAGTGATCAAAGTAGAAGCTGCCGTTGTACCTATTCCGCCATTATTGATAACCGTATTCACACCCTGGTTGGTAATACCCGCTGCGCCACCAAATGCGCCAAAATTTGCGGCCTCACCCAATGGTACCGGTATAAATGGAGGGATAGCGGTAAAGTTAGCACTGATATTCTTGTTAGCATTCATCAACACATTTAAAGGATTGGTTGAGCCAGTGGCATCACCATTCCAGGAAGTGAATGTATAACCAACTGCAGGTATTGCAGTAAGTATAACGGTTGTTCCACTATCATATACTGCCTGATTTGGATTTTTTGTTACTGTACCACCTACGGTTGGATTGATGGTTAAGGTAAGTCCGTAATTTTTTAAAGTATAATTAGCAACCAATACCCTGTTAGATCTCATGGTTACCTGGTAAACTGCACTGGTAGAAACAATGGTTCCACCTTCTGTCCAGTTGGTAAAATTATAACCTGTTGCAGGTCTGGCCGTAAGTTCAACATTAGTGCCATGATCGTATCTTAACTGATCGGCTACTTTGGTAATGGTACCACCCGCAGCCGGTGAAGATGTTGCCGTTAATGTATACGTGTTGATTACAAAATTGGCTACAATAGTTCTATGACTGCTAATCGGGAATGTAAAGGATGAACTGGTAGAAATAATAGTTCCGCTTTCTGTCCAGTTTACAAATGTATAACCCGTATTAGGTGTAGATGTTATGGTAACAGAGGATCCGGAAGGATAAGTTCCTGCACCAGTTGTTGTGCCACCTACAGAAGGACTGGAAGAAAGAATCACAGCAAACTGTAAAGCAGGTACCAATGTGAAATTGGCAACAAATGTGCGATTACCTGTTATTGGAAACTGGAAACTAGGATTGGTAGAAACAACCGTTCCGTTTTCAGTCCAGTTTACAAATGTATAACCAGGATTAGGTGATTCTATGATGGTAACATTTGTACCAACAGTATAGGCACCAGATCCGTAAGTAGAACCGCCCGCTGCCGGGTTAGATGAAGTTGCTACAGAAAATTGCGCTGGAGGAATTACGGTAAAATTAGCTACTAATGAACGATTACCAGCCATCGTGAATTGATAGTTGGGACTGGTAGAAACTACTGTAGATGTTAAGCTATCGGTCCAGTTGGTAAAAGTGTAACCAGTACTAGGCGTTGCACTAACTGTAACCGAAGAACTTTGTGCAAATGTTCCTGCACCAGTTGCGGTTCCTGCAAGGGGAATATTTCTTGAAAGTGTGACTTGTGGAATGGTTGTGAACGACCATACATAATCACTTACCATTGCCGTTTTAAATTTATCCACTACCGTGTTGGTAATGGTACCGGTGTATTTTGTAAATGGCAATAATGGTTTTTCAGGCGTGAATGTGTAAACCGCCGCATTGGTGGTGGCATTCACTGTACCTGGAACAATCTGCGTACCATTGCGAATTGTAAAAGATGTTCCGTTTACTGATGCGCTGCTCATATCAGTATTAAAAGTGGCAGTTACTACTTTTGAAAAGGCAACGTCCACGGCTTTGTCCATCGGATCAGTTGTAACCACTGGGCACAAACCAACAAGACCGGTTTGTTCGGTTACTTTTTTACATCCTACGGAAATGAATAATAACATGAGAGCTAAGAGCCATTTACTGGTAAAAAGATTTGAAAACACCCCTGATTTTACAGAGAGGCTTTTGAGGAGTAGAGATTTTTTTTTCATAATGTTGGTGTTATTGAGTTTGTGAAATGTTATTTGAACGTTTTTTATAAGGTTAGTGTACCGCATATTTTCTTAGGTTCAAATAATAAACAAACCTACCTCTAATGTTAAATTTTACTGTTACACACCTAAGGCTAATCATTACATAATTCACTCAAATAGATGGCAGACTGTAAAAATCAGTAAGAAGGAATTATACGAATGCACACTTATATAAATAATAGATATGCTCGCTCTAGAAATAAATTTTTAGTGCTATGATCTATAGCAGTTAAGCATCTTCGCTTATTTGATAAACATAGAGATGCAGCAAAAGGAGTGATTGTAAACTGAATCAGTTTAGGATTATTTTGTATGATTGGCAGTTAAATAGGTAGGCAATTGATTTTCTAAGAACCCATTTATTACTGTTTAAGGAATGATTGTGCAGAAGGTTGAGGATGATTTTAGTAACTTTATAGTAACCTAATTACAAGGAAGATGACAAATAAATTACTCATTTTAATGATGTTAGTATGTTTTGCTTGTAAAAGAAAAGTGGAAACAATCAAGCCAAGTGCGGAATCCATCTCTGAATCTATTTATGCCTCTGGTACAATAAAAAGTAAAGACCAATACCAGGCATTTGCAACTGTAAATGGAATTGTAGAGAAAATATTTGTTGCAGAAGGTGATTTTGTTAAAAAAGGGTCACCTATATTATCTATTTACAATGAGACGCAAAAACTAAATAAGGAAAATTCTATCCTTACTGCTGAATATGCAGATTTTAACGCAAACCAGGGAAAGCTAAATGAAGCAAGATCACTGATAGAACTTTCCAGGAATAAAATGAAAAACGATTCTCTTTTATTAATGCGCCAGTTAGCACTTTGGAAACAAGACATAGGTACCAGGGTTGAACTGGAACAAAGAGAACTGGCATTTGAAAATGCGAAAAATATTTACCAGTCGGCTAAAATAAGGTATGATGATTTAAAAAGGCAGCTCGACTTTACATCTTTACAAGCTAAAAAAAATGTGCAGATAACAAACAAGTTTGAAAAAGATTATACCATCCTAAGTGAGATGGATGGCATTGTGTATAGCATGCCTAGAATAAAAGGTGACCTGGTAGGTCCACAAACAGCATTGGCTGTAATTGGCGCTGCAAAACAATTTGTATTGGAAATGCAAGTGGATGAATATGATATTCTGAAAATTAAAATTGGCTTACCGGTTTTAGTAACCATGGACAGCTATAAGGGGAAAGTGTTTGAAGCAAAAGTAACAAAGGTAAATCCACTCATGAATGAAAGAAGTAAGACATTTTTAGTAGAAGCTGCTTTTGATAAAGTTCCTGAAACCCTTTACCCCAATATTAGTTTTGAAGCAAATATTGTTATACAGACAAAAGAAAAAGTCATCCTGATACCCAGAAATTATATTTTAAATGATTCCGTGGTGTTTAAAGCTAATGGAGAAAAAGTAGTGGTGAAAACAGGATTGCGAGACTACCAAAAAATTGAAATTATTTCAGGAATTTCTCTAAACGATGAATTGGTTAAACCTGCACAATGAATGTAAAACTAATTGCCAGCGTATCAAAATCATTATTGCTTGCCAGGTGGCGACAAACACTGGTGGCGGCCATTGGCGTTACTTTTAGTATTACCATGTTTATTACCTTACTAAGTTTTATGTCGGGGTTAAATGATCTGTTAGATGGATTGATATTGAATCGTACGCCGCATATCAGATTGTACAATGAAATTCAACCGTCAAAATCGCAACCTGTAGACAGGTCAATACAATATAAGGACTATCATAATTTTATCAGTTCTATCAAACCAAAAAATGAAAGACCAGAGATCTACAATAATGCTGCTATTTTAAATGCTTTGCAAAAAGACGAGAGGGTATTGGGTATAGCGCCTAAAATTACGGTACAGGTATTTTATAATGTTGGATCAATTGATCTTACAGGAGTTATCAATGGTGTTGAAGTTGAAGAGGAAAATAGGTTATTTCTTTTTAAGGACTATGTAACCCTGGGAAATTATATCGACCTGAAGAATATACCCAACAGTATTATTTTAGGCAAGGGTGCTGCAGAAAAAATGATGGCTAATATTGGTGATGTGATTCAGGTAACTACCGTAAAGGGAGAACGCGTTCCCTTGAAAGTTGTTGGATACTTTCAGTCGGGCATACAAGATGTTGATAAAGTGCAAAGCTATTGCTCCATAACTACCACACAGAAATTACTAGGCGAATCCAATAATTATATTACAGACCTGCAGATAAAATTAAAAGATATTAGTTTGGCGCCATCGATAGCAAAAGAATATGCTGCATTGTTTAATGTGGAAGCCATTGATGTACAAACGGCCAATTCCCAATTTGAAACGGGTAGTTCGGTTAGAACCCTGATCTCTTATGCAGTAGGAATAACCTTGTTGATAGTTGCCGGTTTCGGAATTTACAATATTCTCAATATGATGATCTACGAAAAAATGGATTCTATTGCCATTTTGAAAGCAACGGGATTTTCCGGAAGAGATGTAAACAGGATCTTTATCACCATAGCACTTTCTATTGGAATATTCGGTGGTTTATTGGGGTTGTTATTTGGGTTTGGACTTTCCTCCCTGATAGATCAGATTCCTTTTAATACGGCAGCATTGCCTACTATCAAAACCTACCCGATTAACTATAATCCAAAATTTTATTTAATTGGAAGTATATTTTCAATTGTTACTACTTATATGGCAGGTTATTTTCCTTCCAGGAAGGCCAGTAAGATTGATCCGGTAATAATTATCAGGGGGAAATAGTATGTCAGAAATAATATTAGAAGCCAAAAATATCATCAAATACTTTCACGACCCTGAAACCATGCAGGTATTGAAGGAAATCAGTTTCCGTATTAATAAGGGAGAATTTGTTTCTGTGATTGGCAAATCCGGATGTGGTAAATCAACCCTTTTATATATTTTATCAACAATGGACACCGATTTTGAAGGGGAACTTTTTATTGATGGTACTAGTATGCGAAAGAAGAAAGAAGCAGAACTGGCAAGGGTGAGAAACGAAAAAATAGGTTTTGTATTTCAGTTTCATTATTTGTTGAACGAATTTTCTGTGTTAAGAAACGTGATGTTGCCTGGTTTAAAAATGGCTAAGTACACAGAAAATGAAGTAGAACATAGGGCCTATGAAAAATTAAAAATTCTGGGGATCGAATCTGAAGCATTGAAATGGCCCAATCAATTATCGGGCGGACAAAAGCAACGTGTGGCAATAGCAAGGGCACTGATCAATGATCCGGTGATCATTATGGGAGATGAGCCAACAGGAAACCTTGATAAAAAGAATGGGGAAATAGTTTTTAATATTTTTAAAGAATTAGCAGATCTATATCACCAATCATTACTGGTGGTTACCCACGATAATGAATTTGCAGCCAGAACCAACCGTATCATAGAAATGGAAGACGGTAAAATAATCCACATTAAAAAAGCTTCAGAAATATCAGGCAAAGAATAGGATAAGCAATTGGGCTGCTAATATCCTGAGTATCATAGTTAGGGGATAAACGGTTGCATAGGTTGCAGAAGGTATATCATTACCTGCCATCTTTAATGCAAATGCCAATGCAGGTGGATCGGTACAGGCGCCTGCCAATAAACCACAAATTTCAAAGTATGTTTTTTTGAAAAACTTTTTCGCAATGATACCGATGATCAGTAAAGGAATCATGGTAATGCATATGCCCATAGCGATCCATAGAAACCCATTTCCATTTTGAAAAGCTGTTAAAATATTATGTCCACTGCTCAAACCAACACTGGCAAGAAATAGGCCAATGCCTAACTCTCTGATCATGAGGTTGGCACTATTGGTGGTATAATTATTCAGGTATAAAAAATTGCCAAACCTGCTCAGGAAAAGTGCTACGATAAGCGGACCACCTGCCATACCTATTTTTACAGCTATTGGGATATTGGGAATATGAAAGGGGATACTGCCTAAAATGATGCCGAACACAATGCCAATAAAAATCGGACCTAAATCAGGCGCTTCCAGTCTTTTCAATGAATTGCCTACTATGGAAGTAAATTGTTTCACACTTTCTTCCGTGCCCACAACCGTTATAGTATCT
>CALRUV010000071.1:0-15039 GCA_943371455.1 Chitinophaga pinensis | reverse complement strand
ATTTACACGCAAAGTGTTATATAAACGAAGAAAAAGCAATCATTTGTTCAATGAATTTACATGAATATTCCCAACAAAATAATATTGAAATGGGAATACTAATTACAAAAGAACATGACAAAGAGGCTTATGAAACTCTAATTGAAGAGATTACAAATATAAAAGTGAATGGCACAAGAAAGAAATTTGAAAATTTGAATATAGTTGAAATGCAAGAAACACAATTAGCTAAGTCAGAAGATAATAATTTTAAAAATGACAAAACAGATATTGCAAAAAAAGAAATCGAATTAACTTACGATCAAAAATTGAAGTTTCAAATATTAAGGACGTGGAGGTTGTACACTTCAAAAAATGAAAAGATAAGTGCTTACTTGATTTTGACTGACGAAGCAATAAAATCAATTGTTTCCCAAACTAAAATTGACAGCAATACGATTTTTGAAATGGTACCTAAAAAGAATGCGATTAAATATGGAGATGCCATTCTAAATCAACTTAGAAGTTTAGATTATTATACAATAGCAAAAGTGATTAATGTTTGGTATCAAGATAATTCCACATCTTATGATAGAGTAAAACTTAGAATTTTAAAAACTAATGAAGAAAAATGGTTTGACACTACTAATGAATTACCAATTAAAGATAAAGTCGTAGCTGTAAAGCTTAATAAAACTTGGTTTAATGATTATTTGTATTTAGATAATTGATCTATCTTTTAATCTCCGAAGGGTCTTCATCCTAACAAATATAAAAAGCAGGAAACTTTTCTTCTTCGCAGGGTGTCCAATTCACCATATGTTTCAGTGAATGTCTAAAATAGTAAAGTGTATTTATAAGTTTTCTATAGCTTCAGAGCTACCCATTCAGCTCTTCTGTAGAATATGTCATTTAGCTTTTGTATATTTATTCAGAGGCAGTTGCCAGGATTGACGGAAGTGCATGCCCCAACTGCTTAAAGCCCGGACGTTGTGCGTAATACAATTATAAAAAAAATAATGAGATGAGTTTAACCTTAAAGCAGCTACTAGATATCGCTAAGTTTCATTTATTTGAACTGGCCGCGCCTGAAAATCCGGATTTTAGACTCGAACAAGCCGAGTACAACAAAATCGAGGGCACTTGGGAAATTATTGTTTCTTACTTGGTTAATAATTCAAATAAACGATCGGGCCTCGCGGCTGTTTTAAATGAATTTAATTATTTTAGAATCTACAAAAAATTGAAAATTAATGACATCGGAGAAGTTATTGGATTTTACCTCTACAACAATAAAGAATGATTCTAATCGACACAAATGCTTTGGTAGTCTTTTTGATTGGTACGATAGATGTGAGACTTTTTAAAACTCATCGTAGAGTATCTATTTATGAAGAGCAAGACTACTATGAATTGCTTAACGTAATAGGGAGCCTCGAAAAATTAATGGTGTTACCTAATGTGTGGACAGAGGTTGATAACTTGCTAAATGACTTCAGTGGAAATTACAAATACCAATATATTGACCACCTAGCAAGTACAATAAAATCAACATCAGAAAAATTCACAGCATCGATAAAAGCAACAGAAATGCAGGAATTCTTTGATTTGGGACTTACTGATTCTTTGCTTTTAGAATGTGGTAAAAAATGTAAATTGTTAATCACTTCAGACTCCTCATTATCCGATTATGCAGTTGCGAATGGAATTTCTGTTTATGATATGGTCAAAAATCGAAATTCCCGCCTGTAAGTACTACGCACAACATTTTTCTCCATAGGGTGTCCCCCTTAGCAAAAAATCCAATAGTTTCCTTCTCAGCAGGGTCTTCCTTTTCCACAGAGTCAGCATCCATCACAGATGTCTCCCAGAGAAGGTCTCCGTAGATGTCTCCCGGAGGGGACTCTGCGGATTGAATGAGATGTACTATCGTTTTAGAAATACATAATGAGTATTTTTTCAACAAAATGTCATCATTCCGGCAGATAGTTCCTTAATAGGATAGTCTGGCATTTACGATCCTGTTTCCATGTATTTTTTTCTCAGCAGGGTGTCACCCTTAGTAAAAGATCCATAGTTTGTCATCCACAACATTACCCCTCAATAAAAAAGTCGGCCAGTTCCCCGACGGGTCTCGCGATAGCTGACCCGGAGGTTCTCGGATAAGGTGAGAAAGCAGAAACACAAGAGGAATAAACCCTAATAAAACCTTGATTTGCCATAAAGTCATCACCACCTTTTACATTTGCAATAAGGCATTTAAAACGGATGAAAGTCACCCTTTTTTCGTAAATTAGCCTAGTGAAAAAAAGTAATAAAATAGCGTTGGATTTTGAGATTGACAAACTTACAAATTCAATCCAAAATATTGTAACTGGTGACAGTTTTGCAACTGAAATTTCGCTTTTTACCACATCTGATTTAAAGACGGTTACTAAGAATAAGAATTGGCAGTTTGACTGGAAATTAGAATTTAAACAACCAGCGCGTGATGTGTACAAATTAACAATTGTACATAATCAATCAGTGATTCAAGGTTTGATAAGCTTAGAAATTAAATCAGACCATGTTTATATGCATCTTGTAGAAAGTGCACCTTTCAACAAAGGGAAAATAAAGGTTTATGCAGGAGTTCCAGGAAACTTAGTTGCTTTTGCTTGCAAACTTGCTTTTCAGCGTGGACATGAAGGTAATGTCTCTTTCTTTTCCAAAACGCAGCTTGTGCAACATTATATTGAAACTTTGGGAGCCATTCATGTTGGCGGACGAATTATGATAATTGATACAATGGCAGCATTAAAACTTATAAATAAATATTTTCCAAATGAAAAATAAACTTAAAGAATTAAATGTGGATTTCATAGGCGTTCAACAACAGCCTATTACTAAGGAGGAAGAATTTGCAATTAGTACTTTCATCAGTAAACAAAAAGCAAAAAAGGAGTTACAAGCAATCCCCAAGACAAAGACAATGCAAAAATCTCATCAACCTGCTTGATAAGGCCTAATGAACTTTCCTTCTCCGCAGGGTCTTCAACCCAAGGATGTCTCCAGGTTTATTCCAGTTTTGGTTCATCCTTCTCCGCAGAGTCTACATCCACTTCATATGTCTCCGCAGAGAGCGTCCCCGCAGATGTCTCCCTGAGGGGACTCTGCGGATTGAATGAGATGTATTATCGTTTTAGAAATACATGATGCGTATTTGCATGCAGTGGTCAATAAATGAATAAGGGTCAATCCTAAGCCGCAGAGTCCTCTGCGAGAGACATCTGCGGAGAACATCAATGAATGAGAATATCACCATCCTAAGCCATAAAATACTTAAGAGAGACATTTCATGCCGTTCATTCTCCTCAGAGTCTCAATCCCCCGCTGATCTCTCCTAGAGAGAGTGTCTCCGCAGATGTCTCCCGGAGGGGACTCTGCGGTTTGAATGAGATGTACTATCGTTTTAGAAATACATGATGCGTATTTGCATGCAGTGGTCAATAAATGAATAAGGGTCAATCCTAATCCGCAGAGTCCTCTACGAGAGACCCTGCGGAGAATGTCAAAGCCTAAGAAAAAGCTCTTCAAATAATAGCGAAGCAAAAGTGGATCAAGGTTTATAAATATAGAAATAAAATAAATCGTTCTTGAAAGCAAAGCCGACCTTTTTAATAATGCGCACAGAAATGGCTTTTAAAAATTTGGATTTACAAATTATCCCCACTAATGGAATTGGAATTCTGAACCGGCTTAAGTAATTTGTCTTATATTAACCAAGCCTTAAGTGGCCAAGCATGCAACAGAAAATTTACTGCCATGCACTTGGTGAAACAATAGGATTAACATAAAACTTAAATAAAAATAAAAAATGGAGGTACACCATCACGGTCATCACGAAGGAAAGAAAACATGGAAATCTTACACTTGGGAGTTTCTGATGCTATTTCTGGCAGTTTTTTGTGGCTTTCTTGCAGAATGGAGGCTTGAAGTAATGATCGAAAATCATCGTGAGAAAGAATATATTGAATCAATAGTAGAAGACATAAACGCGGATATTACACAAACAGAAAAATTGATTGTTGACATTAATGGTAGAATAATTGTAACAGATAGTTTGTTAGAAGAATTGTCCTCAAAAGAAATTTATACCAATTCAAAAAAAGCCAATAAAATGTGGCTATCTACCATTGGCTTTCCTGATTTTGTTCAGAATGACAGAACCATACAACAACTAAAAAGTAGTGGAGCTTTAAGGATCATCAGAAAAAAAGCTGTTTCAGATCAAATAATGGAATACGACCAGGCAGTTCGTTTACTCTCTATTACACAAAATAATATGAATACGATTGCTGCCAACAATACTTTGTACAGTCAAGTTTTTGATCTTATAAAAATTAAAAACCAAAGTCTTCAACCGATACCTCTTACAGAAAATGGGCAAAAATTATTGAACGAAGCTTATTCGAATCGATTTTTTTGGAATATCAACCTTGTTGGTCTACAAAAACGGTTACAATTTTTAAACAAAAAGGGAAAAGAAGTTTCTGAGATCATTAAAAATCAGTACCATTTGGAATAGAGAATGTTTCATTCTCTGTTGGGTTTTCAAAACACAAAATCTCGTTCCATTTTTGGTCGACTGACCTTCACCACAGTAATATTCCTTCTCCGCAGAGTCTCCATCCACCACAGATGTCTCCGCAGAGAGCGTCCCCGCAGATGTCTCCCGGAGGGGACTCTGCGGTTCTCGCATAGGTGAAGAAAACACCATCATCAGGTATTAACCGCAAAAAATAAAAAGAATGTTTACACTACATTACGAACATGAGTGTAAGAAAGAAAATACAAAAATCAAATGGTGTATTCTTCATCACCTTCACATGTGCCAGATGGTTGCCGCTATTCCAAATAACAGATGGATATGATACTTTGTATAAATGGTTTGACTATTTAAAAGAAAAGGGGCATCACATTATTGCATACGTGATCATGCACAATCATGTACATGTATTGATCGCCTTTAGTGATACACCAACTTCTATCAATACCATTATTGGCAATGGGAAAAGATTCATCGCATATGAGCTGGTCAAACGACTCCAACAGAAAGGTGAAATAGGTCTATTAAATCAAATGTCGGATTGGGTAAATAAAACAGAAAAATTAATTAATAAAAAACATGAGGTCTTTGAGCCATCGTTCGACAAGAAAGAGTGCTTTACTATCAATTTCATGAAACAAAAAGTAAATTATATTCATTTGAATCCATGTAAAAAAGGTTTGGTACAATTACCAGAAGAATATTTGCATAGCTCTGCAACCTATTACTTTACTGGAAAAGACGGAGTATACCCAGTGATAACTTATATGGAATTGCAGGATATAAATCTTACTATATCTTCCTCTTGACAACTTTTTTTCAAGTGGAAATTATTCGATTCAAAGCCGCAGAGTCCTCTGCGAGAGACATCTGCGGAGGACGTCAACGAATGAGTATATCTCCATCCTAAGATACACAGTCCTCTGCGCGAGACATCTGAGGAGGACGTCAATAAATGAATAAATCACCATCCTAAGCCGCAGAGTCCTCTGCGAGAGACGTCTGCGGAGGACGTCAACGAATGAGAATATCTCCATCCTAAGATACACAGTCCTCTGCGAGAGACATCTGCGGAGGACGTCAACAAATGAGTATATCTCCATCCTAAGATACACAGTCCTCTGAGAGAGACATCTGCAGAGGACGTCAACGAATAAGCATATCTCCATCCTAAGACACTCAGTCCTCTACCTGATACATCTGCGTAGAACCTCAACGAATGAAGGTTACAGTTTTAAACTTAGAAGGGGCTCTTTTAACCTCAAAGCCTAAAACTTTGATCTTTGAGCCTAAAATTTCACCTTCAGCATTAGCTATTTATCCTTTAAAAAAAACCGCTATTGCTTTAAACCAATTGTTTTAAGCTTCCTGCATAAAACTTTATCCTATGAGCTTGAAATTTTAGCTTTTTACACCAAAAAAGGTCTTTCAAAGCCAGCTGCTGTTAGTTTTCTCCTGATCTGATATGAAATAATGGTAAACTTATTGGTAAGGTATCCCAGTTCAGCAGGCGTTTCAGAAAATATCTTAAATTTAGGAATACCCTACCCTCCACCAAAAAAAACAGATTATGAACGCCAAAATGAGTGCTGCCACCAATGCCATTAATTGGTTTGAAATTGCTGTAAGTGATATGGCCAGAGCAAAAAAATTCTACGAAACCCTTTTTGAGATCTCCATGGAAACAATGGAAATGCCCGGTATGAAGTATGCCATGTTTCCTTTTGATCCAACGAATGAAAAAATAGCCGGTGGCCTGGCAGAAAGTTCCTGGCATACACCTGGTGCAACAGGATCCATTCTGTATTTGAATGCCAACCCGGATCTTCAAATAGTATTAGACCGGGTGGAAAGCGCAGGCGGCAAAATGGTCATGCCCAAAACATCTATTGGGCACAATGGATTTATGGCTATGATCAATGACACGGAAGGTAATATTGTGGCACTTCATTCAAATACTTAATCTCTTGCCTTGATTGTTCGCAAGTTCAACAATAAATATTTTCAAGTCAGTTTCAAAAACCCACACGCAGGACTAAAGTCCCAATATGATTATTTATTAGTGCATGGAGAATTTAATATAAAAATCTTCTGAACACCTGTGATCAAAGGACCAACGACACTTTTTATGCTATACAGTAGCCAGATCAATAACAAACCGATACTTCACATCAGATTTGATCACCCTTTCATATGCATCATTGATATAATCCATTGGAATGACTTCCACATCCGACACAATATTGTGTGCAGCACAGAAATCAAGCATTTCCTGGGTTTCTTTCATACCGCCGATCATTGAACCGATGATACTTCTTCTTTTGGTGATCAATGAAAAAGGAGACAAGGATGGTTGTTGAGATGGCAAGCCTACAATAAGTAATTTTCCTTCCAGGTCAAGCATATCCAGTAAATAGGTATAATCGTGGTTTGCAGAAACCGTATCCAGTATCACATCAAAATGACTGGCATGTTTTTTCATGGCTTCCTTATCGGTTGACAATAAAAAATGTGCCGCACCTAATCTTTTGGCATCTGCTTCTTTGGATGGAGAAGTACTGATAACGGTAACTTCACCGCCAAATGCTACAGCAAATTTTACACCCATATGTCCCAATCCGCCCAAACCTAATACACCCACTTTCTGTCCTGCTTTAACACCCGCAAAACGCAGTGGAGAATAGGTGGTGATACCGGCACATAATAAAGGCGCAGCACCTGCCAGGTCTAATTTTTCTGAAATACTTACCACAAATCTTTCTTTCACCACTATCTGTGTTGAATAACCACCTTGAGCAATGGTAACACCATCACGCTCTTTGGTATTATAAGTACCCGTCATCCCTTCTTCACAATATTGTTCCTGGTCATTGTTACAGTTCTTACAAGAACAGCAGGAATCGATCATCACACCCACCCCTACCGTATCACCGGCTTTGTATTTTGTTACGGAGGAACCTACACTTACCACTTTGCCTACAATTTCATGTCCCGGAACCATTGGATAAATGGAACCACCACCCCATTCATTTCTAGCCTGGTGAATATCGCTGTGACAAACACCACAAAATAAGATCTGCAGATGCACATCATCATTACGTAAATCTCTTCTTTCAAATGAAAATGGTTCTAAAGGTGTTTTTTCGTCTAATGCGGCATAGGCTTTTGCTGGGATCATTGTTTATTTTTTTATATTTTAAATTATATTGTTGGTAGATAACAAAATAATAGGTGTAAAAGTTGCGTCATTCCCAATAAGATGCAAGTTATTGCCATTATGGGTTTAGATGGAATTATCTTAAGATTATTAACGCAACAATGCAGTAACACACCATAAAACTGGCGCTTGGCCATGCAGATCCCCAATATTTCTTTTTCTATCGAGATAATATTGGTGGTCATTTTTCTTGTTGGTGCCCTCGCAAACTTCCCGTACATCGCCATCTTCATTGATAAAACCTACTAAAGCAATCCATGCTTTACGGGCTGCGGGCGTAAATTTTTTCTTGTCAAGCCAACCCTCTTTCACTCCGGTGATCATGGCATAGGTAAACATACCTGTGCAAGAAGTTTCTTCCCAACTATTGGGATCATCCAGTAACTGAAGCCACATGCCATTGCTTTTTTGGAAATTTAATAAAGACGCCATCATGATTTGATACCCTTTCATAATTCTTTCCCTATCTGCATGTTGCTTAGGTAGGGTTCGCAATAACTCTGCCATTCCAACGGCAAACCAACCACAACCCCGCCCCCAGAAATAGGGCACATCAGGTGCATGGAAGAATAAACCATTAGGTTGTTGTAAAGAATCTAAGTACATCACTGCTTCTTTAGCAGCACGGTTTAAGTATTTGGTATCATTGGTTGCCCGATAAGCTTGCAATTGCAACATGGTGATCATAAACATATCATCCACCCATAAACGCGTTTGCCAGGTATAGCCTTCATCAAAAAATTGATATTGAGCTGGTGAAATCCTGCTCTTATTGGCAGGCATAGTCCATTGTTCGTCTGCAAATTTTTGTCCCATGCTTAGGTATTTCTGCTGTCCTGTTTGCAGATACAATTCAAGGGGGATAGCGCCAAACACACTATAGTCAACATTCAATGCTTGTGGAATAATTACAGAATCTTTACCAAAGAAGGGTTCAAAATGATTGATCAATCTATCTGTAAGCGCCATATTATTACTGATCTTGGCAAAGCCCAGAGATCCGTACCAGGTGCACACTTCAGGATAGATCACAATTTTTTGGGTAATGGGTTTACCTGCATTCATACGCGGGGTAGCGATGAATCGGTTGACCAAAAAATTACCTACCGTAATAGGGTCCGCCTCTTTGGGAAAATTATTTAATGTCCCCTTTTCTTTTTGAGCAATCAAATGCAGATTGCTTACCACCATGGTTAAAAATAGAAAGATGCGGATCAAATTGTTTGATTTTTGTATAGTCATCATTTTAAAATTTATTCAATGCCTTTCATTTGAACCAATGAACCCTTACATTCAATTCTAATTACCGATACATGAGGATTGGGTGCTTTATCAGGAACATGAATCATCCATCCTGATTTTACAGTTCCTTTTTCGGTAGTTAAAGAACGGTGATCCATCAAAAGTGAAGCAGAGATGATTTCATTGGTAAGTCCCGGTATCCAAATATTACCATTTGCTGGCCAATCAAATACGCTGAGGTAAAGAATGGTATTTCCATTTGATTCTTTTTGTGTTGCCCTACCCCAGGGTATGCCATATAAATTTCCAGGCTTACTGGCATAGATGGCTTCTCCATTCATTTTCATCCACGCACCTATTTCCTTCAGTGTTTGAATGCTTTGTTCTGGAAAGGTTCCATCAGCTTTTGGACCCACGTTTAATAAGTAATTCCCTCCTTTTGATGCAATATCACAAAGATTATGAATCAATGTTTTGGTTGATTTCCAATTATTGTCTGATGTTCGAAAACCCCAGGTGCCATTCATTGTCATACAGGTTTCCCAATCCATGGCATCCAGTTCAGCTTGTTTAGGTATACGCTGTTCAGGGGTTTTGGTATCACCGGGAAAATCGGGACGTTTTAATCGATCATTGGTAATGATATTGGGCTGTAATTTTAAAAGCGATTGTAAACTCAATGCTGCTTCTGATGTCATATTGGTAGGTGTATCCCACCACAGCACAGCGATATCACCATAGTTAGTCAAAATTTCTTTCACTTGTGGAACTGCTACTTTTTGAATATACTCATTAAAGCTGGCTGTTTCCTGAGCAGGATCCCAATGTCCATTATGTTCCTTTGTATAATTATCTATTTGCGTAGAGTCGGGGTTTAACCAACCTTCCGTAGCTAATTTACGTGCAACCGAACCACCAGGATTATTCCAATCCTGTGCCTGAGAATAATAAAACCCCAATTTAATGCCATACTTTTTGCAAGCAGCTGCCAATGGCTTTAGTAGATCTTTCCCGTATTTAGTGGCTTCTACAACATTCCATTTACTAGCATTTGAGGCAAATAAAGCAAAGCCATCATGGTGTTTGGAAGTAATGATCAAGTATTTCATTCCAGCATCCTTTGCCATGCGAACCCACTCATCAGGGTTATAATTAAAAGGATTGAATTGTTTTGCCATTTCCTGGTATTCAGCCACTGGAATTTTAGATCGATTCATGATCCATTCTGCCGGGCCTTTCAATTGTTCATGACCATGGTAAACTCCTGCCCATTGAGCATAAACTCCCCAATGAATGAACATGCCAAAACGGGCTTCCCGCCACCATTGCATGCGTTCGTCTTTTGACAGTTGCTGACTATAAATACTAGAAGCGAACACAAACAGCAAGCATGATAATAAATAGATTTTTCTCATTCTAAATTTAATTAAGCCATATCAGTGGATGTCTAACCGGCAGGTTTCTGATGATTTCTGTTTCTAAAGGTGTATGTTCTAATTGTTCCCATCTGTAGAGCCATTTTTTTTCTGAAAAAGCATTAGCGCCCATCACTAAAAAGGGTTGTGCTACCGGCCATTGATCCCAGTACATTACATCTTTTGTAAAAGGCCAGCTTTCTTTGTCTTTGATGTAAGGATACAAATAGGTAATGCCTTGTTTGATCGACTTGCCATCAGGCGTTGTGTAATTCCAAAGATTGTCATTAGGTATAGACAGGATCTGACAAATCATGGTCATCGCATCCAGGTTAAAAATGGCATAACCATAGGGTTTGGTTCTTTTCAACTCACGCGGAAAGCTGCCATCTTTTTCCATTTGATTCGGTAGGAGTATATTTTTATAGCGCTCGCGACAGAATTGCATAATTTTTTCATTTTGGGTGAATTTTGCAAAGCAGGCAACCTGCATCACCCAGCATGTGCCATGGTTATTTTCAGCATTCATCTCAGCCTTGCCATAAGCATGTGTGGTTAACCAAAGAAGGTAATCGGCAAACCATTGTTTGAAACCCTTTAAATTAACAGGGTCCATTGAGGGATCAATTTCCATTACAATCAATGCCTGTGCTACTTCCATCAGTTGAATGGTATCAATAATACCAATGCCTCTTCCGGTGAATCTTCCCTTTATCGCTTGGGCAAACAATAAACTAGGATTCATTCTAGTATTCTGATCAATAAACCAGGCATTGCAGTGTTTGAGTGCATGCTTTAAATATTTTACATCTTTAGATACCTGATAAGCAGATGCCAATGCCCCCATGATCTTACTAAAACGAATCATGGCCAAACGGTGTGCTGTAAAATTTTGTGGGTTGGTCATTCCGTCTTTTTGAATATAAGGACTATCCACATGCGCAGGATTAGGCCACCAGTAGTCACCCTCAGAAAAAAAATCATGCTTACCGCCGGCACTTCTGGGAGAATATTCCGCAGTTACTGTAATGGGCTCCTGTTCCAGTGCCCATGCTGCTTCTGCAAGAATCTGCTTTTGTAAAACTGTTGCCACAAACTTTTTTACATCTATTTTTTCGGGGTCATCTTTAAAAAAATGATGCCGTTCTCCAATAGATAGCAAACAAATAATATAGGCGAAAAAATAATTCATTAAAGAAAAATATAAAAATCAAATATGTCTGAAATTTTAATTATTCAATTTAATAAAACCCCCATCAATCGGATAGTCGTTACCTGTAATGAAAGAGGCTTCCTCACTGCATAAATACAAACATAATGCAGCTACTTCATCAGTAGAACCCATTCTGCCAATGGGTTGTGATTGAGAAAGTTTGTGAAACATCTCTTCTTCCTGACCCGGATAATTTTTTGCAATAAATCCATCTACAAAAGGGGTATGCACCCTTGCCGGTGAAATAGAATTACAACGGATATTTTCTTTCAGATAATCTTTTGCCACACTAAGCGTCATGGCATAAACGGCCCCCTTGCTCATACTATAGGCAAAACGGTCTGGAATACCCACCAATGCTGCGATAGAAGCAATATTCAGGATAACACCCCCACCCCTTTTTTGCATCAAAGGAATGGCTGCATGCAAACAATGATAGGTGCCCTGCACATTTACTTTAAATACTTTTTCAAAATCTTCAGAACTGGTGGTTGCCGCTTTGCCAATATGGGCGATCCCAGCACTATTTACCAAAATAGAAACTTCATTGATCGCTAAGAAAATTTTAGCTACTTCTTCCTGCTTACTAATATCACAGGCATAAGAAAATGCTTTGCCTCCCTGCTGATTGATCTCATTGGCAACAGCCAACGCTGCAGCTTCCTGCAGATCAAGGATATGCACTGTGGCCCCCTGCCTGGCAAATAATAATGCAATTGACCTACCAATACCACTGCCACCACCTGTGATGATAGCCTGCTTATTTATTAATGAAAACATCATAGCCTTATTTTTTAATGGGTAGATTATCTTTCAGATCAAATATTTTGTTCATTAATACCCATTTTTCCCCGGGCTTTGCAAAGGACAGGGGCTTTTGGAATTTCCACATGAGTTTTTCCCACTCCTGCACTTTGGGGTTACTGCTATCTGCCTTTGACTTTTCTTCAAAACTAAAACCCTCATTCACTTCCATGACCATAAAAAGGCGGTTAGCTACGCGATAAATCTCCAATTGCGTGATGCCGGAAGAATCAATACTGTGCAATATTTCAGGCCAAACAGCCTTGTGCCATTCTTCATATTCGGCAATCAGTTTTTCATCATCAATCAGATCAACTGCTAAACAATATCTTTTCATAATCTAATTTTTACCTCATGTCCCTTCCAGCCAAAAAAGAAAACAACAGCAAAACACAGTAATGGAATAATATAACCCAATTGAATATTACCCGTTATATCGCTAATCTGTGCCATGATAGGCGGCATAATGGCGCCACCCACTATAGACATGATGATCAGACTGCTTCCAAATTTGGCATCCGCCCCCAGGTCTTTGATACCCAAAGAAAAAATTGTAGGGAACATAACTGACATAAAAAAAGCGATACCAATAACAGCATAAACGGCTATCATACCTTCACTAAACATGGCCACCCCACATAAAAACACATTTATGATCGAGTAGAGTGCCAGTAATTTAGCAGGCTGAATATATTTCATAAAAAAAGTGCCGGCAAAACGACCAATCATGAAAGCCATACCACATCCCCATCCCAGGTAGTCAGCGGCTTTGATCTTATCAATACCTGCGGCATCCACTGCATACAAAATGAAAAAACTAAATACACAAACCTGTGCTCCCACATAAAAAAACTGTGCGGCTACTGCCCAGCGTAAATGACTATGCTTAAGTGTATGAAAAATATTTTTAACAGCACCTTCGTCTGCATCCTCTTTTATCTCAGGCAGTTTAATGAAAACGAATAAAATAGCGATCACCAGTATCAGGCTACCTAAAATTAAATAAGGCGTTTTTACAGTTGATGCTTCTGAAGCCAGTGCTACTTGTTTGGCAGCATTCGTCATTACGCTTAGTTCTTCATCGGAAAAACCCTTGGTAAGGATAATTCTTGCACCAATGATAGGAGCCAGTGTTGCAGCTAAACCATTAAATGATTGTGCAAAATTTAAACGCTGGGTAGCTGTTGCCGGATCTCCCAATAAGGAAGCATAGGGATTGGCGGCGGTTTCTAAGATGGTTAGTCCACAGGCGATGATGAACAATGCCATTAGAAAAAAAGTATAGGACTGTGTATTGGCCGCAGGAACAAAAAGAAAAGATCCTGTAGCAAACAGAATGAGTCCGCAGATGATACCCGCTTTATAGCCATATTTCTTCATGATAAAGCCAGCAGGCAATGCCATTAGGAAATAGGCAATGAATACGGCCGAATCAACCAGTGATGATTGAAGGGTACTGAGACTAAAAGATTTTTTCAGGTGGGGTATTAGAATGGGATCGAGGTTATGAACAAAACCCCACATAAAAAAAAGGCTGGTCACCAAAATAAATGGGTACAGCATTGACCTCTCAGCAGTTTGATCAGTTTTTACAGGCATGGCAATCGTTGGTTAAGGGCATTCCACATGGTGGAATTGTCTGACTAATTATCTGTTGAAACTACCGAATTTCATTTTGAAAAGAATAGATTTGTTCTTGAATTTTTTCAAAGAAATTTTTTCTGTATGATACAGGTTATACACAGGTCATTTGATATCATCGAATTTGTTGCCAGAGATCCTGACAGACCGAAATTGATGAGTGAAATAGCGATTGGTTTGCAATTAAAGCCTGGCACTTGTGCCAATATCGTTAAAACTCTTACGCAAAGAGGATACCTGCTCAAACTGGGGGCACAAAAGGGCTACCTGCTGGGTAAACAATTTTATACATTGGCTGGCGATACAGGTTACTGGCGCGATCTGGTAGCCGCTTCCAATGCTGAAATGCAGAAGATCAGTGTGGCTTTGAATGAAAACACCTTGCTATCTTCCTTAAATGGTGAAAACCGCGTAGTAATCCATCGTACACAAAGTAACCAGATTGTGCAGGCACATACCCCTGATGAGAAAAAAGCCTACGACTCTTCTTCTGGCAGAATCTTGATTGCCATGTTATCCGACGAAGAACTGGAAAAATTCATTTTCAGATTTGGACTGCCGCCCGCCCAAATCTGGCATGATGCCAATAACAAAAAAAAGTTTTTTGAACAGATAGAACAAATGCGTAAAAATGGCTATGCGCTAGTTGAAGACAGTATTCAAATTGTTGGATTTGCCGCACCTGTTTACAAAGAAAATAATGTGGTAGCCAGCTTGAGTATCTATATGCCGGCTTTCCGCTTCGACGAAAAAATAAAAAAGAAAATGATCAAATTAGGATTGGAGGCAGCGAGGAGGATTTCGAAGAATTTGGGGTAGGGAGAGGGATTTTGAATTTTGAATTTCGGATTTCGGATTTCGGATTTTACGCAGTTGTTGGACTTATGTCCAACAATCATTGATAAACTACGCCGTTGTTGGACTTATGTCCAACAACCAT
>CALRUV010000070.1:0-15082 GCA_943371455.1 Chitinophaga pinensis | reverse complement strand
GTCGCTTGATTTTACACTCGATCCAACTTTCAATATCTATGATTCCAATCGGGATCTGATGCGGGCAAGACGAGCTGAATGGCATGAAACCTATACCCTTCCTTCTCTCTGGAAATTTTATGAACCCAGTCAGCAATCACATGGTTCTTACTGGCATAACTGGGGCACAGAGCAGGAGGTTGAATGGAAAAACAATTATCGCTTATGGATGAGTTTTATTAATGAATATAAGAACAGGGGTGGCAGGGTAACCACTGGTTCGGATAACGGATTTATTTACCAAACCTATGGATTTGGCTATGTAAGAGAACTTGAATTACTACGGGAAGCGGGGTTTCATCCCTTAGAAGTGATCAGGTCTGCCACCTTGTTTGGTGCCCAGGCTTTAGGAATGGATAAAGAAATTGGAACTGTGGAAGTAGGTAAGCTTGCCGATATAGTTTTGATCAATGCCAACCCATTAAAAAACCTACAGGTTTTATATGGAACAGGAGCCATTGAATTAACCAAAGACAATAAAGTGATACGCTCGGGTGGTATTCAATATACCATCAAAGATGGCATTGTGTATGACGCCAAAAAATTACTGGAAGACGTTAAAAAGATGGTGGATACTGAAAAAATGAAAACTGGCTGGCAATTAAAGCAACCAGGAATGTAGTAAACAGGTGTTCTGAAATTTTTATCTTAAATTTTCGATATACTATCAAATACCCATACTGGGGACTAAAGGCCCAAAATGACTTTTTCTACTATTTATTCCATGCTCTGAAGAGCATGGCAAAGTTTTGAAAATGAAAAAATCAATTTAGTTTGTTAAAAACAAGTACTACACCTTCTTAACTATCACCAGTCTTTGCAGTCCGCTTAGGCGGATTGGATGCGGTGACCAGCGATGTGTAGGCAGTAAAAATGATGCGGAGTACTTTGTTACAGAAGCCAAAGCAGCGTCGGCGCAAAGACGAAGCCATGCGGACTTAGCAAAATGAGGCTAGCCTTAGCGGAGTGATAGAAAAAAGAAAGATGTATTTTAAATTTGTTCCGAAAACCTGAAGTATGTAGATCAAAGCAGGATCTCTTGTGTTAAGGGAAAAGTGATATAGATGCCACATCCATTTCCTGGCGAGGTTTGTATATCAACAATCCCACTGTACAGATCAGACCTGCTGATGATATTATAAATACCGATTCCTTTTCTTTGTTGTTTCAGATCGAAGCCTACACCATTGTCTGCAATTTTAAGGTAGATCATCTGGTCGTTACGCATTAGTTCAATATCTACACGGGTTGCTTTGGCATGCTTGATGATATTGTTCATTTGCTCCTGTACCATCCGGAAAATACTCAACTTAAATTCGTATTTAATATCTTCTTCAAAAAAATTATCTGCCGTTAAATCGATATGAATAGGGTTAACTGCAGATACATCATCCAATAAACCTTCAATTGCCTTACTGAGTCCAAAATGTTTGATCAAAGGCGTTACCAGGATTTGTGAAAGCTTACGTATTTCTTCAATACAGTTGAAAATAAATCCGGAGGATTGTTTGAGAAGTTCGGCTACTTCCGGACTTTTTTGCTGGGCAGAAGCTATATACATCATAGCTACAGTAAGCTGCTGGTTTACGTTATCATGCAATTCCGTACTGATCTCATAACGTTCTTTTTCCTGAACCCTGATCATTGCTTCGTTGATCTCTTTCTGCTTCAGTAACCTTTCTTCTTCCAGCTTTTCCTCCAGGCGTATTTTTTCAGTAATATTATTTTGAATGGCCAGGATGGATACTACACCCTTGTAATCTATTTTATGAAAGGAAATATCCAATACCATCACGTCCCCATTCTTCTTGTTAAGTTCCCAGGTTCCGTTACGCCTGTTATAATCATTCTCTTTAAATTCTCTGGCAAATAAATGGATGCGGTCGTGGTAATTTGGTGACCGTAGATCTAACAATTTTTTCGCTAATAATTCTTCTCTGGTATAACCATATTCTTCCTGTGCAGCTTCATTTACTTCCAGAATCTGTAAACTGTTTAGGTCCCAGATAAAAATAGGTAAGGGATTATTAAAAAATAGATTTCGATAGCTTTCATTGCTCTCTATCAGGCTCAACCGAATTCTGTTACGTTCCAAACTATACTGAATGGACTTTGTAAGCAAACGCTCATCGTATTCTCCTTTTACCAGATAATCCTGTGCACCACTGGAAAGTGTTTCCAGAGCCAGTTCCGTATCTGCAAGTCCGGTAAGTACGATTATAGGTATAGCTTTTACATGCTTGCTAACTATTTCATAAGAATTAAACCCTGAACTGTCTGGTAAAGAAAGGTCCAATAACACGATATCTATCGGGGAGGTATTCAGTGCGTCAATAGCTTCTTTAGCGGTTGTTGCTTTATAAATTTGTTTAAAAGGAAGTTTGGTAAGGCGCAATGTTTCCTGCAACAAAAACAGGTCGCCGGGATTATCTTCTACAATCAGTACAGACAATAATTGGGTATGTTCCTGTAAGGCCATCGTGCTAAGCTTGAAGGTTCGGATTGAACGGGAACTGACAAAACTAAAGGAAACTGAATGATTTGCCTATAAGAAAAAAAAGGATAATATGATTACCTGAATTCTTCCGGCTTTTTGCTGATGGTGAAGTAAAAGCAACTACCCTTACCCGGTTCAGATTCTACCCAAATCTTACCGCCATGCCTGTCAACAATTTTTTTACAAATAGCAAGCCCGATACCTGTACCGCTATACTCGTTCTTATGGTGCAGCCTTTGAAAAAGAATGAATATTTTTTCAAAAAAAACAGGTTTTATGCCTATGCCATTATCTTGTACCGAAAAAGTATAATGATCATTTTCTTCTTTCCCGCTTATGTCAATTTGCGGAACTGAAGCATTATTATATTTTAGAGCATTACCCACCAGGTTTTGAAATAATTGGAATAATTGCGTTTTATTTCCTTTTATGGGTGGCAATGGTGAAATATTGATGACTGCTTTTAGTTCCTCTATCCGGTTAAAAAAAACATTTTTCACTTCCTGCAATAAGCTATTGGTATCAATCTCAGTTAGATTATCCTTATTGGAGCCCACCCTGGAATACTCTAACAGATCCATGATCAATTTCTTCATTCTTTCTGCTCCGTCAACTGCAAAATGGATGTATTGTTCTGCCGTTTCGTCTAATTGATTTTCATATTTTTTCTTAAATAACTGGAGAAAACTGGTGATCATCCTCAGTGGTTCCTGCATATCATGTGAAGCGATATAGGCAAATCTTTCCAACTCAATATTGGAAGATGCTAATTCATCTGCCCTTTGTTTGAGCTTTGTATTGAGTTCGAGCAAAAGTGCTTCTGTTTCTTTTCTATCTGATATATCCCTTGTAGCACCTATCAAACGAATCCCATTTCCTTCCTTATCTCTGATCACATATCCTTTATCAAAAACATAAGCATACCTGCCATCTTTTTTCAAGAATCTGTACTCGTCTTCCCAATAAACTGTATCAGCATTATTGATCACTGTATTTTGCCTGGCAAGTACACGCTTTAGATCATCAGGGTGAATTCTGCTGTTCCAAAAATCAGTATCACCATTCACATCTTCTTCTTCATAGCCAAAAAGTGTTTTTAAACCCTGTCCTGTTCTAATTACTTCGTCGGTTTCAATATGCCAGTCCCAAATAAGGTCATTGGTTGCCAGCGATACCATATCGTATTTAAGGTTATTAGATCGGATGGTATCCAGCGAAATCCTGTTTTCCAATATGATAGTAAGTAAGCTTTTGGCTCGTTCCAGCGTATTTTCTTCTTCTGCAGTAGGTGCTTTTACAACTCTATAATAAATAGCAAATGTGCCTAATACCTCGTTGTTTACATCAATAATAGGTAAAGACCAGCAGGCTTTTACGCCTTCCCTCTTTGAAAGCTCCCTAAAATCAACCCATCGGTTATCATTTTCTATATCCACAGCCACTACTTTCTCTTTCAAAAAAGCAGCAGTGCCACAGGAACCTTTATTAGGACCGATTTCTCCCCCTTCCACTGCTTGAATATACTCTTTAGAAAGATTGGGGGATGACCAATTGTATAACTTTTTGTCCACCAGCCTGAGAACAGAACAGATCATTCCTTCATGCAGTTTTTCCAGCTCCTGTAAATAAAAACTTAAAGTGTCTTCAATGGAATTTTCGGGCCTGGCATTCATTTCCAAAACGTCTCTTTCCAGCTTTTCAAATGTGCGCAGGTTACTTATTTCAGTAACATCTTTGAAATAAACGGAGAAGTTTTTTTCAGTAGGATACACACTAACATCGGCCCATACATTATATGAAGGAAAATACTCACGGAACCTGATGGAAGTATTTTTTCCAACAACTGCTTCATAATTTATGTGTTCCTGTAAAGAAGTAAATTCGGGAAATTCTACCCATAAATTTTTGCCAATCAATTCTTTTTCTGATTTACCCAACACTTTTTCTGCCGTCTTATTCCAAAAAAGAATGTTCCAGTTTTTATCAACAATAAAAAAACCATCTGTAATACTGTCCAGCACATTATCCAATAATATGCGACTCTCATCTTCGTAATGGTGTAGTTTCTTTGTTTCCTCGAATAATTGTATTAAAGTATTTTCCTGATTCTTTTGATCGGAGATGTCAAAAATCATCGTACCCAACACTTCCTCACCATCATCGTTTTGAATAAGCATAGAAGAAACCTGGATGGGAAAACAGTTGCCATTTTTCCGGATACCTTTTAAAACACCTGTAAGTCTTCCCTTATTAACTGCCCTTTCCTGTAAAAGTCTTTGGTATTCGGGATCATTGGTATCCAGATAGGTTTTTCTTTCCAGGCTAATCAGTTCCTCTTTTGAATAGCCAAACATGTTCAATGCTGCCTGATTAGCGGTAATAATTTTACCTTCTTTATCAGTAAAAACAAGCGCGTTATCGGATGTTTCGTAAAAAGTTTTAAATACAGATGAACTTACCATTTGTCTTTTGAGGATATTATATTCATAACTGGCATGCGTTGCATACGTAAAACTAAATTTCGTTAAGTTCTGGATTCCTGCCAAGAATAGTTTCGCAATCAGGCTTTTAAGAACCCTGCAAACAATTTACTTTAATGGAAGCTGAACAAAAATAAACATTAGGAATAAATCCTTTCAATAGCATCTTTGAATTTTTCCATTACTACTTTTCTTTTCAAACTCATTTTTGGTGTCATCTCACCAGTTTCGATGGTCCATTCTCTGGACAACAATTCAAACTTTTTAATCTGTTCAACATGATTGAAAAGCTGGTTAAATGACTCTACCTCATCCAAAAACAACTGCAATACCTTAGGATGATTAATGGCAGCTTCCTGGGTAGTAAATGCAATATCCTGCTCTTTCATCCATTCTGTAAGCGCTGCAAATGAAGGCACAATTAAAGCACCCACAAATTTTTTCTCCGCCCCTACAATCATTATTTGTTCGATAAAAGGACTCTCTTTTAGTTTATTTTCAATTGGCTGAGGCGCTACGTATTTGCCACCACTTGTTTTAAATAATTCTTTTTTTCGGTCGGTGATTTTTAGAAATTTTTCTTCCTCCCACACACCAATATCACCAGTATGCAGCCAGCCATTGATTATAGCTTCTGCGGTTAGATCTGGCCTTTTGTAATACCCTTCCATCACACAGGGCCCTGTAACACATATTTCACCATCTTCTGCAATCTTAACCTGAATGCCTTTAATTACCGGACCAACAGTGCCGAATTTTGTACCTCCGTTTTCCTGACGGTTTACACTGATAACAGGACTGTTTTCTGTTGGACCATAGCCTTCATATACGGGAACTCCGGCAGCATTAAATATACGTAAGAGTTTAACCTGACAGGCAGCACCACCGGTAATGATATAAGAAACGTTACCACCCAGTGCTTCACGCCATTTAGTAAATATCAGTTTATCGGCCAATGCCAATTGCGCCTGGTACCATATACCACCGCTTTTACGGTTATCGTATTTTTCTGCCAATGAAACTGCCCAGAAAAATAATTTTCTCTTCAGGCCCGTTAGTTCGCTGCCTTTCTGCATAATTCTTTCAAATACTTTTTCAAGTAACCTGGGCACTGTAGTAAAACCATTAGGTTTTATTTCACGAAGGTTATCACCAATCGTTTCTAAGCTTTCTGCATAATAAATACTGATACCGCTATAGAGATAGATATAGGTACAGGTCTTTTCAAAAATATGGTTCAGAGGCAAAAAACTTAAAACCCTTGTATCCGGTGCGTCAGTAAAAGGAAAGCTTTCTTTGGAAAATTGCAGGTTGGTATAAATATTTTTATGGCTCAACATTACCCCCTTAGGTGTACCCGTAGTACCTGATGTGTAAATGATGGTTGCCAGGTGAGAATCAGGAACTGCTGCTTTAATATGCGCTACAGCATCAAGAGAAGCCGTATCTGCCAAATTAGTTACTTCGCTCCAGTGGGAAGCACCTTCAATTTTGTCGAATACATAAATATGTTTGAGAGAGGGTATCTGATCTTTCACCGACAATACTTTTTTTAACAACTCTTCATTGCTAACAAAAATATATTTCACTGCTGCATCATTCATGATGAACACCAGTTCCAACGGATTGGTTGTTGGATAAACAGGTACAAGAATGGCTCCTAACTGTTGACAAGCAAGGTCTGTAAAAACCCATTCCGGGCGATTATTGCTGATGATGGCAATTTTATCACTTCCTTCCGGAGTCATATCATTTGCACTTACACCCAATTTATGTAATCCAGCACTCAGGTTGTTTACAATTACAGAAACCTGTTCCGTACTATAAGTAACCCATTGACCTTTTTCCTTGGCAGCAAGCATGTCATTTTTAGGGAAATGCTTTAGTTGGTGGTCAACACAATCGAAAAGTCTTTTGATAATCATATGCAATCCTTAGTTAATCGTTTCGGGGAAATTGTCAATTTTACTGCTCTGCTTCTTTTTTTAATTTTTTGAATTCTTCTATAGCTATATCATTTTTTGAACCATTATAGGCATCAAAATACTGGAAACCGAGGCCCACACCCCATCCAAGCATTACCCAAACAGGCCAGGGATTATATTCAAACCCTGTATCCTTACCGATGGTGAACCACCAGATAGCCCATAGAAATGCATTTACAACGAGGTATACGAACAGACTGCGTTTGAATCCAGCTCTTTTTCTGGCAATTCGCCATAAGCGTTCATCATTTGATGGTTCCATTTTGGGGGATTTAGAACAATCAAATTAAGCAAATAAGAAGACATAAAAAAGCCTGCGCAAAAAACTGTTCTTAATTAATGGAAAAAGCTGACTGATTTTAGAAGTAATACTGGCCTGCAGGAAGTTTGAAAACCCTGCTCTGTTGAAAAGCAACGAAAGCTTCAAATTCCTTTTGATGCAATTTCTGCCAGTTCAAATAAGCTGTTTCACCCAGGGTTTCACTAAATAACCAATAATGATAGGCTTCAAAAATGCCCTGAGATACCAGGTAATGCTGCTGATCAAAGAGTTGAAAAGGAAAATCCTTTTGTTTTCCCTGTAACCACTCCACTAGAAAACGCGTTCTGAAAGCTGTGATTTCATCAAATCCAATGGTTACAGGCTTATTAGGCGTTATTTTTATATAAACATCCTGGATATTTTTTTCAAAAGAACTAAGATTTTTTGAGCTTTGTAATAGTTTATTTGTTGCAGTTGTTAAAAGATTCTGGTAAGCAACAAATAACTGTTCTTTGATCTCTTTTGTACGGGGAGTATAGCTCTCCAGGTTCAGAAAAATTTCTCCATATAAGGAAGCGCGCATCCAATTTTTGGTTCTTACATAATACATAGTGGCATTATAATAATTACTGCTATAAACAGGGTCTAACTGGATGCCTTTTTCCCACTGTAGTATCGCTTCTTCCAGTTCATTCTCCAGCGCAAAAAGTTCTGCGTATTCATTGTAAATAACCCCACTATTTGGAAATTTTCGTAAGGCTGTTCGGTATATTTTACTGCATTCTTGGTAGGATGCTATTGCTTTATATGCCATACCCAGTATTTGGAATGATTGCGGATCTGCTTTTGGCTTTTCAATCATTTCCTTACCTATCTCAATAGCTTTTCCGAAATCTCTTTTCAGGTAAAGTGCATAGCAATAGTCGCGCAACAAATCAACATTGTCCGGATCTTGCTGTTTGGCTCTTTCCAGCATGATGACTGCATTATCAAAATCTCCTTTCTGTACAAGTGTTCTGGCAGTTTCCTGTAATAATGCGGAAGTTTGTTCCTGGGCATTTACATAACAGGTTACTGCAACAAAAATAAATAGTAAAAGAAGCTGTTTCATAATCATATTTAACGGTAGCAATAAAAGCAAATGCGAGAACCCATTTAATCGTAAATCAGGTGTGTAAGTAAGCCATCTCTTAATTTAGGTTCAAACCAAGTGCTTTTAGGTGGCATCACATTACCACTATCGGCAATATCGAATAATTGGTTAATCGTAACCGGGTATAAGCTGAATGCTATAGCCATTTCTCCACTATCTACGCGCTTTTCTAATTCCTCCAAACCCCTGATGCCCCCAACAAAATCTATGCGTTTATCGGTACGTTGGTCCTTTATGCCTAGTAATTTATCCAATATATTATTCTGAAGAATAGTTACATCTAAAATGCCTATTGGATCATTTTGGAAGGTACCCTTTTTTGCAGATAATTTATACCATTTATGGTCGAGGTATAAACCAAAATCATGCAGGTTTTCCGGACGGTATTGTTGACTGATCAGTTCTACCTTGAATTGTTTACTAAGTTCTTTGATAAATGTTTTGGGAGTGAGTCCATTTAAATCTTTTACCACCCTGTTATAATCCATAATCAGCAGCTGGTTAGAAGGGAAAAGGGTAGTTAGAAAAAAATTGGCATTGGGAGAATCGTCATTACCAAGCGATTTGCGCACTTTGGCAGCTGAAGCAGCGCGATGATGCCCATCTGCTATATAAGTGGCTGGTATTTCGTTTTGGAAAATTGTAGTGATTTGCTCCACCGTTTTATCCAGATTCACAATCCATATGGTATGTTGAATGCCATCATCTGCAATAAAATCATAAACAGGCGATTTTGCCTCTTTCCATTTTTCGATCAAAGCATCAATGCTGGCATTGTTTCTATAGGCAAGAAATACATTGCCTGTTTGCGCACCAGATATACTGATATGGTTGATCCTATCCTGTTCTTTTTCGGGTCTGGTAAATTCGTGTTTTTTGATAATGTCATTCTCATAATCATCAACACTGCTTACACATACAAGGCCTGTTTGACTTCTGCCATTCATCACCAACTGGTAGATATAATAACATTCTTTTGATTCGCGAAACAATAATTCCCTTTGCATAAAGGCTGCAAGGTTTTGCTTAGCCTGTTGGTACACTTTTGCATCATGTACATCAACCGATTCCGGCAAATCAATTTCACTTTTGGTTATATGAAGAAAAGAACTATGGTTGCCTTCCGCTTCTTTCTTTGCTTCTGAACTACTTAATACATCGTAAGGTTTACTGGCTACCTGCTTTGCCAATTGTGGTTGTGGACGCAGGGCTTTGAAAGGTTTAATTATTGCCATGACGCAAATATCTGTAATTAATCATAAATGTTATGCTAAGAAAATATTGCCTGCTACTTTCTAAACAAAAAATTAACCAAAACACAAGCTATCAGTCAGTTATTGCAACACTAACAAATATAAGTTTTCAATTATTTTGTACCAGAAAAGCAAATTCTCTGCCTCAGGGTTTGAACCTTTCTACCACTTCTTTTGAGGTTATTGGGTCAATCCCTTTCAATTCCATATAAACAATATTAGGCAACCAAAATGATCCACCATCTACTTTAAGAAACAACCTATTCAGGATGAATTGTTTTTTATTAAAGGTTATATAAACCCGATACTTTTTGTCTTTAGGGGAGGGCATCAGCAAAAAACTTTGCTTTTTATACGATACAAAATTTAATTTATAGATGCCATTCCCTATGGGTTGTGCATTGATACCATAGGCAAAAACACGTTGGATATAATTCAGTTCTTTTCTTTTGCCATCTTCTGCATACCTGATCCAGAAAACATGAACCGGGTTTTCTTCATCAAGCTGTCCTTTGCTGTTATAGTTGAGTTCACAAACAATGGTATTAGTATTGGCTGTTCTTTGCAGGTAAAAAAGTTGTAGCGGATTACCTGTTGGAACAGGAAATGTATCCTGCGGGTCTCCCGCCATTCTATTTGATGCGATTCTTTGGGTATCAATTCCGTTAGCGAAAGGTGTTCGAAAGCCAACAGCAAAAACCAGTATCATACCTATTAGACCAATAATCAGCAGTTTTTTTGTAAACTGCCTTTTATCATTTTTCTTTAAAAAACTATTCAGCACTTTTTTAAACATCTTTTATTGTAAGCTATTACTTAAGCAAAAATTTGATTTTATAATCATCCGTGCTTTTGAGCAAAGTATTTCATCAGATCGCAAAAAATATGCACACTTTCCAAGGGCAAGGCATTATACATGCTCACCCTGATACCACCAACTGTTCTGTATCCCTTAACCCCTATCATTCCTTCCTGCTTACATTTTTCAAGAAAAGAATTTTCCAGTGAATGGTTTTGCAGGAAGAAAACGGCATTCATTTGACTTCTGTCTTCCCTTACTACTTTACCTTCAAAAAAAGGAAGACTATCCAGGGTTTTATAAAAAAGGTTTGCTTTGGCTTCATTGCGTTTACCCATTTCTGTCAACCCACCTTGCGCAATGATCCAGCGAAGCGTGAGCATACTTATATATACTGCAAAAACAGGTGGTGTATTCATTAATGAACCTGCATCGATATGTTTTTGATAGTTCATAATCGTGGGGATCCGTCTTTCTAGCTTTCCAAGTAATTCTTTTTTTACCACCACCAGGTTTACACCGGCAGCACCCATATTCTTTTGTGCACCTGCATAAATAAGTGAGAATATTTTATGGTTGATCGGTCTTGAAAAGATATCACTGCTCATATCTGCAATCAATGGCATATTAACATCCGGATACTGATGCCATTGTGTTCCCTCAACTGTATTGTTGGTAGTAATGTGCAGGTATTTTGCTTCTGCAGGAACGGTAAAATTCTTATTGATATAGGTATGTTGTTGATCAGAAGAATCTGCAACTACCGCTACCTTTCCAAAGCAGGTAGCTTCTTTGGCTGCTTTGTTTCCCCAAATTCCGTTGTCACAATAAGCAGCCGTATCATTACTGTTGAGCAAATTCATCGGAACCTGCATAAACTGCGTGGTAGCACCGCCATGCAAAAACAAAACTTCATACGCATCATCCAATTCCATGAGTTGTTTAACAGCACCAATAGCTTCCTGCAAAACTTCCTGGAACCAGGCAGTACGGTGTCCTATTTCTAAAATGGATAAACCCGTATTATTGAAATTAATAACTGCTTTTGACGCTTCATCCAAAACTGACTGTGGGAGAATGGAGGGCCCTGAGTTAAAATTGTGCAGCTTCATAAAATTACTTGAAACGCAAAGTAAAACGATTTATACGACATGAAAGAATTGAATCAAACCCTATTCATGCATTTCTGAAACACCACCGGAAACAGCATACTTCATGGCATCAGCCGCAGTTATGTTTGTTAACATTTTAACCCTTTCTTTGGGAACGATATAGGTAATGCCAGAAATAGCGTAGGAATGAGGCACATAAACCGTTACGTGATCAGTTAAACCAAAATCATTTGCCGAATGTTGTGTAATAAATCCTACCCGCCATACTTCCGGTGCATCAACATTAACCAAAACAGGCTTATCGAATTTCTTTTTATTGCCTGCAAAAGCTTCCAGGAAATCTTTCACAGACGAATAAATGAATTTAATACCAGGCGTTTTTTCCAAAACTGAATCCAATACTGCTACCAAACGGCCTACTACAAACAGAGAAGATATCCATCCAACAAACAGTACCAGGATTATTACTACAATAAATCCAAGTCCGGGAATCCTTTTCGGAAATCCTAATGAATCCCTTGGCAATAAATCAGGAGCCAGCAGGTGAATGATATTGGGAAGGATATCGTCCACAAAATTAAATAACCCCAGTACAACCCAAATAGTGATACCAATAGGTGCCAAAACTATCAGTCCCTGAAAAAAAAGCTGCAATAGCTTTTTAAGGTATTCCCGCAATCCTTTTCTGGGTTCCATCAAACGCATGTAAATCAAATTAATAGGTAAGTTAAGTGTAAAACAGGTTTAAAAAGGATAACTCACTGATTACTAATCTTTTTATGTAATCAGACAAAACCAACCCAATTTTCATTCATCCACTGCATAAACCACTTAACACAAAATTAATAAAAATGATTGATGGAAACTTCTGTAACATTTAAAGTTTCCATAGTTTTGCACTCCCAAATAAATCTAGATGGAAACACAGGAAAGAATAGTGAACAAGGCCCACGAACTATTTATGCGTTTTGGTATCCGAAGCGTAAGTATGGATGATGTGGCCAACCATCTGGGCATCAGCAAGAAAACGATTTACCATTGTTTTATTGATAAAGATGCATTAGTGGAAGGCGTAATTGACCGGGAAATTTGCATCAACCAATCAGAATGTGCTATACACAAAACCAAGAGTGACAACGCTATTCATGAAATGTTTATGGCTATGGAAATGGTGCTGGAAATGGTTGGAAAGGTTAACCCAGCTGTTATCTATGACCTGGAAAAATACCACCCTAAAGCATTCATGAAACATACGGAATTCAAAAATAATTTTCTTTATAATATCATAAGGGAAAACCTGGAATGGGGCAAGGAGGAAGGCTATTACAGAGAAGAAATTAATACAGAGATCCTGTCCCGGTTTCGACTGGCATCTATGTTCATGATATTTAACAAGGAGTTCTTCCCGCATGGCAAATACAGCTTAACAGAAATCGTTAAGGAAATGACAGATAACTTTTTATTGGGAATGACCACACCTAAAGGCCTTAAAATGATAAATAAATACAAGCAACCAAAGTTTAAAACTACAAGCGTATGAATAAGCGAAGCATGGGTAAACTGAAATGGCTGTCTTTCCTGTTATTAATTACAGGAAGCCTGTCTGCTCAGTCAACCAACAAATATGAATTCTCCATCAAACAAGCAATTGAATATGCACATAAGAATAATGTGCAGGTAAAAAATGCTTTATTGAAAATTAAAGAACAGGAAGAAACTAATCGAGAGATTACTGCAAGTGCCTTACCTAATGTGAGTGGTAGTTTTGGTATCACGGATTATATTGTGATACCTACTTCACTTTTACCTGGTGAGATATTTGGACAGCCTGCCGGAACCTATATTCCTGTCCGTTTTGGTACTAAGTATAATTCATCGGCAAGTTTACAGCTGCAACAATTGTTATTTGACGGACAGGTATTTATTGGTTTGAAAGCAAGGGCAGCATCCATTCAATTCCAGACAAAAAACCTGGAAGTAACGGAAGAGCTCATAAAAGCTAATATCTATAAGGTTTATTACTTGTTAGTAGTAAGTAAAACACAGCTTGACCTGTTAGACGCGAATATTGCACGACTGGAGAAATTGAACCATGATGCTACTGAGCTTTACAAAAACGGATTTGCCGAAAAATTGGATATGGATAAAATTTCTGTTCAACTATCAAACCTCCAATCTGAAAAGGCAAAGGCACTCAATAGTATCAGCATCGGATACCTGGGTTTGAAAACACTGATGGGTATGCCTGTCAAAGACTCTTTAATACTTACCGATAAGATCACAGAAGAACAAGTAAAAGAAGACTTTTCAAATGACACCGCTTACCAGTATACTGAAAGAAAAGAATTTCAATACTTAACATTGGCTAAACAATTGAACGAATTTAACGTAAAACGTTACCAATTAAGCTACCTGCCTTCGCTGTCGCTCTCAGGATCATACAGCAAAAATGCACAGCGTAACAAATTCGACATATTTGGTAAAGGAGAGTGGTTTACAACTTCCTATATAGGTATGAACCTTGCCGTACCCATATTTAGCGGCTTTGCAAAAAATGCAAGGGTAACCAAATCAAAACTTGAACTCAAAGAAACAGAGAATCAGCTGGACAATCTTAAGTTGAATATTGACAGCGAAGTGGAACAGGCAAAAATAAATTTTAAATCGGCTTTGTTCACTATGACTGCACAAAGAAAGAATATGCAATTAGCAGAAAACGTATACAACCAAACCAAACGAAAATTTGAGGCAGGAACAGGTTCCAATACAGAGATCACTGCTGCTCAAACAGATTTAATTACGGCACAAACCAATTTTATAAGTGCCCTTTACAACGCCATCATAGCCAAAGTAGATTATAATAAAGCAATCGGAAAATTATAAACCAAAACAAAACAAAGTTTATGCAAAAGATATTAGTTCTCATTCTCATTTCTGCTTCTCTAAGTATCGCTTCATGCGGATCCAATAAAGAAGGCGGCTCACTTGCAGAAAAAAAAGCAACACTTGAAAAGCTCAAAAATGAGCATACAGTTATTACAGACAAAATTACAGCACTGGAAAAAGAAATAGCCGCCCTGGATACTTCTGCAGTAAATGATGAAATAGCCAAGCTGGTAGGTTTAACCATTGTTCAAAAACAAGACTTTGTTCATTATATAGATCTGCAGGGAAAAGTTGATGCAGAAAATATTTCCTATATCTCTCCAAGGTTAGGTGCAGGACAAGTAAGGGCCATCTATATTAACAAAGGAGATTATGTTAAAAAAGGTCAGTTGCTTTTAAAACTGGATGATGCCATTGTAAAACAACAAATTGTTGCTTCCAAACAAAATACCGAAGCATTAAGAACACAGCTAACATTTGCGAAAGATATCTACAACCGCAGAAACAATTTATGGAAGCAGGGAATAGGTGCTGAAATAGATATTATCACTGCACGTACCAATGTGGAATCCCTAGAAAAACAAATCAAAGCAGCCGAAGAAAGTATTAAAATTCA
>CALRUV010000069.1:0-15150 GCA_943371455.1 Chitinophaga pinensis | reverse complement strand
CATATTGCTCATACTTCGCTTTTCCTTTAACAAAGATATTGGCAACCTGCTTACCGGGTTAAGTATTGTAGGTGCCGCAATTGCTTTAGCTACCAGGGAGAGCATGGAGAATTTGA
The DNA here is from genome assembly GCA_943371455.1 of Chitinophaga pinensis. Lineage (GTDB taxonomy): Bacteria > Bacteroidota > Bacteroidia > Chitinophagales > Chitinophagaceae > Sediminibacterium > Sediminibacterium pinensis_J. The sequence goes on along the minus strand of CALRUV010000069.1, from coordinate 15,034 downwards.
TAGCTTCCTTTATCATATTTTTCGATAAACCCTTTATCATTGGCGACCTGGTAAAAGTGAATAATTTCACAGGTAATATTGAAAAAATAGGTCTGCGCAGTACCAGGATCCGTACCCTTGACAAAACCTATATTACGGTACCCAATAAGCAGATGGTAGACAGTATCCTGGATAATATCACACTGCGTGTGCAAAGAAGGTTTGAATTGCGTCTGGAACTGAAACTTTCTGCTACCGCAGATCAGTTAAAACATTTTATTGCAGATGTTAAGGAGATATTGCGTAAACCAGAATTAGTAGAAAGCCAGGTATATCTTTCAGACACTGGTAAGAATGCCCATATCATTATCGTAGATATGTACGCAGGTATGGAACAAAGCATTGATGCCTTTAACGAATTGAAAGAAGCCGTTAACCTGGAAATCATTGCATTACTGGAGCAGCACCAAATGGTGTTTGCAGCATCTCAAACGGAAGTGGTGATACAATCCCCTGGTAAGTAGCCATTTAACCATAGCTATATTAAAATAATGGTCACAATATTTGGAACATACCATATAATTGATAAAAATGATATGGTAGATATATTCCTTTCAAACTGACCATCGTATCTTTTACCCATTATTATCAATGAAAAAGGAAATAGAAATCATAAAAATTATATGATAAGGCCAAGGGTAAAAATTTGCTGTATAAGTAGCGTTCACGAAGCTTTGACCGCCGTAAAACATGGTGCTTCCGCTTTAGGCCTGGTGGGCAAAATGCCTAGTGGGCCAGGTGTAATTGAAGACAGTTTAATAAATGAGATCGCTAAAAATACACCACCACCCATTGCTACTTTTTTACTAACCAGCGAAACAAGGGTTGAAGAAATAATTGCCCATTACAAAAGGGTAAATACCTCCACGATACAGATTGTAGATGCATTAGAGAATAGGCAATACCAAAGGTTAAGAGAAGAGCTTCCTCATGTTAGATTGGTTCAGGTAATTCACGTTATAGACAACCATTCTGTAACAGAAGCAATGGAGATTTCTACTTTTGTTGACGCGATTTTACTAGACAGTGGTAACCCTAACTTATCAGTTAAAGAGCTTGGCGGAACAGGTAGAATTCACAATTGGGAATTAAGCAAACAGATTAGAGAAAGTATAAAAATTCCGCTGTTTCTTGCAGGCGGACTCACTAAGGACAACGTAAAACAAGCAATTGAATTTGTTCAACCCTTTGGTCTCGACCTCTGTAGCGGTGTAAGAACAAACGGTCAACTTGATGAACAAAAACTGGAAGAGTTTTTTAGAGCGATAGATTAATAAAACGGCTACTAACTAAATTCAGCTTTAGTTAGCTAAACGAAAGGCGTTCTATTTCTAATATTTAGGCAAGCCCTGATCATAAACCCCGTTGAAATGCTTTGGCTGTTGACCAAAGAGAAAAGTGCAATAACAAATGAAAGACACCAATAAAATAGCTATACGATTTTTAACGACCGCGAAGTGCGGGCTGTTTGGGATGATGCTAAAGCAAAATGGTGGTTTTCTGTGTTAGAACTAATAGGTATTTTTTATGAATAAGCCGATTACACCAAAACCCGCTGTAAGCTCCCCTAAAGTGTTGATTTTAACTCCAGCAAAAACGACTTGAATTTTGTTAAAGAATCCATCAGTTGCACCTGCTTGTCAATCTCTCCCTTATTATTCTTCAAATAGTTTTTTGCGCCATCAATTGAAAATTTCCTTTGTCTTAAAAGAAAATAGATGATCTGCAGGTTCTTGATATCTTCTACCCTGAAAAGCCTGTCGCCCTTCCTGGTTTTACGTGGTTGTAAAATATCGAACTCATTTTCCCAGTAACGCAATAGAGAAGTATTCACTTTAAACCAACCAGCAACTTCGCTGATAGAATAATACAGTTTCTGCTGTAACACAGACTCTTCCGGAACCTCAATCAGGTCTGCTTCTGAATCCATTTCTTTAAAAGATTTTCTACCTCTTTTACCGGGTGTTTTAACAGATGATGTGATGTCTGAAACCGGAGAAACTCGGGTAAGTTTTTCTTTAACGGGTTCGGCAATGATGGGTTCCTCTAATTCAGCAACCTCAGTAATCATTTCTGGTTTGGCAATGGGTGCCGCTTTTTCCTTTTTGCGGGGTGCTATAGAATTTTCAACGGGCATTCCAAAAAGGTCTAACTGCTGCAAGGTATTTGGCATGAGGTAAAAGTACAACAACTCTTTAGATGCTTTTGCCTCTCAAGGGGTTAGGTGGAAAAGATGTAAGTATCTTATCAGACAGGGTCAAATTTTAGTATAGGAAGATGGTTTATGGTTCCAAACTTTTAACAGAAAACACTAGCTGCTACATCTTTACTTAGATTTGTTTGGAAACGGCTATTATGTACCATCTGAATAAAATATGCGTTTGTGGTGCGGGAACCATGGGGAGTGGTATAGCACAAGTAGCGGCAATGGCAGGACTCGCTACCATTCAGTATGATCTCAATCAGGAGATGCTGGATAAAAGCAGGGAATTAATAAATAAAAACCTGCAATGGCTAATTGATAAAAATAAAATATCAGAACAAGCTGCAGCATCCTGCCTGGCAAGGATTGTTTTTACCCATAAAATAGAAGATTGTATTGCCGATGTTTTTATAGAAGCCATCATTGAACAAAAAGAAGCAAAATTGGGTCTTTTCAATCAGCTTGCAGCCATCAACCCTGCTACTGCTATTTTTGCAACCAACACTTCATCATTATCTGTAACATCCATGGCCCAGGATTTTCAAAGACCATCGCATTTGTTGGGCATGCATTTTTTTAACCCCGCCCCCCTCATGAAACTGGTGGAACTGGTTTCTACACCTTTTACAGATAGTGATGTTCTGGAAACGATTATTTCTTTAGCAGAAAAAATGAGTAAGGTATCCGTGGTTTGTAAAGACGCTCCCGGATTTATTGTAAACAGGGTGGCCAGGCAATATTACCTGGAAGCCATGCATTTACTCAAAACAACCAACGCAACTGTTGAAGAAATTGATGCTATTATGGAAGCTTCGGGTTTTAAAATGGGTCCCTTTAAACTGATGGACCTGATAGGGATGGATATCAATTATAGTGTAAGCAATATTGTTTGGGAAGCCCTGGGTAAACCGGAAAGACTCAGACCTTCTTCTATACAGCAAGAGAAAGTTGCTGCAGGCGAATTGGGTAGAAAAACGGGCAAGGGTTTTTATACATATGCAGATAAAAATAAATAGGATTAGGTTGAAAATGCATCACTCCTTATTCCAATTGGTTTTAAGACGGCCTCTACAAAAAAGCGTTAAGAAATTTATGTAATGGAGCGTTAAGAAATGAACGATGCTGGGCTCTAAAATAATGTTGAAGGGCATATTAGTTCAATTATTTTCTAAAAGCCTGGTTTTAGACTTCGTTCATTATAGCGGAATGAAATAAACCTGCCTGACGGCAGACAGGTTTTAGCTTTTTTGTAGCAGCCTTGACTTTTTTGTTACTTTTTTTGTCAAGAAAAAAAGTAAATAGAGTGAATGTATTAAAAAAGCAGATTCCGACTATTCTACTTAATCTTAAAATTAAATAGGATGAAAATTTTTAGAAATAAATTATCATAACTTTTACACCATGCGCATAGCCGTTAACGCCATATTTCTTCAAAAAGATAAGCTGGAAGGTTATGGGCATTATGCAAAAGAAATAATCAGCAGGATAGTTTTAAACCATCCCGAACATGAGTTTATTTTTGTTTTCGACAGACCCTTCGATCCTTCCTTTGTTATTGCTGGTAATATAACACCCATCATCGTAAAACCCGCAGCCCGTAACGCTTTGGCATACCTCTACTGGTATAATATAACTGCACCCGTGGCTTTAAAAAAGTACAAACCGGATTGCTGGTGGCAGCCTTATGGGTTCTGCAGTTTAACAACAGGTATTCCGCAATTGATGGTGATACATGACCTTGCCTATCTGCACCATCCAGATTTTATTGCATGGCACCACCGATTATTTTACCAGCTGTTCACCCCTAAATTTATTAAGAAGGCAAATAGTTTGGTTACCGTTTCTGAATTTTCTAAAGCAGATATAATTAAGCAATTTAAAATAGCTGCGGATAAAATTGAAGTGATATCGGGTGCAGCCAGAGCAGGTTTTCAACCCATCGGCTGGCAGGAAAAAGAAGCTGTGAAGGCTTTGCACACACAGGGATCCGAGTACTTTCTGTTTACAGGAGGCATTCATCCCCGCAAAAACCTCCTGAACTTATTGAAGGCATTTTCTAAGTTCAAAAAATGGCAACAAAGCAATATGAAGCTTTTAGTTGCAGGAAGACTTGCCTGGAAATATGAAAGCCTGGTGGAAAAATTGAAATCCTATAAATACCGGGAGGATGTGGTGATGCTAGGCTATTTATCTGACAAAGAATTACAGGAAATCACCGCATCAGCCTATGCACTTGTTTATCCATCTTTTTTTGAAGGATTTGGTTTACCAGTTCTGGAAGCCATGCAATCAGGTGTGCCTGTTATCTGTTCTAACACCTCCAGTATGCCCGAAATAGCTGCCGATGCTGCCTTGTACGCATCACCCATTGAACCCGATAACATAGCCAAACAAATGCTGAACCTGTATAAAAACGAATCGCTTCGTGATCAAATGATACAGAAAGGTTTGAAAAGGGCAAAAGAGTTCAACTGGGATAAAGCTGCACAAAATATGTGGGACCAGCTGCTGATCACCGCTAAAAAATAGCTGTTTTCAACTTCTGCTGAATCCACTTACTTTTGCCTTTCTTTTACTGGCTTAAAAAAATTAAACATGCATACTTCGAGTATTTCCATTGAAATTGAATTAGACGATAATAAAGTGCCGCAGCAAATCAACTGGCTCGCCAGTGATAGTTCTGCTGATATGAAACAACCTGCCAAATCAATGATGGTGGCTTTCTGGGATGGTGCGGATAAATCTGCTTTACGTATTGACCTATGGACCAAAGACATGATGGTAGATGAAATGGCAGATTTCTATTACCAAACCATGATGGGTATGGCCGATACCTATCTGCGCGCCACCCAACAAACAGAACTGGTGGACGATATGAAAAATTTTGCACGCGATTTTTATAAAAAATTCCGTGAAACCCAATTAAAAGAAAATAAATAATTGATTTATGAGTCTCGAAACAGAAGTAATGTCGCACATGAAGGATGCTATGAAAGCCAAAGACGAAGCGCTTCTTCGCGGTTTACGTGCTATTAAAGCTGAGATCATCAAAGCCAAAACAGATCCTGGTGCTAATGGATTGATATCAGAAGACACTGAAATCAAGATCTTGCAGAAACTGGTTAAATCCAGAAAAGATTCGCTCGAAATCTACCAGCAACAAAATCGCCCCGACCTGGCTACCAAAGAATCGGAAGAAATAGCTGTGATAGAAAAATTTCTCCCCCAGCAAATGGATGAAACAGCCCTGCAGGCAGCTATAACATTAATTATTGCTGAAACTGGTGCTACCGGTGCACAGGATATGGGTAAGGTAATGGGTATTGCTTCCAAGCAACTGGCAGGAAAAGCAGAGGGTAAAGCAATTGCTGCAACAGTAAAAGCGTTATTGAGTAAATAACCGCATTTCGCAGTAAATAAACAAGGTTTAGCCATGGCTATTACCAAAAAAACCCCAAGCACCCCATGATCATCGACCTGATCTTTCTTTTCCTGATCGTTCTATCTGTGTTCAAGGGTTTGCGTAATGGTTTTGTGGTGGCCGTGTTTTCTTTATTGGGAATCATTGTTGGATTAGCCGCAGCCATGAAACTATCCACCCTGGTGGCTTCCTGGTTGCAGCAAAGTACCCATATTGCTGCTGCCTGGTTACCTTTTCTTTCTTTTATACTCATTATGATCGCGGTGGTGGTATTGGTGAGGCTGGGTGCCATATTTTTACAGTCAATCCTAGAAATGACTATGCTGGGCTGGATGAATAAACTTACTGGCATACTCTTGTATGCCTTGCTTTACTTGACTATTCTGAGTGTATTACTTTTTTATACGGAGAAACTGCATTGGTACAAAGCAGATACTTTTATCGCCTCCAAAACATTCCCTTATATACAACCTATCGGACCAAAAGCCATCAATCTCTTTGGCAAACTGATTCCAGCATGTCAAGGTATGTTTGAAGAACTATCCCAATATTTTGCGGCATTAAATGATAGAATCAAGTAGTGTTGGTGAATATCAACGCCATGATTGCCCCTTTTTGCCTTAAAATCAGTATTTTGCATATGGAGTAGGATAATACAATCATCACAGATAAGTGACAGGCTAATTGAATGAAATGCCTTTTATTTGTATTTAGTACGTATTGCCTGCTTAAGAAATAGACCCATGAATTACGAGATCAAACAACTGGATAAGTTCAAGTTTATAGAAGAAGGCGAAGGTGAGCCTTTATTTCTCTTACATGGTCTTTTTGGCGCACTCAGTAATTTTAAAGACCTGATTGAACATTTTCGCGACAGGTTTAAAGTAATTGTTCCCCTTTTACCACTTTTTGATCTGGATATTTTTCATACTTCCGTAGGTGGTTTAGAAAAACACGTTCAAAAATTTATTGAATTAAGGGGATACGATCATATCCACTTGATGGGTAATTCACTCGGGGGTCACGTAGCACTGGTACATATTTTAAAAAATCCAGAAAAAATCAAATCACTCACTCTTTTTGGCAGTAGCGGATTGTTTGAAAATGGCATGGGCGATAGTTACCCTAAAAGAGGCGACTATGAGTACATCAAGAAAAAAACACAGCTTACTTTTTATAATCCGGAAACAGCTACTAAAGAACTGGTAGATGAAGTATTTGAGATTACCAATAATCGCATAAAAGTGATTAAAATTATTGCACTCGCTAAAAGTGCCATACGCAATAATTTAGGGGAAGAACTCAACCAGATCAAACAACCAACCTGCCTTATCTGGGGTAATGATGATACCATAACACCACCTTTTGTTGGCAAAGAATTCAACAGGTTGATTCCTAATAGCGAAATACATTTTATAGATCATTGCGGTCATGCCCCTATGATGGAGGTTCCTCATGAATTTAACAGAATATTGGAAGGGTTTCTGATGAAACTTAAACACGCTGAAGCAACATCGGCCTGATTTTTAGCGTACCAAGAATAGATTCAAACATATGCTCTCATCACAACTGATTAATAATGGATTTCCGGCTGTTAACCTTTTTGATAAGGTTAGTCTGGCATTAAGCCTGATGGATGAATACGACGTGATGCACCTGCCGGTATTGAGTGAAGAAAAGTTTGCGGGCATCATCAGTAAAAATGATTTATTGGATCTGGATGAAAACGGAATGATTGCCGGTGCAGAATCATCCTTAATGAAGATCTCTGTAAAAGGGGAAGAATATTTTTTGATGGCATTAAAAAGAATGGCAGATAACGAATTGTCGCTTTTGCCTGTTATCAACGACCAATCCGAATTACTGGGCGTGATTCCTTCTTCATCCCTCCTCCGCTCAATTTCTGTTTTCCTGGGTAATGAAGAAAAAGGCGGGGTGATCGTGCTGGAATCTGATAAAAGAAATTTTTCTTTTGGTGAAGTTAGTCGCCTGGTAGAAACCAATGATGCATTCATCACACAACTCAATACCTATACTGATCAGGAAACCGGTATGATGGTGATCACCCTAAAAATCAATAAGAATGAGATCTCCGATATCGTTGCAACTTTTCAACGATATGAATACAGTGTGCGTTTTTATTTTGGACAGGAAGAATATGCCAATGAACTCAAAGAAAATTACCAGCACCTTCTTTCCTACCTCAACATGTAAAATGCAACACAGACCACAGCAGAGATTCGAAAAACCGGAAATTAGGATAGGGCGTTTTATAGTAACTATCACGCTGTTCATGATTGCCCAATGGGTAATAGCACAGGATACCAAACCTTCTGCAGATAGTCTTTCCAACAGTCTCGGCGATAAAATCATACAAATGCAAATACCGCTGATGGTAGCCAATATTCAGCTGGTAGGTAATAAAAAAACAAATGATAATATTGTTCTCCGCGAAATACCTTTTCAAAAAGGAACCAGGATAATGGAAGCAGAACTGACTGCACAATTGCTACTGGCCAGGCAACAATTAATGAATACGGCCCTCTTTGTGGATGTGCTAGTTACCGTTGCTGCACGCAAAGGAAACCTAATAGATGTTCAGGTAGAACTGAAGGAACGATGGTACCTTTTTCCCCTTCCTTATTTTAAACTGGTTGACAGAAACTTTAACCAATGGTGGGTTGAGCAGAAAAGAAACCTGTCAAGGGTAAACTATGGTATCAAGTTTATCCAGAATAATGTAAGCGGCAGAAACGACAATCTGGATATATGGCTAATCGCAGGCTATACCCAACAATTGAGCCTGCGTTACAACCTTCCCTTTTTTGATAAAAAACTTAAGAGCGGATTTAATACAGGTATTATTTATGCCACACAAAAAGAACTGAATTACGCTACAATTGATAACAAACAGCTATTCTATAGACAGGAAGAAGTGGTGAGAAAGACGCTGCGACTTGATTTCTCCTATTCTTATCGCCCTGCTGTAAAACATCGCCATTATTTCAGGGTTTCGTATAACCAGGAAGAAGTGTCAGATACAGTAGTGAAAATTAATCCCCAATATTTTCCTGATAAAAACAAGGAAGTGAAATTTCTGGATTTCGCTTATCAGTATAAATATTATAATGTTGATTATATACCCTATCCCACCAAGGGTATCATGGTGGAAGCCAATCTCTATAAAAGAAGTCTGGAAAAATTGAATAATCTCTGGCAAATCAGCGCAAGAAGTGTATTTGCAGTGCCCATCAACAAAACAACATTTTTACACCTGGAAGGAATGGCTATGTTTAAACAGGGCGTAAACAATTATTTTTTCAACCAGCGTATGTTTGGCTATGGCTACTTTAATTTGCGCGGTTTGGAATACAATGTAATCGATGGTGATTTTGGTGGGGCACTAAAAACCACCCTTCACAAAAAGGTATTGTCATTTGTTCTAAAAAATCCTATTCCCAGTAAAACTCATGATAAGATTCCTTTTCAAATTTTCCTGAAAGCCTATGGTGATTTGGGTTATGGGTATAACAATGCTGCTAAAACATCCAATACCCTCAACAATACCCTCATCAAAACCTGGGGATTGGGAATAGATATCGTATCTATCTACGATTTTGTATTTAATATTGAATACAGCTTTAACCAACTGGGCAGGGATGGCATATATTTACACACCAAAAACGATTTTTAATACATCCATTGAAGTTTTTGCTTTGGCAATGCACACAGTAATATACATTCTATGGGTTCATACTAGCAATCATGAAAGTAGCAATTTATAGTCGTGGCCTTGACTTTGAACAGGAGAACCCGCTATTGGTTCTGCTCGAAGAATTGTCGCGTTACCATATAACCATTTATATTTTTCACCAGTTAATGGAGCAGTTTTCCCTGCCCCAGAACCTGAACGAAAAAATGATCCCCTTTCATTCTTCTGATGACCTTGATGAACATATCGATTTCCTGATCAGTATCGGGGGGGATGGCACTTTGCTGGATACGGTAACCCTGGTGAAGGACAAGAATATACCTATTGTAGGCATCAATTTTGGCCGACTCGGATTTTTGGCAAGTATCAGTAAAGACGAACTGGCAAGTGCGGTGGATTCATTGATCAACAGAACTTATGTGATTGATAAAAGAACCCTGATACACCTTGATTCCAATGAACCTCTCTTCGGCGATTCTCCCTTTGCCTTAAATGAGTTTGCTATCCATAAAAGGGATATCTCGCCCATGGTAAAGATCCATACTTATATGAATGGAGAATTCTTGAATACCTATTGGGCAGATGGATTAATTGTGTCAACACCAACCGGATCTACCGGGTACAATATGAGCTGTAATGGCCCCATTGTATTTCCCGAATCTTCCAGTTTTGTCATTACCCCTGTTGCTCCCCACAACCTAAATGTCCGTTCTATTGTAATACCCGATACCAACGTGATTTCATTTGAAGTGGAGTCTAGGGCCGACAAATTTATCTGTGCAATGGATGCCAGGAGGGAAATTGTACATAAGAACATCCAATTGGCGGTAAGAAGGGAAAAATTTGCTGTAAGCCTGATCCGTTTAAATGAAAATAGTTTCCTTTCCACGCTGCGTTCCAAGCTTACTTGGGGTCTTGATAAAAGAAATTAACTTTTATTGTATTGATTTTTGATGCTATTTTACAATTCAATGCTTTCAAAGCGCGATGATGTATAAAAAAATTCTGACCATTAGCCTATTTTTTGCAGGACTTTCTACCCTTAAAGCCCAGGTAATGGATCCCTATGTACATCAGGGCGAAGTGGGTATTTCAGTGGGTTTTGGCCATTATTTTGGCGATTTGAACCCCAATTCTTCCATTAATCGTCCTAAAACGGCAGCCGGTATTTTCTTTCGCAAACAGATCTCAAACTATATCGGAATCCGCCTTTCGGGCGATTACGCACAGCTTGGTTATTCGGATGTTTACAGCAATAATGTGGTTCAAAATGCCAGAAACCTAAGTTTTAACAGTAATGTATGGGAACTGGCTATTGCAGGAGATTTTAACTTTTTTGAATTTCATCCCGGCTTTGAAGGCTATAATTTTACCCCATACCTGGGATTGGGCATTGGCGTTATCTCATACGATCCATATGCCTATTTGAGCGGTGAAAAATATTTTCTCAGAACATTGGGCACCGAAGGTCAGGGTAGTTCACTTTATCCCGATCTACAGCCTTATAGTCCAATATCAATCAGTATTCCATTTACTGTAGGTGTTAAATATGCGCTCAATGAAAGAACCAATATTTTTGGCGAACTCACCTATCGCTTTACCAATACGGATTATCTGGATGATGTAAGCGGATTATATGCACCCGATGCATTTCCTTCTTTGCCAGATGGCTCACCTTCTCCTGCCTTTTTATTACAAGACAGAAGTTATGAAACCGGCGCATCTATTGGTGTTAAAGGCAAACAAAGGGGTAATAGCCTGCAAAAAGATGCTTTTGCCACCATTAAGATCGGGGTGTCTTTTAACCTCCAATCTTACCGTTGCCCCACACCCGGTTCCTACAAATAATCCTTTTTAAGTTTTCACACCGGTTTCCCACATTTTTTATCATCGCCATGCCTTGATTTTGTTACATTTGCAGCCTAAATGAAGCCAGTAGCATGCAGGAAAGCCTGTTAGAGCGGATTGATAAGGAAAGATTGCCGCATCATATAGCCATCATTATGGATGGAAATGGACGCTGGGCCGAAGAAAAAGGACAGGATCGTCTCTATGGACATTTTCATGGCGTGGAGAGCGTGCGCAATATTGTGGAAGGGTCGGCAGAGTTGGGAATCAAGTACCTGACCTTATATGCTTTTAGTACTGAAAACTGGGACAGGCCTCAGCTGGAAGTAGAAGGGTTAATGTCTTTACTGGTGGATACAATACACAAAGAAGTGCCTATCCTTAATAAGAACAATATACGTTTGCATGTGATTGGTGATATTAATATGTTGCCCAAAAATGCCTACGATGAATTGCAGGAAGCTTTGGAGATGACCGCTGCCAATACAGGGCTCAACCTGATAATGGCATTGAGTTACAGCAGCAGATGGGAATTGGTAAATGCTGTTAAGAATATTGGTATGGATGTAAAAGCGGGTAAAATTGATCCGGCTACCATTAACCAGGATACTTTACAGCAATACTTGTCAACAAGTCAGTTTCCCGATCCGGAACTGATGATCAGAACCAGCGGCGAATACCGGATCAGTAATTTTCTTTTGTATCAATTGGCTTATGCCGAATTATATTTCACTAATACCCGTTGGCCCGATTTCCGGAAAATCAACCTCTATGAAGCCATTATTGACTTCCAGGGGAGAGAAAGGAGGTTTGGTAAAACGGGGCATCAAATTCAGGAGGAAACCCAATTGGCATAGCACAGAAACAAGGAACTATTTGAGGAATATGTTGATTTAACAAAGACTTTTCATTATTCCCGTTAATTTGCCCCGCCTAAAAACCCGAACCATAACTGAAAGATAAACAAGCAGTTCTTTCAGAAAGCAATACCACAAACCGAAACCGGATGCAGAAAGTGTACAAAATTTTAGTGTTGGCTTTAGTAACATCGCTCGTGAGTTTTGTGGCCCAGGCACAAGAAACAGGAACCGATACCACCATCACTTCCATAGAAGCAGATCTAATCAATATTTTTAATCAGAAGACGCCTAAAAAATATACTGTTGCCAATATTAAAGTGGTGGGTAACAAATTTTTTGATGAAAACCTGCTCATCTCTATAGCCAATATCAATATCGGCGATGAAATTTCCATCCCGGGCGGCGATAATTTTTCTAAAGCAATAACAAAACTTTGGGGCCAGAATTATTTCAGCAACGTTGAAATATACCTCACCAAACTTACCGGAAGAAACATAGATGTTGAAATAAGTGTAACAGAAAGACCCCGTTTATCCCGTTTCTTTTTCAAAGGAATACGCAAAGGCGAGAGCGAAGATCTGGCAGGCAAAACCGGATTGGTGCCTAACCGTGTGATTACCGAGAATATGAAGATCTCTGCAGTGGAAGCGATCAATAAATTCTATGCAGAAAAAGGTTACCGCGATTCTAAAGTGAAGATTGTAGAAAGAAAAGACACTTCTATTTCCAATACACTGGCACTAGATTTTATAATTGATAAAGGAAACAAGGTAAAAATAAACAATATCAATTTTGGGGGTAATACAGTTGATGATGGCAAGTTGAAAAAGCAATTAAAGGATACCAAAGAGCAATCACGCCTTACCCTTTTCCCAAGCTTCGATAAGGGTTTTCTGGTACCCGCCAAGCGTTATAATTTTCAAAATTATATGCGTGAAACAGGCTTTTTAAGTTTTACCAAAACCAAAAAAGTACTGGACCCTTATGTAAGGATCAAATTAACCGGTGCCAAATTCGACGAGAAAAAGTACCTGGATGATAAGGATAATATTTTGGACTATTATAATACACTCGGTTTTAGGGATGCGGTAATTGTTAAAGATACTGTTTACCATGTACTACGTGGTAACCTGAATATCGATTTGAAGATCAGTGAAGGGCGCAAGTATTATTTCGGAAATATAACCTGGAGAGGCAATACCAAATATTCCGATTCTGTACTAACATCTATCCTGGCTATTCGTAAAGGCGATACCTACAACTTAGAGATACTGAATAAAAAGCTGGGTAAATCAGGATCTCCTGATGGCGGCGATGTAAGTGGCTTATACCAGGACGATGGTTACCTATTTTTTAGAACAGATCCTGTTGAAACGGCTGTTTATAATGATACCATCGACTTTGAAATTAGAATTGTGGAAGGTCCGCAAGCTACCATTAAGAATGTACGCATTACCGGAAATGACCGTACCAAAGAATATGTTATTAGAAGGGAATTACGTACCATCCCAGGAGAAAAATTCAGCAGAACAGACCTGATCCGTTCTCAGCGTGAAATTGCACAGCTGAACTATTTTAACCAGGAAAAAATTAAGATCGATCCTGTTCCTAACCCTGATGATGGTACTGTGGATATTAATTATGGCGTAGAAGAAAAATCAAGTGACCAGCTGGAGTTGAGTGCCGGATGGGGTGGAACCATCGGACTTACCGGAACATTGGGTGTATCCTTCAATAACTTTTCTATCCGTAATATCTTTACCAAAAAAGCCTGGGATCCTTTGCCAATGGGTGATGGACAAAAACTCAGTCTCCGCATACAAAGTAATGGTAAGGCCTTCCGTTCTTATAATTTCTCCTTTACTGAACCTTGGTTGGGTGGTAAGAAAAGAAATGCTTTTACAGTAAGTATCTATAATACCAAATATGGTCAAACATTTGATCCATTAACCGGTATTTACGATCCCAATGTGGCAGATTCAAGGTATATCAATACAACCGGTATGACAGTTAGTATTGCCAAGCAATTAAAATGGCCGGATGATTATTTCTCTTTATCACAGGGTATCAACTATACACGCTATAAGCTGAGTAATTATGCCATCGACCCAACCAATCTGCCTGGTTTTGATAATGGTAATGTAAATGATATTAACTACCGTATTGCCCTGCAACGTTCATCAGTAGATGCGCCTTTATTTCCACGTTCTGGTTCTACCTTTCTGTTGAGTTTACAGGTAACACCTCCTTATTCTCTTTTTAACAAGAATGTGCTGAACAAGGATAACCCCTATAATTTTATTGAATACCATAAATGGCGCTTTAATGGCGAATGGTATGTGCCATTGGGTAAACCAAGAGGTGAAGAAAGAAACAAGCAGTTTGTTTTGAAAGCTTCTGCAAAATTTGGCTACCTGGGCAAGTTTAGTCCGGATTTGGAAATATCACCTTTCCAGCGATTCCAGGTGGGTGATGCGGGTTTGAGCAACCAGTTTGCCTTATTGGGCTACGATATCATTGCACACAGAGGATATCCTGTTTACGATGTTTCTAACCCAAAAATTAATCCTGATAAACAAACGGCCAACCAATATTTCACCATTTTCAATAAATACACACTGGAAATGCGTTATCCGCTCAGCTTAAACCCTAGCAGTACCATCTATGCCCTGGGCTTTTTTGAAGCGGCAAATGGCTGGTATAGTTTTAAAGATTATAATCCTTTTCAGCTAAGACGCTCTGTGGGATTGGGTATGCGCTTCTTCCTGCCTATGTTTGGTTTGCTTGGATTTGATTATGGCATAGGATTGGATAGGTTTACACCGGGTGGCGCTCTCAAAGATGCATCAAGATTTACCTTCATGCTAGGATTTGAGCCGGAATAACCCTTAAACCTAAAAACCTTATTATGAAAAAAATTATTTTATCCTCCTTCCTTTTATTGGGATTTG
>CALRUV010000068.1:0-15275 GCA_943371455.1 Chitinophaga pinensis | reverse complement strand
CTGAAGATTTTTTCAGAGAACAGTATGGAATTGTGGAAACTAAAGTCATTAGAAAAAATGACTTTAGTTTTCTCTACATTGATTTCCAGAGTGATTATGGGGTTGTCGATGATAATTGCCCTCTTTTCTTTAACCATTGCACTCGCTTTATGGTTGGGAGAACTCATGGGTAAGCTCTATTTCGGATTTCTGGTAGTGAGCTTATTGTATGCATTAATAGCATTCGTACTTTATCTTCTTCATAAAAAAATACGAAATAAAGTAAATAACTCACTTATCAACTTAATGCTTAATTGATGGAAAAGATCAGCTCTCATACAGAACTTTTGCAGGCAATACAGCAGCTTGAAACAGCGCAGGAAGAAAGTTGGCAAATACTGAAAGAACAAATAATCATTACAAAAAATAATGTCAAGCCTTTTGACATATTGGCTAATGCTTTCAAAAAAGAACTTATGCCAAAATTATTTTCGAATGATTTCCTGCGTTCGGCAGTAGGCTTGACAGCAGGTTTTCTTGCCAAATCCTATATCATTGGCAGCTCTATTAATCCCGTTAAACTGATATTGGGAAATTTAGTACAATGGAACACAACCCAATTACTGGTAAAAAATGCCGGAACCATCCCACAAATCATATCAGGCTTCAAACACCTATTCACTAAAAAGCAGCATACTTTGCTAGATCCAGCCAATCCGATTAACATACCTGCTAATACTATCCCACACCCTCATGATTAATCTGTAAATTGTATCCCAACCATAAAGAAAATGATGAGAAATTTCCAGCTATACTTTTATAAACTTTTGGCGATTGTTTGCATAGCTACTTTTTTTCAGATGCCGTTAAACGCTCAGAAAACATTTGATACCGAAGCTTACAGACCACAATTCCATTTTTCTCCAAAGGAACACTGGATGAATGATCCCAATGGCATGGTATATTACAAAGGGGAATACCATTTATTCTACCAGTATTATCCGGGTGCAACTGTATGGGGGCCGATGCATTGGGGGCATGCCATCAGCAAGGATCTGGTTCGCTGGCAACATTTACCCGTAGCATTATACCCCGATTCGTTAGGCTATATTTTCTCGGGTAGTGTGGTAGTAGACAAGAACAATACAAGCGGATTTAAAAAAGGACAAGAATCTCCTTTGGTGGCTATTTACACCTATCATGATATGGCAGGCGAAAAAGCGGGAAAGATAGATTTTCAAACACAGGGTATTGCTTATAGCTTAGATAAAGGAAGAACCTGGAAAAAATATGCCAACAATCCTGTTATCAAAAACCCCGGAATCAAAGATTTTAGAGACCCAAAACTGATCTGGCACGAAGCCAGCAAAAAATGGATCATGACACTGGCTGTTGCTGACCATGTGCAATTTTACCAATCAAGCAATTTAAAAGACTGGAAACAAAGTGGAAGTTTCGGCAAAACGGAAGGTAATCATGGAGGCGTATGGGAATGCCCGGATCTTTTTCAACTAAGAACAAAAGACGGCAAAGATTCTAAATGGGTATTATTGGTAAGTGTGGGCACTGGTGCTCCTAATGGCGGCAGTGGAACACAGTATTTTATAGGTGATTTTAACGGATCCGTTTTTACCAGTGATGCACCAAAAGAAACCACTTATTGGTTAGACTATGGAAAAGATAATTATGCAGGCGTAACCTGGCATAACAACCCGGATAGTAGAAAACTCTTTATTGGCTGGATGAGCAACTGGCAATATGCCCAGGTAGTGCCAACAGAAAAATGGAGAAGTGCCATGACCATACCCCGAGAACTCAGTCTACAAAAATCATCCAATAATTTTCAATTAATTTCTGCACCTGTAAAAGAACTGGAAAATTTGCGAACGCAATTAAAGCCAACACCATTAACTATCAATAATACTTATCCCATCACAAAAAATGAATTGTATCTGCAATTTGATTTAGGCAAGTCAGGAAAAGATGACGTGGGTATTGTTTTGATGAATGACCAAAATGAAAAACTGACCATCGGCTATAATAATACCAAAAAGCAATACTACATAGACAGGACAGGATTTTCTGACATTGGTTTTTCAAAGGATTTTTCTGGTTTACATGTAGCACCAAGAACTTCAGGAAATGAAATATTAAACATGCACTTATTCATTGATCGCTCATCTGTAGAATTGTTTGCAGATGATGGCTCTGTAGTGATGACAGAAATATTCTTTTCTAAGAAGGGACTTAATAAGTTACACATTTTACCCAAAAAGGAAAATGGAACAGCTTTGGTAGATGGCAAAATGTTTGAACTGAAAAGCATTTGGCATTAGCCGGCATCTTTACTTTCCATTAAATTGCAAACTTAATTCAGTCTCATCATCATGAAAAAAGGTGTCTTATTTCTTATTCACTCTTGGACAGGTTTACTGATCGGTGTTTTTATTTTAGTCATGTCCATTTCTGGCGCTGCTTTGGTATTTCATGAAGAATTAGACAGGCTGCAATATCCAGCCTATACAATAGAATCAGGAAAGCAAATTATTGGTTTGGATAGCTGTTTTGGTTCTGTAAAAAAATATTTTCCAAAAGCTCAGATCAGTCAGGCAGTAATCACCACATCTATAAAAAACCCTTATACATTTACCATTTACGATTCTTCCTATCAGGAAGGCAAAAAACCCTTGCAATTATTTTTGCATCCGCAAACTGCCGCAATTATTGGTAAACGTGGCAATGATATCAGCGGGAATTTCATGAGCTGGCTTTCTGCTTTTCACAATTCCTTTCATTTGAAACAAAAAGGAGAATGGCTTTTAGGAATTTTATCACTGCTTTTCTTACTAAGTATCATTACGGGCATCATTCAATACAGAAGAAAAATATTGCCGGTACTCCAATTTCGAAAAGCTATTTATACCAGACAACACCTGCATCAAATTATTGGGGTTTATGCATTATTATTCAACTTCATGATTGCCGGAACAGGATTTTGGATGCAGCGATATGTTTTTAAAAAGGATTTTTATTCAGATCAGGGATCTTATGAAAGAATAGTAAAAACCACGCCCCCCTTATATTTCAGCTTAGACAGTGCATTTGTGGCATTAGAAAATAAAGAACCCAATTTTAATGAACATGTTATTTATTTCGCACAACGCAAAAGCAGTGTGACTGCTGTTTATGGAAGTAACAGTACCAACAGTTTTATTCATTCAAAAAATCTGGCTGATTATATTATATTAGACAGTACCGGAAATATTTATAAAACAGGTTTTGTAAATGAAATTCCTGCAGAAAACAGAAGGGATATTATCAATGCCCAAATACATTATGGAAAATATGGAGGGCTACCTATAAAAATACTTTATTGCCTATTTGGATTATCCGGAGCAATACTAAGTATTACAGGTTTTATTTTATGGAAAAAAAGAAATTAAATAGATAAAAAAACCTCTGCGAAAACTCCCCGTTCTCTGCGCCGCTGCGGTAAAAATAGTTACCTATAACAACAGCACAGCTATATATTCGGAGTCTTCGCAGAGTACCTATTTATAAAAAACAGCACTTACTATCAGTTACTCTTTTGCTTTATTCTTTGGATCATTTGCCTGTTTTTGCACATCGTCTAATTTGGCTATGTAAATACTTCTGCCATGTGTTCCTAAAATGATTTCATTTTCTCTGGGATGCAATACCAAATCATGAATAGGCACACTAAAGGGTAATCCTTTGTTCCACATCATGGTGCTTGAGCCAGCATCCAGGCTAACATATAAACCACCATCCGTTCCAAAAAATAATATATTTTCATTCTTTAAGTCTTCACGAATCACATTTACAGGTTCATTGGGAAGGTCTTTGGCAATTTGCTCCCAGCTTTCCCCGTAATCATCACTCCTGTATACATAAGGCAGGAAATTATCGTTGCGATAGCCATTTAATGTAAGATATACTCTGCCCTCTTTAAAAGAGCTGGCTATGATTCTACTAACATATAAGCCACCCTTTGGTAACCTGCGTGTAATGAGTTGCCAGCTATAACCGCCATCCTTGGATACATGAACATTGCCATCATCAGATCCTACATAAATTAAACCAAAACGCAGGGGACTTTCGCTCAAAGTGGTTAGCGTTCCAAAAGGAACATCACCTTGCTTGGGATTGGTTGTCAGGTCATCACTTAGCGCCACTGAAGAATCGCCCTTGTTGAATGACCGGTGGAATTTATTACTGCCATAATAAAAAATATCCTGGTTATGTCTGCTCAATAAAATAGGAGTTTGCCAGTTGTAACGTAAAGACGGATCTCCCAGATCGCGGAAAGGCCTTACAGATTTGAATTCTTTGGTAGCGAGGTTTTGTCGGGAATAAGCCCCAAACTGAGATCCACTGTAAACAGTTTTGTTATCGCGAAAGTCAACCTGCACCTGCATCCCGTCTCCCCCACCAATTCCTCTAAAAGGATTTTCGCCGGAATCGAACCATTCAAAATTTTCTCTGGTGGTACTGGATCCAAACCAGGTACCATTATCTTGTAAGCCCCCATATACATTGTAAGGTTTGGCCATGTCGAAAGTGATATTGTAAAACTGACCAACAGGCGGGGTATTTGCTTTAAACCAGTGTTGGCCATTATCGTAGGTTATATTACAACCTCCGTCGTTACCAATTACCATATGACTGTCTTTCTTAGGATTCATCCAGGCGATATGGTGGTCGGCGTGCACATTATCACCCCCGATATATTTAAATGTTTTACCACCATCGGTACTCATTTCAATATCAAAACCAGTTAAAACTACCTTATCATCATTCGACGGACTCACAAAGACTTTTCCAAAATAATAACCATAGGTACTGTACATGGTTAATGGTTTGGTATTTGTTTTTTTCCAGCTATTACCGCCGTCATCGCTTCTGTATAATTCGCAACCAATAATGGGTGTTTCAAATAAGGCCGTGTTGGCATCAAAAAGGTAATCCCAGATAACAGAGGGAGGAAACTTGTCTTTTGTTACTGCATCCTTTAATACAGATGCAGTGTATTTAGCAGGAATACCATTACGCCTGGATCCAACAAAAGCATTTAATTTTTTATCATCCAATGCCAGGAATTGTTCCTTGCTCAGATCCTTAAAATCGCGCAACACATATCGTGTGGTATCTTTTTTCTGCAGTGCAGTATCTGGTTGTCTAAAATTATTGTCAACAACCGCATAGATAATATTCGCATTTTGGAAGGAGGCTGCCAAACCAATTCTTCCCACCCCATCACCGTTTGGAAAACCACTTCCTTCTTTGGTGATCAGTACCCATTTATTACCACCATCCGTACTTTTGTAAATACCACTGGTTTTTCCGCCTTCTTCAAAATTCCAGGCTCTGCGGGTACGGTACCACATAGCTGCATACAATTCATCAGGATTTTTTGGGTTGATCGTAAGGTCTATCCCACCGGTATTTTCATCAACATACAAAGTATGGTTCCAGCTTTTACCACCATCTGATGTTTTGTAAATACCCCTGTCTTTATTAGGAGAATACAGATGTCCCAAAACAGCCACCCAGGCAATATTATCGTTTGTAGGATGTAATTGTATTTTGCCAATATGGTGACTTTCAGGTAATCCCAGGTAATCCCAGCTCTTACCATTATTGGTAGAGCGATAAACACCGATACCCGCATAGGAGGAGCGACTGCTGTTTACTTCCCCGGTACCAACCCAGATGGTGCGGGTTTGCCAGTTAACGGCTATATCGCCCATAATGAGCACATCTACAGAATCGAAAATGGGTACAAAGCTTTGTCCGTTATTAACCGTATGCCATAAACCGCCTGATGCGTATGCCACATAAAACTCTGTAGGGTCATCGGGGTTTACTTCCAGGTCTGCAACCCTGCCACTCATAATGCTGGGACCAATATTTCTGAAGGAGCTATCGTTTATTATGGATCTTTGCAAAGCCTCTTTACGCTGGTCTAATTTCTTAAGATGTTCAGATGCGGATGTTGGCTTTACCTGTGCCTGAATTAAGGTTGATAAAAGCAATAACAAGAGGAATGTTAATTTTCTCATAGCAGGATTGAATATTAGTAATTTCGAATTCCCAATTTAGTGAATATGCGATTTACTGCCTTATCTATATTGATATTATTTTCAATTTGTTCAGATGGACAGTTAAAATCATTCCAACTAACCTCAACAGGCGATACTATTAACCGGGTGAATGTAAAAACCGGCAAACAAGGCAAATGGCTGGTACAAATGCCCGCTTTAAGGGGTGAGAAAGCCTATGAGGAAGAAGGGGTTTATGTTAATGACAGGAAAGAAGGCGTATGGCGCAAGTATAATTTACAGGGCGATCCCATAGCCATTGAAACATTTAGATGGGGCAATAAACATGGACTTTCCAGGTACCTGACATTTGAAGGACTGGAACATGAAGAAAACTGGCGTTCTACCAATCCGGATAAGGGTTTTGATACGATTGATGTTCAGGACCCGGTAGAACCCAATAAATATGAAAGGGTCATTATAAAAAATGAAGGCAATTCTCTGCGCCATGGCAACTGGCGATATTTTGACCCTAAATCAGGCAGGCTTTTGGTCACTGAAAAATATTTTCTGGATAACCTGGTTGTAAATGATCCTGTTGAATTAAACCAGGCAAGCGGGAAACCTATAGCAGATTCTACTAAAACAAAAACCGCCGAAAAACCCAAACCGAAAGAAGTAGTAGAATTCGAAAAAAAGACTTCTGGTAAGAAAAAAGCGGTAAGAGATGGTAGAACAGGCGGATAGCCTTACTATGTTTATCTTCTGATATATACGATCCTAACAAAAGCTACACAAAAGCAACCTTTTTTGACCTTCTTGCGTATAACTGCATGAAAGTAGTAGTTTTAGGGCTATTATTTTAATTGTTGTATCCTACTAAAGAATTTTGCCCCGGGAGATACACCAGATATCGAGCCTCATTGACGGTTGTTGTAAAAATGACCGGAACAGCCAGCGTGACTTATATCATTGGCTGTATGATTATGCTATTAAGATCAGTTACCGTTATGTAAGTAAACAGGAAGAAGCGGAAGAATTAACGAGTGAATCGTTTATCAAGTTATTCAAGAACATCCACCAATTTGACCGTACAAGAGCGGGCGAAACGGAAGCATTGCTAAAAGGATGGTTTAAAAGAATAGTGGTGAATACTTGTATCGATCATTTGAGAAAGAACCACTTAAAACTGGTAAGTCATGAAATTAGTGAAGAGAGCAACACATTTGTAGAAACAAAGGAAAACGGCATTGATAAATTGATGTACCAGGAAATTATAGTAGCCATCAGGAAACTGACCCCTGTTTACAGAACCGTATTTAATTTATTTGTGATAGAAGGATTTAGTCATGAGGAAATAGCCACAGAATTAGGTATAAGTGTAGGTGCATCAAAATCAAATTTGTCGAAAGCAAGAAACAACCTTAGAAAAATTATTACCCAACAATCCGCATACAAAGCATATGTATAATCTTGGCGACGATCATGAGCTTGACCAGATGAGCAGGGAGGCAGCCGGAGGTTATGATTCACCCGGAAAAGCTAACTGGCAGGCGCTCAGCAATGAGTTAGATAAAGTAATGCCCTTAGAAAAGAAAAAAAGAAGGTTTCTTTTCTGGTGGTTACTACCCGTTTTATTGGCCGGTACTGGTATTTTTTATACCCTTTACCAGCAAAATAACCATGCAGCTAATTTACCTGCAACAGTTTTGCCTGCTGGCAATACAACAGTCAAACCTTCTGCTCCTGCAACGATAGCTGAAACCAGCACAACAAATTCTTCTGAACCGATACAGAATAAAACAGAAATTCTAACTCCCGAGAAAACAACAAAGGTTATTGTTAGCAAAGAGAATAACCCTACATATCCTAATCAAAAAACAAAAGAAACAAAAACAATAGCAGCAAGTGGAAATAAAAATAACCCATCCTCTGATAATCAAACCAATGCTTCAATAAAGCCTGAAACAGCAGCAACAATTGTAAATAAGAACGAAGATGATCAGCAGTTTAAATCAGTAGAATCTAAGGAAACTGTCATGATGGTTTCGCCAGAAAAACCTGCTACTTCAGTTCAGAAAGAGGATACACCAATTATACCTGAAAAAACCAGTCCGGTTGTTGAACCATCAAAGAATAAAGAAGATGCAAGTTTAGAAAAAATTGCATCAACCAAAGCCAACCCAGCAATGTCTAAAAGGGGCAGGGGATTGAGTTTGAGTGTTTTAACGGGAATAGATAAGAGCACCGTTAAATTTACCTATGACGAAAAGCCCGGGTTCAATATAGGTGCACTTGCTGGTTATCATTTTAATGATAAATGGGCACTAAAAACAGGCGTTATTTATACCAAGAAAAACTATAAATTAGTAGGAGAAGACTTCACTGCTCCCAAAGGCACACCAATAAGTTATTACAAACTTGATATGGTGGAAGGTAATTGCAAAATGTGGGAATTACCCTTACTGGTAAGCTATACCCTTGTTAGTAATGGGAAAAAATCTGTCAGTCTTAATACCGGTCTCTCCACCTATTTTATGAAGGGTGAAGAATACAATTATTATTACCATTACAATGGTTCGCCCTGGGTTAAATGGGCAGAATACAATACAGGAGAAAACTATGTCCTGTCAATACTGCACTTGTCTGCAGGCTTTGAAAACAGGCTTAGCAAGCATGCCTCTCTTTTAATTGAGCCCTATGCCAAACTTCCTCTAGGTGGTGTAGGTTTCGGGACTATCAAACTCAGCAGTTTTGGGGTTAATTTTTCTGTTCAATACAGGCAACCGGGTAAAAAATAACTGCGTATTCTAGATTACACTATATGTTACTTTTTTTCAACACAGAGGTACAGAGGTACATAGAGGTATTAGTTTGAATGGAAACGTTGAAACAGGTTTGAGATTGCAAAATATAGCATTAAACTAATTATTGTTGTATCCAAACTAAAACTATACATCCCCCTGGTATACACCAAATTTAGTGCAGATGGCAGATGCAATGATTTATTAACGGGGCTTCATTGTATTGGCTGCATTAATGAAAAGCAACTCAATTCTTTGAGTTGCTTTGTTTTTTTCCACTCTCCCTCTAACTCTAAACCCCAAACTCAAAACTCAATACTATTCTATTTCTGTTGCTCAAAATGCTTCTTAAAATACAATAATTGGTAGTCAATGGCTTCTTTCCAATAATCCCAATTATGATCACCTGGTCTTTCTGTATAATCGTGTGGAATCTTCAGTTTCAGCATCTTTTCATGCATCGCTCTGTTCATGGGTAATACCCTGTCTTCCGTTCCGCAATCGATGATGATTTTTAAAGAGTCTTGCGGGTATTTTTCAATCACATTCAATGCACTCCAATCCTTCCAATAGGTATTTTTGTCGGAGGGTTCACCCAATCTTTTCTCTACATCGTACCTTGTTGTGATCACGGATACATGCAAGGCGCCACTCATGCTACCACAAGCACTGAAACGTTCTGCATGTCTGAAAGCTAAAAAGATTCCTCCATGGCCGCCCATACTCAATCCGGTAATGGCCCTACCCTTTCTGTTGGCAATAGTTCTGTAATTTTTATCCATGTATTCAGGCACTTCTTTACCAACAAATGTTTCAAAACGATAAGTGCTGTCTATCGGACTATCAAAATACCAACTGGTAAAACCACCATCAGGGCAAACTATGATCATATCATGTGTATCGGCCAGTGCCTGAATATGGGGTACTTTTTTAATCCAGTTTGCATAGCTGCCAAATGCGCCATGCAGAAGGTAAACTACCGGATATTTTTTACTCTTTTCTTTTTGATAGGATACAGGAAGAATGAGCACGGATTTAATGGCTCTGTGCATACTATTACTGTAGATCATCAAACTGTCTACAGTAGCTGCTTTTGTAAGAAAGGAGCTACATATAAATAAGAAAATAAGTACTTTTTTCATGAGGGTAAATTATACATTTTTATTGTTGATTATTTCGATACATCCTTCAAAAAAAAACCACTGATTCACATCAGTGGTTTTTTTGAAATTATTTTTATTTATTGACCTTTTTTAGATGCGGCATTCTGCATTGGGTTGATACCCTGAGATTGACCACGAGCACCGCCTCTTGCTTTAAAAATGGCGAATTTGCTCGGTTCTCCGTTTGCAGGCCAGTTATTATTGCCTTCATTAATATCAGCAGTTTCTTTCAAAGGATCCAGCTTGATATTGGTTGCTTTTTTCCTGGTAGCAAATAGTTTAGTGATATGGTTTTCATTTAAACGCCAAACCTGAGCCGGAATTCTTTCTACTTCTTTGGTTCCATCTTCAAAAGTAAATTCTACAATTACCGGCATTACCAATCCACCCTTGTTGGTGAGTGACAATTCATATAAGTGAACATTCGCATACTTTGTTTTATCGGATTCATCCATGGTTACAGGTATGGTTGTTCCTGCAACTTCAGGCGATGTTGCCTTTGTGATGGAATCGTAAGGCTCAATACCACGAGCGTATCTCCAGTAAAAATCACGCAGGCTGGTATCTACATCTGTGAGGAATAATATGTTCTTGTCCTCCCTATTTCTAATCTTTGAAATATCATCAAAAGTAATTAACTCTGGTCTATCCATTCCGAGTGGGCCACTGCTAATTCCCTGAATTCCACCACTACTAACTCTTCCACCCAAACTCAGAGGCGAAGGGATGGCATTGGGATCATATACTGCATATTTAACTGAATCTAAAGCAATATCACAAGGTTCGATACCATAAAACCATCCTCGCCAGAACCAGTCAAGGTCTTCGCCACTGGCATCTTCCATGGTACGGAAAAGGTCTGCAGGTGTAGGGTGTTTGAAAGCCCATCTTCTCGCATATTCCCTAAAAGAGAAATCAAATAATTTACGTCCCATGATTGTTTCACGTAAAATATTCAAGCCTGTTGCAGGTTTTGTGTAAGCGTTAGGACCAAAGCGAATAATGTTTTCACTATTAGTCATAATAGGTTCCAACTGATCTTTGGGTAAAGACATATACGCTTTCATAGATGCAGCATAACCCATTCTGGAAGGATATTTATTGTCGAACAATTCTTCGGTGAGGTATTGAACAAATGAGTTCAAGCCCTCATCCATCCATGACCATTGACGCTCATCGCTGTTAACAATCATCGGGAAAAAGTTATGGCCCACTTCATGTATTATAACACCCACCATACCCAGTTTAGTAGATTCACTGTAAGTGCCATCTTTTTGGGTACGACCATTGTTAAAGCAGATCATCGGATATTCCATACCGTTGGCTGCTTCGATACTTTGTGCTACCGGATAAGGATAAGGAATAGAAAATTTAGAATAGGTACGTATGGTATGTGCCACCAGTTTGGTAGAGAATTTACGGTAAAGACCATAAGCTTCTTTTGCATAACCACTCATACACATGATCTTCTTGCCTTCTACATAGGTTGGCATCGCATCCCAAACATATTTTCTGCTGGAAGTCCAGGCAAAATCACGCACATTCTCTGCTTTGAATACCCATGTTTTTTTAGCGGTACTTTTTTGTTTTTCAGCATTTACAGCTTCTGCCAATGTAACTACTTCCACAGGTTCTTTGGCAGTTTGTGCCTGGTTCCATCTTCCCAATTGTGCGGGTGTTAATACCTGTGCATAATTCAGACACTCCCCGGTAGCCAATACTACATGGTCTGCCGGTACGGTAATTTGAACATTATAATTACCAAAAGCCAGGGCAAACTCTCCCCTACCTGTAAACTGGTGGTGCTGCCATCCCTGAAAATCGCTGTACACACATAAGCGAGGAAACCATTGTGCCATGGTGAAAAGTATATTGGCATCATCGCCTAATACTTCATAACCACCGCGAGCACCACGGAAAGTATTTCTGTCAGGAATCTTATAGTTCCAGTCAATATTAAATACAAATTTCTGTCCGGGTTTTAAAGAGGTAGGAAGGTCGATACGCATCATTGTTTTATTGATGGTATAGGCTAGTGATTTGCCGGTAGCATCTGTTACTTTGGTTATAATGTCACCATATCCATTGTCTTTTTTATTACCCTCCAAATCATCAATAGTAGCTGCAGTTACTGTTCTGCCCATTTCGCTGGCGTTCTGGTAATCTGCATTGTTTACATTGCTATGCTCATTTTCATCTAACTGCAACCAGATATAGGTTAACACATCAGGTGAGTTATTGAAATAAGTAACTGTTTCACTGCCCTTCAATTTCAGATTGGCTTCATCCAATTCACATTTGATCATATAGTCTGCACGCTGCTGCCAATACTTTGGACCGGGAGCACCACTAGCCGTTCTATACTCATTGGGTGTTGGTAAAATGGTACCCAGTTGCTCAAAACGATTACCGTGATTGGATGTTGGGTTGTTGCGGATATCCTGTGCATTCAATAAAGCGGCAGTAAACAGCAAAACAACCAGGGAAAACAGTTTGTTCATGTTATTGGTTTATTAAAGGTAAGAAACGATCATATGCCATTTGAATAGCCAAAGCCATGATACCGGCAGATAGCACCAACAGGAATTCTCTTCTATTGGCTTTCAAAATGGTTACGAATATAAAGGAAATCATTAAAATTATGGATACAATCAATAATTGTCCGGCTTCCAGCCCAATATTGAATGCTAATAGCTCTGCAACCACATTTTTATCAGATCCCAAGAGGCTTTTTAAATAGTTACTGAAGCCTAAACCATGAACCAGTCCAAAAAACAAGGCCAAAAAATATATTAAAGGAAAACGTGATTTGAAAACAAATTTCTTCACAAAAATATTGCTGAGGGCTGTAATAGCGATGGTTACAGGAATGAGGAATTCAATCCATCTAACAGGATAATCAATCATTTCAAATACACTCAAAGCCAAGGTAATGGAATGACCGATGGTGAATGCCGTAACCAAGATCAGCAGTTTGCGCCAGTCGGAAAACTGGTATCTCAGGCACAAAGCCGTAACAAAAAGGATATGGTCATTCCCCTTCAGATAATCTGCTATATGCTTAAAACCCATTTCAAAATAAAGTGCGAAATCATTCATGGTTGGTGTTTCAAATTAAAGCGGACATTTGCAGTTATAAAATAAACTTGTTGAATGGTAAATATAATGGTTCAATGGATGATGACAGCTGCCATAGCCCTGCTCCATCCTTTTTTTGTTTCAGTTATTGAAATAAATCATAATGCAAAGGATGCGAATGTAGAAATCAGTGTGCGGATATTTACAGAGGACCTGGAAAAAACTTTGCAGAAATATGCTACTGCTAAAGTAGATATCATTAATGGCGCTAACCTGGAATTCATAGATAAACAAATCAATAATTACCTGACAAAAAAACTGATCCTAAAAGTAAATGGCCAGCCTGCTACACTACATTATATTGGCCACGAAATTCAGAAAGAAAGTGTTTGGTCTTACCTGGAAATTTCGGGCATTAAAGACATGAAAAAGCTGGAGATCGATTGCACCCTTTTATACGATTTTGAAAAAGCGCAGAGCAATATTTTTCATGTAAAGAATGGTGAAAAGGATAAGAGTTATAAGCTTGATTTTCCTAAAAGAACGGTGGAGTTTGCGTTTTAAAAAATTGCCACAGATTATACAGATTTACACAGAATAAATTTTTGAGTGATTAGGAAGATGAGATAATTAATTATTCATCTTCTTTGTCCATCATTTCTGTATTTGAAACAAGTATCTTATCAATCCGGTGATTATCCATATCCACTATTTCAAAGCGGAACACTTTCCAGTCTAGGGTTTCACCCGTTTGCGGGATCTTTTCCAGTTGGTGAATGATGAACCCTGCAAGGGTATCAAAGTCCTGGTCGCCTTCCATCATCCATTCTGTTTTATCAAAGCGTGCCAGAAAATCGTAAAAAGGCACTTGTGCATCAACCAGGAATGAGCCATCAGCCCTTTGTACAAAAGCATAATCTTCGTCCTCTTCCTGTGGTATATCGCCTACAATGGCTTCCAGGATATCATTTAAAGTGATGAGACCCTGTACACTACCATATTCATCTACAATGAAACACTGGTGAATTTTGGTTTGCCTGAATTTTTCCAGAACCTGGTAAGCAGTTAAGCTTTCAGGCACATACATGGCTTTCTGCATGATCGTATCAACTATGGCTGAAGGATCTGCTGAAAAAAGTTCTTTGATACTTACACTACCTTTGATATGATCGATATTTTTTTCGCAAACCGGGTAAACAGAGTGGATGATATCATCCATTTCGTCTTTAATGGTTGCCACAGTTTTACCAGCCTCTATCCAGATAATATCTGTTCTGTGTGTCATGAGAGAAGTGATGCTTCTGTCACTCAGGTGAAACACCCGCTCTATAATATCCTGCTCAGCTTCTTCAATGGTACCATGTTCTGTTCCTTCACTGATAATGGCTTTGATCTCCTCTTCTGTAACCAGCGATTCATTAGCTTTTATATTCATCAATTTGATGATTAAATTGGCCGAATGGGTAAGTAACCAAGTAAATGGATAAGTAATCCAGGCCACTATCCGCATAGGTCCGGCAGCAGATTTGGCGATCGCTTCCGGATTACTCAGTCCAATTCTTTTGGGCACCAATTCTCCTAAAACCAAGGAGAAATAAGTTACCAGAATTACGATAAGGGTGGTGGCAATTGAGCCGCTATACGCACTTAACCAATCTATAGATTGTAACCAATTTTGAAGGGGCTGCTTAAAACTATCGCCAGAATAGATGCCTGTTAATACCCCGATCAATGTGATACCGATTTGCACAGTAGACAAAAAGGATTCTGGACGATTGGCTAATTCCAATGCCCTTCCTGCATCCTGATCTCCTTTGGCAGCCTGGCTTTCCAGCCTTGCCTTGCGTGCAGAAACAAGGGCGATTTCCGCCATAGAAAATAGTCCGTTGATCAGTATTAATGCTAAAATGATGATGATCTCTGTCATAGTGTTACTGTCAAAACTAATCAATACCTGTGAAATGCTTACTGTTTGCCATTTAAGGAGATTATCAGGTATTTAGGAACTTCATTTTCACGGGTTACCGGATTCAAAAAAGGAAGGGATAAAGCCGTAACACCAAAATGATTCCCTTCGTGAATTATTTTCATTTTGGGATATCGATTTTTACAAACTTCTAAACTGTCTTTGGAAGTAATCAGGATATTATCTGGTTGCATTTGTTGCCATTCTCTAAGTTCTGGAAAAA
>CALRUV010000067.1:0-15583 GCA_943371455.1 Chitinophaga pinensis | reverse complement strand
CTTCCCAATGGCTGGTCATTAACACCCGTGGGTAAAAACATAGGATTAGGCGATTTGCCTTTGAATATGGCCATAAGTCACAATAAGAAGATGATTGCAGTAACCAATAATGGTCAAAGCAATCATTCAATTGAATTGATAGATGCTGTAAAAGGAGTAAAAACAGATAGCATACTTATCGCAAAAGCCTGGTATGGACTAACTTTTAGTAATAATGACCAATTCCTGTTCGTGTCTGCTGGTCATGACAACCAGGTAAACAAATATGCCATCAACAAAAACAAATTGCAATTATTAGATTCCTTTGTTCTTGGAAAACCATGGCCAAACCCAATTGGAACAGCAGGTTTGGATATTGAGGAAACCATTCACAATAAACTATTTGTGGTTACCAAAGAGGCCAAAAGCTTGTATGTTTTTGACTTAAGTACAAAGCAATTGGTAAAGCAATTGCCTTTAGGTGCAGAAGCATATGCCTGCATATTATCTGCCGATAAAAGCAAATTGTATATCAGCCTTTGGGGTAATAAAAAACTTTTAGTTTATGATATTGATAAATCAATCATCAGTAGCGAAATAGAAGTAGGTGATCATCCAAATGAACTGCTTTTGAATAAAAAAGGGAACCTGCTTTTTGTAGCTAATTCACAAGACAACACGGTTTCTGTTATTGACACCAAAACACAGAAAGTAATTGAAACATTAAATGCCGCTTTGTACCCCTCATCTCCTAGTGGTTCTACCAGTAACGGCCTTGCTTTGAGTGAAGATGAAAAAACCTTATACATTGCAAATGCAGATAACAATTGCCTTGCAGTATTTGATGTTTCCTTTATCCCAAATAGCAAGTCAAAGGGATTTATTCCTGTTGGCTGGTTTCCTACAAATGTGAAAGTATTGGGAAGCAAGATTTTTGTAACAAATGGGAAAGGGTTAACTTCTTATGCAAATCCATTCGGACCTAACCCTGTAAACAAACAGCAAGTAGTTTTGAGTCATGCCGGAGATAGTACCAAACCTGCCCAAGTTCAATATATCGGTTCTTTGTTTAAAGGAACCCTAAGCATGTTTAACGAACCCTCTAGTAAACAGATGGCCGTTTATTCAAATGCAGTGTATAAAAATACCCCCTATTCGAAAGCCAAAGAGTTGAATACAGAAGGTGAATCTGGCAATCCAATTCCTATGAAGGTAGGTGCACCTTCCCCAATCAAATATGTGTTCTACATTATCAAGGAGAATAGAACTTATGATCAAGTATTGAGCGATGTAACGGGCGGAAATGGTGATACTAGTTTATTGTTATTTGGCAATCATGTTACACCCAATCAACATAAAATTGCAAATGATTATGTGTTACTGGATAATTTTTATGTGGATGCAGAGGTAAGTGCCGACGGACATAATTGGAGTATGGGTGCCTATGCTAATGATTATGTAGAGAAAAACTGGCCTGCGAATTATGGCGGTAAAGGGGGCACACATGGCACTTCAGCCACTTTGAAAATAGGCAATAACAAGGATGGCTTTATCTGGGATTTTTGTGCAAAGAACAATGTAAGTTACCGTTCTTATGGTGAGTTTGTGTCAGATGATTTTGGCAACAAACCAAGATTGGATGTTCTGAAAGGACATGCTGCCGCTTATGCGCCCTATAGTTTATTGGTTAGAGATACCGTTCGTTTTAGACAATGGAAAAAGGATTTTGATTCACTAATTGCCATACAGGCGGTTCCCAATTTTAATACCATTAGAATGGGTAATGACCACACAGAAGGAATGCGCGCAGGCAGACCTACCCCCTATGCACATGTTGCAGACAACGATTTGGCAGTAGGAATGTTTATTGATCATTTGAGCAAAAGTAAAATTTGGGGAGAATCAGTTGTATTTATTTTGGAGGACGACGCGCAAAACGGACCCGACCATGTAGATGCACACAGAAGTCCGGCTTATATTGTAGGACCATATGTTAAAAGAAATTTTGTAGATCATACCATGTATACTACATCTGGAATGTTGCGAACAATGGAATTGATACTTGGACTACCGCCTATGACTCAATTTGATGCCGCTGCCACACCCATGTGGCGTTCCTTTACGAGCAAACCAGATTTATCAATATTCAATCATTTGCCCTCAAATATTGATTTAAATGAGAAAAATCCATTGATTAATAAGGGAACTGCAATGTCTAGACTTTCTGAAAAATATGACTGGTCTAAGGAAGACAGGGTACCAGATTTAATCATGAATGAAATTCTATGGCAAGGAATCAAGGGTAAATCAGCTCCTTCGCCTGTAAGAGCAGCATTTGTAAAAGAACAAACAAAATTGGAAAAAGATTAGTTTGCAATATTATATATACTTCTGAATACAAATATCAGTTTTACAGAAGAAATAAAAGGAAGGGATTGTTGAATGATGTTTTGATGCGAATGATTCATCAAATTCCCCATCCTTACTATTATTTAATTTCACTTTTCGTTTATAATACATAATCCTATATCTAATTTTATTATAAAAGATTAGATTACACGGTTTCAAAAGCTGCCGCCATCAAGTTTTGTTCTTGCGAAGAAATTCCATATTTCTTCGCAAAAACATTCCAATTGCTTACAACTTGCTTTATCTCATTTACTATAGTTTTGGCGATTTCATTATTGACCCTGAAATAATGTGCTACTGAAAGGGCAAGATCAAAATCAAGGGAGTTGTCAGTTTCAGAAATATTTAGTGTTAGTCCTTTTCCAAAATATACTGGATTAACATCATATGCAGGAGAAAGTATCCATCCTGCCTGGGAAAGTAGAAATCCATGGTTTCTAAGATGATCATCGGTGTTTTTAATGGCTATATTGAAAACAATTCTTTTCCATAGTTCCTGAAGATCTTCTTCAACATTTCCACCATTTCTCATGATAAAAGCTGCCAGATCAAGATAAGAAACACCTTCTACGCCATCTGTATGTCCAAGTAGCGTAATGGCTGAAGCAAAATGAATACGTCTTCCAGTAATGTACCTGTCGAATCTTCCGGATAGAAATGTATGGTGTTTGCAATTAAACTTTTTGATCATTGATTTAGGGGTTCGGATTTTCACAGCCCTTGCCATGTCTGCGGCAACCATTTCCCATGCACCAATATCTATTTTGTCTTTTACACTAGGAAATTTTGCGATCCAAAGCGAATCATCAGAACCTGTTACGCTTGCCTTGGGACGAGCTCCACCCAATGAGGCACCAGGTGCCAATAATAAGCTGATCCATTTTATTAAATCTTCATCTTTCAGTTCATTATTTTCTAATTGAAGACTTGCAAATTCAAGTTCACGAAGTGAGGTCCAGGGCGGTGCGGCAAGCCCCAAATTATCATTTAAAAAAGGACCACTAGTATCCTGCTTGAAGCGAACTGCCCCCATGCGGTGCAAATCATACACACCCAGAAGATAATCCTCCTCATACAGATTTCTTATTTTCCGGTTTTCAATTTTTGCCAGAATCGCTTCTCTTCTATCCATTAAAACCCTACCCCACCGATCTGGCGATGAGTCTAAGAAAATACCAAAGTTCTTTTTCTCACCAGTAAGAAACTGAGGGCCACTAAATAGTTGAAGATCTGGATCTAAGTTTTGGGCCATCCCACTATTAATCCAATCCTTAGAATAGGTAAATGAAAATACTTCTCGTCCCTTTGTATGCATCACGGACAATATTCCTACTAATGTAGGCTCAGGCAATTCGCTCCAATCAGCATAGACAAATATTTCCATAAACTATTTCTTCTTGGGTGACCTTTTTTTTACTACCAACTTAATATCCTGCAACTTTCTTCCTAATTCATCGTCATTTGCTACTGCAAGCAGATCCTTTTCAAGTCCTAAAACAAATAATACCTGAATATATCCTGCCATTGAAACGCTCGAACTTCCCTTCTCAATTTTTCTTAGTGTCGTACGTGTAATCCCGGCTCTTTCAGAGACCTGTTCCGCACTGAGTTTTCTTCTAAGTCTGGCGAGTTTAATGTTCTCACCAAACCTTATTAGAATTTCGGCCAATTTAGGTAATATGGTAATCCCTTTAGTAATCATAATGATTAATATAATGCTCAAATATATGTATAAATGATTAAAATAATAACCATTACATAAAATAGATGGGAATGAAAGGAACTTATGGATGCTAGGCAGAATTCTTCCAAAATAAACAGGGAGATTTAGAACTACAGTCAATTAAGCAGACATAACACTTTAATTGTAAGCCTGATCATTGATTTTTCTTAGCTGTTTAGCAAGTAGAATTTCTAATCCTACCCAACTACTAGTAGATATCACAGAGCCATAGAAATTATTGTTCTAATTAAGGGCACTTATATAGAAATGAAAACAAACACAAGGTTTTTTAGAATATATAGTTTGTACTTAAAAAGTTTGAATCATTAGAAGAAACGATATCATTGATAATTTCTTTATTATCATCGGTTAATTTAGCAGCTACCAAAGATCTGATAGAGAATGATCGTAAAGCGTCTACAACAGACAAAGTGCCCTCAGCACTATCCTTGCGACCGGTAAATGGGAAAGTGTCTGGTCCTCTCTGACATTGACTATTGATATTTACCCTACTCACCTGGTTTACCAAAGGATCTATTAAGCTTGCCAATTCTGATTTGTTCCTGGAAAATAAACTTACCTGCTGACCATGCGTTGAGTTAATGACATATTGTATGGGCTCTTCGATATTTTCAAATGGTATAACAGGAATAATTGGTCCAAATTGTTCTTCGCTGTAAACTTTCATTTGGTTATTTACCGGAAACAAAACTGCTGGGTAAACGAAAGATTCCTGCATGGTACCACCATGTTCATTCATCACCTTAGCACCATATTTTTCAGCATCTTCTATAAGTTCTTTCAGATAAGCTGGTTTGCCAGGTTCAGGGAGTGGCGTGAGTGTAACTCCTTTTTCCCAGGGTAACCCGAATGCTAATTTTGATACAGCTTCGTTTAATAAAGCAATGAATTGTTCAGCTATGGTATGGTGTACAAATACCGTTTTTATGGCAGTACATCTTTGTCCGTTGAAAGATAAAGCGCCTAATACTGTTTCCTGCACTGCAAGTTTGATATCTGCATCTTTTGTAATAATGGCAGCATTTTTGGCATCTAATCCTAAAATAGCCCTTAACCGGTTCACTTTAGGATGTAACTTTTTTAATTGGTTAGCAACCTTACTGGAGCCAATTAAAGTAAGCACATTAATTTTACCTGACTCCATCAAAGCAGGAACGATAGTGTTACCTCTTCCGTAAATGGTATTTACCACTCCCTTAGGGAAACAAGATTTGAATGCTTCTAATAATGGATAGTGCAATAAAGTGCCATGCTTTGGTGGCTTGAATAATAAAGTATTCCCCATAATAATAGCGGGTATCAGCGTTGTGAAGGTTTCGTTCAATGGATAATTAAACGGTCCCATACACAATACAACCCCCAGGGGAGATCTTCTGATTTGGGCAGCAATGCCTTGCTCAATGGTAAATCTGGAGGAATTTCTATCTAAATCTTTTAATGCTTCAATAGTAGAATAAATATACTCTATCGTTCTGTCAAACTCTTTTTCAGAATCAGCATAGGTTTTACCGATTTCCCACATGATCAGTTTCACCACAATACTTTTCTGTTCAAGCATTTTTTTTATAAAAGCTTCCACACAACTGATTCTTCCGGCCACGCCCATGGTAGGCCATTCGCCTCTTCCATCATTGTATGCTGCGCAGGCTGCATCGAGGGCAGTCATTGCTTCTTTCTGGGTACATATAGGATAAGATCCAATTTGTACTCTTTCAATACCATTAGCGGTATGAATGCAGATGGGAGAAAATACTTCGTGCCTAGCGCCTTTCCATTCAATCATCTCACCATCTGACAGATAGCTTGTTTGGTGAATTAACTCTTTAAGGGCATATTCCTCAGGAATAGATTCTTTGTATATAATTAGATGATCTAGTTTTTGCTGAAATGTCATGATTAATTTTTTTAAGCAATAACATTAACAACAAACTCTAATTAATTGTTGCAATACCTGAAAGTTTCAAAAAAAGCTTATTGAGACGTTTTCTGTTTCCTTTTTTGATCTTTCAGCTTTTTATCAAATTCTTTACTGTCCTCCAGCATTTTTTGAAAAAAAGGAAAGCAGGACTAGCATAATTTTGAAACTTTAGTATTTGGTAGACAATTTCAGTGATAAGGGGGGAAGCGTAAAAGAAAATATCCGAAATAACTAAGCATAAAAGCGGAATCTTATCTTCGCGAGTAAGGTTTAAGATAAATATGAAAAAGCTAATTATTTCCCTTTTTGTATTTCAAGTGTTGTGTGTTAAAGGATTTGCCCAAAAATCAGATATTGGCAACTGGTTCATTTATTTCGGTAATAAACAAATGAACAAAAAATGGAACTGGTGGCATGAAGCACAATACCGCAATTATAATTTTGCCGGTGATATGGAGCAGTTGCTGTTAAGAACTGGCATTGGCTATAACCTTACTGAAAATAACAATAACCTTTTACTGGGTTATGCATTTATACAATCTAACCCTTATATAGCCGTTACTGATTTAAAAACAGCTACTAGTGAACATAGAATCTATCAGCAATTCATCACCAAGCAACAGTTTGGAAAGTTTTTTTTACAACACCGTTATCGTTTTGAAGAAAGATTTTTGACCAATAATTTCAGGATGCGTTTTCGCTATTTTCTTTCTGTTAATATCCCATTCAATAAAAAAACGGTAGAAAAAAATGCCTGGTATCTTTCTGCCTATAATGAAATATTTCTACACCTGAATAGTCCTGTATATGACCGCGATCGGATCTATGGCGCATTGGGTTATGCCATCAATAATCGACTTCGTTTTGAAACGGGATTGATGTATCAGGTTCTTGAAAACAGCAACAGGCCTCAATTTCAGCTTGTTTTATTTAATACTATCCCATTTAAAAAATAAATAGGCATAATCATACCCGCTTAATCAGCAACCACCATTCGATGTATATACTTACCTTGCGGCCTCAATAAGCGACCATGAAACTAGAAGAGATTCTCTTAAACAGAAGTGAAAATAAATGTGAACTCTGCGGATCCACTGAAAACCTGAATGTGTATGAAGTGCAGCCACAGGATCAATCCAATGAAGAGAACTCTTTGAT
Source organism: Chitinophaga pinensis (assembly GCA_943371455.1). Lineage (GTDB taxonomy): Bacteria > Bacteroidota > Bacteroidia > Chitinophagales > Chitinophagaceae > Sediminibacterium > Sediminibacterium pinensis_J. The sequence continues at coordinate 8,375 of CALRUV010000067.1, read as the reverse complement.
AGCTTGTGCTGTTTGTGTTAGTCAGATCGATAAAAAAGCTGAATTGGATCCTGCACATTGGCAGTGTTTGAATACTTCTATGTGGAGCGAGTTTACGGCCGTGCAAGTGGTTTCATGGCGTATGCTTAACCGTTTACGTGCAGAAAGCTGGGCCGCCGAACAACTGGATCTGATGTACCTGGATGATGACAGACTAGCCTGGGCCAAAGCCACCGGAGACCATGAAAATGATGCTAGTGTTGATTTGCACCGTGATAGCAATGGTGCTATTTTACAATCTGGCGACTCCGTTGTTTTAACCAAATCATTGGATGTTAAGGGTTCTACCTTGAACGCAAAAATGGGTACCGTTGTAAAAAATATCCGACTAGTTGCTGATAATACAGAACAGATTGAAGGTAAGATTGAGGGACAAACGATTGTGATCTTGACGAAGTATGTTAGGAAACAGGGGTAAATAACTGGGCTTTCTGTTAGTATGAATTTTTTTAACCGCAGCGGCGCACCTCGCTCGCCAAAGCTTTGCGGGCGAGAAGGGTGGGGAGGTTACGCAGAGAAATAAATATTATTAAAACTGCAAACGGTAGCTGCCAAATACACCAAACTTATCACGGAGTGCACCATTGGTGGGGTCAGGGGCAGCAACACGCCACACAAAATCGATGCGGAATAATTTTAAAATATTATCAACGCCGGTACCTAATTCTACATACCATTTATTATCGAGCGACCGATAGGGATGATTGCCTACATAGTTGAGTTGCTTATTGGCATCGCTTAAGCTTCCTACCACACCCCTTGCAGTCCAGAACTGCCGCAACTTTAATTTCCTGGTTACTGGAATAAATTTAAAAATGCCCGTTCCAAAATTGTGCTCCACATTAAAACCAGCATACTGATCGTTGAGGTATTCAAAACGGTGCATTAGGTTGAAAGCATATTTGTTGTAATAATACATTTCATTACCCGGTATTATATCCAGCATCTGATAGGGCAGGGTGCCAAACACTTTTCCTGCAAAAAAATTATAAAACAAAGAACCGTAGGGCGAGATCTTAGTGGAATGCGAGATGCTCAGGTCCACCTTATTATAATCATAATTACTCTTTAACACTTTGGCAATGCCCCTGGTATACTTCAGGTCAATCACTGGATACAAGGTACCCAAACTATAACGCAAAAAATTATCTTCCAGCAAACGCTCCAGGTAAGCATAGCGAAAATGAACTTGTGCTTCAAAAGTATTAAAGGGATCTGTTCCTTTTTGTGTAAAAAATTCTTTACCAGGCAGGTTTTCAAGCGCTGTAAATTTTTTACTCGATATGGAAGCACCATATCCCAGTCCGCTCTGTGATTCTTTAAAAAATTCCAAACGCTTTTCTTCCAGTTGCTGAAATTTAAAAGGTATGTTGGGTCTTCTAAATACTGTTCCAAAAATATTGTCGGTGCCTAATTGGTAATAATTTACCTGACCATTATCCAGGTCATTCTTATAAACAAATTTCAGGTAGGTCCAGTTATTCCGGTTAAACAAATACTTGGCTTCTGCCCCACCTTTAAACAATCCATCAGTGGTGCCATAAGCCATATAACCCGTGAGGTATAATTTTTTATGAAATCCTCTATTAGTAGAAACATCAAAACGAAACCTGGCGCCTTCCCTTACATTACCACTGATCCAATAAAACCAGGGACCAATGCGGATATTACCAATATCCACAATCCCTTTTGCCAAAATCTCTCCTAAATTTCTATAGAGCCTGTAGGTTGGATTTTTAGTAAGTGTATCCAGCACTTTGTAAACCGTTGATTCATTTTTATTCAAAGGTTCATGCCTGTTGTGCTGCCAGAAGGAATCTGAAAGGCTTTTAGAATCGGGCAAAAGATCAACCTGCTGAATTTTTTCAGTTTTACGCAGATCGCGCAAAGCCATGGTATCATTCAAAACTACTTTTTCATAAGTGGATGTTTTCCTTCCCTTAAGACCAAGTTTACCTTTTGCCAGCGGAGATATATCTGCTACAAATCTGTCTTTGTATAAAAACCAGGTGCTATCATTGATCAAACGGTATTCCTGAATCAGCGATAAGCCTTCTATGAAATTGATATTGGCATCCGGAGATGGGCGCAAAGTAACTTTCTGGATGGCAAAACTGGTATCATTTATCCAGCAATCACCTTCAAAAGTGCTCTCCCCTTTTCTTTTCGCGGTAAACCGCAAATGAACCAGCCTCCTGCCACTCAGGTAAGCTGTATCTGCCAGTTTGAAATTATAATAGTTATCGGCCTTTGAATTAAAGGGACTGATAAATTCCTTGTTAAATACAGGAATGAAATTACTGTACACATTTATGTACTGGTACATGCCACCCAATTCTTTAATAAGGCTTTCATTTTCCAATCCATTAGCTTTTGTTGCTTTGATCACTTCATGGATCCTCTCCGGTGATTTTTGGTAGTAATAATCAGATAGCGTTTCGCTTAAATAAACGGGCAGATAGGGTTTTTCTTCCGCAGAAGAATCCACATAATCCAATACAAAGCCAAGAGGTTTGGCGAGAAAGAATTTTTTCAATTTATCTTTTTGCACATTGTTCAGATCCATCTCCAGCTTATTATAGATCTCGTAAGAATAACTATCCCATTTGGTGCGGTTATTCTTATCCTTATTGGCCATGATTTTTCGCCAGAACCATAGGGCCCTGTTGTATTTGCTTTTTACCACAGCTTCGCCGGATGGTGGTAATACTTCAATTTTAAAAATATGTACCGAGCTGTCTGTAAGTCTTGCTAAAGGAATGCTGATCTGCTTGTACCCTACACTAATGATCTGAAGGGTATCATTTAACCCAACATTGGTTATATCCACTGTAAAAAAACCCGCTGAATCCGTGAAAACACCTTTTTTGGCTATGGAGAAGAATACGGATGCAAAAGGAATAGGCTCATCACTTTGCTTGTCTTTAACGGTACCAGACAATAGTTTTACCTGTGATTGACCAATGAACCAACACATTATAAATACAAAACATAAAAAAAACAACTTCTTCTGTCCATTCATAAAGTCCAAATATAATCTTCGATTCTTTTTTATTGCTGTTTTAAAACTATATAAAGCCTTAAAATTTGTTGCTTTCACATTTTATAATGGATTCGGATCCCGGGTAAAATCATGTTTTGCAATGGCATTGGGAAAATGAAAACAGTAGCAGTGCAGCTTATTTTCTTTTGCTTCCTTTATAATTTCTGTTGCCGCCACTGGAACGCATGGGTCTTGGATGGTATTCGGGCGTGGCACCAAACTGCTCGGGCACCTGGGCTTTGGTAACCGGATGCCCCAATAAATTTTCTATCTGCAAAAATTTCTGTTGTTCTTTTTCACTGATAAAAGTATAAGCAGTACCCTCACTGGCAGCGCGTGCTGTGCGACCGATGCGGTGTATATAATCTTCGCCATCATTGGGAACATCGTAATTGATCACCAGGTCAATATCTTCAATATCAATACCCCTGCTCAATATATCTGTAGCCACCAGTATTTTCAATTTTTTATTTCTGAAATCGAGCAGTACCTGTTCGCGTTTTACCTGATCCAGATCAGAATGTATTTCTTCCACAGAAAATTTAGCGCGTTTCAGTTCATTACTCAATTGCTTTACGTTCTGTTTTTTTGAACAGAATACGATCACACTTTGAAAATCTCTTTTACCCAATACTTCTTTCACTAATGGAATCTTCTGCGGTTCGTATACCACAAATGCTTCCTGTACTATCTGTTCCGGAGGTTTAGATACAGCAATATTGATTTCTAAAGGTTGGTGCAAAATTTTCCTGGCCATTTCGCGCATTTTCATGGGCATGGTAGCAGAAAAGAGCAGGTTTTGTCTCTTTTTAGGCAGGAAGGAAATAATCTTCATGATATCATCATGAAAGCCCATATCCAGCATCCTGTCGGCCTCATCCAAAACCAAATACCGCAAAGCCTGCATTTTTACATAACCCATATTCAGGTGGGCAATCATGCGGCCGGGTGTACATATTACAATGTCTACCCCGCTTGAAAGGGCTTTCTTTTCTGTTGTAAAAGAAGTACCGTCGCCACCACCATAAACGGCAATAGAACTAACGGAAGTAAAATAGGATAGCCCTTCCATGGTTTGTGCGATCTGAACGGCCAGTTCACGTGTGGGCACAATGATCATGGCATTGATGAGGTGGTCATCATGCGGTTCTGTAATTATCTTATTGATCAGGGGTAATAAAAAGGCGGCTGTTTTGCCGGTACCTGTTTGTGCGGAAGCTATCAGGTCTTTGCCCTCTAAAATGGGTATTATCACCTGATCCTGCACGGGGGTGGCATTTTCGTAGCCCATCGAGTCAATCCCTTCCAGTATTCTTTCGTCAAAACCAAATTCTGTAAACTTCAAAATTGCTATTAGTTGATTTAATGAGGCCTAAAGATAGGCCGATAAAAGGTGAGCGAACACTTAGAATTGCTATCTCCTGGTTATTTCTGCCTGAATTGGCGTTATTTTGTGGTGTTTTAGCGTCTGGAAACAGGTTTTGACTAATTTTTAACCACCTGTATGCAGTCTATTCTGTTATTTTGCGCCACAATTGGCCATCAATATTGCCACTAACTACCAGAAATGAAAAAATTATTACTCGTTTTCCTAAGTATTTCCATCAGTTATTTATCGTTTGCACAAACAGTGAGTATTCCTAAATATGACCTGTCAAAACGTGCGGCAGATCATTTAGTTATTCAGTATGGTGCTGATAGTTGGACCAACCGCCCCGATAGTGTGCGTACCGGTGGTTTTAGCAGGCACTTTAATATGTATTTCATGCTGGATAAGCCCTTTAAAAACAACCAGAAGCTAAGTTTGGCTTATGGTATTGGTATCGGAAGCAGCAATATGTTCTTCAGCAATACCAGGGTAGATATTAAATCCAATCAATCAAGGTTGCCTTTCACCAATGTTGATAGTGCTGATCATTTCAGTAAATACAAGGTGGTGAATGTTTTTGCAGAAATTCCTGTTGAATTGCGCTACTATTCCAATCCAGAAAACACCAATAAATCATGGAAAGCTGCCATTGGTATTAAGGTGGGAAGTTTATTAAAATCGCATACCAAGGGCAAGAACCTGGTCAATAAGAACGGAGTTTCTTATTATGGACCCACTTATATAGCCAAAGAAAGTCAGAAACGTTTCTTCAACGGCACTATGCTGGCAGTTACCGGTAGAATAGGTTATGGATTGCTTTCAATCGACGCAGGTTATCAGTTCAATGGCGTTCTAAAAGATGGCACAGGCCCATCTATGAACAGGTTTAGCATGGGTATTACCATTAGTGGCTTATAGTTTTCAAAAACGCAGTTTATTCATACTATAAGTTAACCAGCAGTACCCTCATGTCTCAACCCCAAACTCAAAACCCTAAACTCCAAACCCCAAACTTCTTTACCTACCTTTACCCAAACAAACAAAGTTGATAGAGAAAAAGAAACATATTCGGAAGGAAGAGAAAACGGTTTTGGTGGGATTGATACAGAAAGAAACAACCCCAGAGCAGATCACAGAATACCTGGATGAATTGGCTTTTTTATCTGAAACAGCCGGCGCTATTGCCGTTAAGCGATTTACGCAGCGATTGCCCCATCCCGACAGCAGAACCTTTGTGGGTAAGGGTAAACTGGAAGAGATCAAAGATTATATTGGTGGAAGAGATATTCACCTGGTGATCTTTGATGATGAGTTAACAGGCTCACAAATCTCGAATATTGAAAAAGAACTCAATGTAAAAACCATCGATCGTTCTGATCTGATCCTCGACATTTTTGCCAGCAGGGCGCGCACTGCGCAGGCCAAAGTGCAGGTAGAGCTGGCGCAGTACCAATATTTATTACCCCGGTTAAAAGGTATGTGGAAACACCTGGAAAGACAGGGTGGGGGTATCGGTACACGCGGGCCCGGTGAAACAGAGATCGAAACAGACAGACGTATAGTAAAAGATAAGATCTCCTTGCTGCGTAAGCGGCTGGGTGAGATAGACAAGCAGGCATTTACCCAACGCAAAGAAAGGGGTGAGCTGATACGCGTTGCATTGGTAGGCTACACCAATGTGGGCAAGAGTACCCTTATGAATTTGTTGAGTAAGAGCGATGTGTTTGCAGAAAATAAATTATTTGCAACCCTTGATACCACTACCAGAAAAGTGGTTTTTGAGAACACGCCTTTTTTATTGAGTGATACGGTGGGCTTTATTCGCAAATTGCCGCACCACCTGGTAGAAAGTTTTAAAAGCACTTTGGATGAAGTAAGGGAAGCTGATATTTTAATGCACGTGGTAGACATTTCTCACCCGCAATACGAAGATCAGATAGGTGTGGTGAATAAGACCTTACAGGAGCTGAAAGCCTTTGAAAAGCCCACCCTCACTATCTTTAATAAGATGGACCTCTACACTGAAAAGAATTTTGATGAATGGCTAGATGAAAGCGTGCAACAGGAAATCCTGCGCGAATTGAAAGAGAAGTGGGATGATGCCACCAACCACCATTGCGTTTTTGTTTCGGCCCTGGAAAGAAATAATATCGATGCCTTAAGGGATATGATCATGGATAAGGTAAGGGAGATGTATAAGATCCGGTATCCGTATAGAACGATGGAGTATTAATTTGAAAATTTTAAAATGTGCTAATGATTATGGTACTGCAATAAAAGTTTATGGGTTCTCATTTTCAAATTTTCAAATTAGCACATTTTCAAACTCTCCCCTCATTTTCAAATTTTCAAATTAGCACATTTTCAAATTGATCTCCTGGTACAAAATAACAGACACTGAAGCCGCCCTTCCCTGGCAGGAAAACAATCTTTGTGTGGTATTGGCGGGTGATAAAAAAATAACCCTTGCTAGGTTTAATGGCCGTTTTTTTGCCTTTGCGCATAAATGTCCGCATGCGAGTGGAATTATGGCAGATGGGTATATCAATGCAGCCGGACAAGTAACCTGCCCACTACATCGTTACCGCTTTAACATGGAAAATGGGCGCAATACCAGTGGGGAAGGGTATTTTTTGAAGACCTATACTGCCGAAATGAGGGCAGATGGCCTTTATATTGGCATGGAAAACAAAGGATTATTGGGTTTACTGTAAATTTTTTGAATCAGATTTTGTTGGAAAGCAATTTTCCCTATTTTTGCAACCCCTTCGGGGAAATTCTGCTTGAATAGCAATACGAAAGCAGAATTGGGTAACACTTCTCCTTAGCTCAGTTGGTTAGAGCATCCCGACCTTAAGTCGGGAGGGTCTCTGGTTCAAGTTCAAAGGGGAACGAACAAAAAAGCAATACTCCTCCTTAGCTCAGTTGGTTAGAGCATCTGACTGTTAATCAGAGGGTCTCTGGTTCAAGTCCAGAAGGGGGAGCAGGAAGCAGTCAGAAATGACTGCTTTTTTTCTTTTTAGGTTTAATAGCTTAAATTGAGAGTACAATGAACCAGTTTAAATTAAATTCGAAACAAGACCTGTTGGTTGCCCTTTCAAATAATCGAGAGATTATAAAGTCGTTTGGGGTTAACAGTCTGGGAATTTTTGGTTCGTTTTCAAGGGGTTCATTTAATGATGCTAGCGATGTTGATCTTTTAGTAAATTTTACACCAGGAAAAAAGAGCTTTGACAACTTTATGGATTTATCATTTTTCTTAGAAGATTTACTCGGAAGAAAAGTAGAATTAGTAACGCCACAGTCGTTAAGTACATATATTGGTCCACACATATTAAAAGAGGTACAAAATGTTAGCCTCGAATCTTGAACTGGTTCAACATATATTGGTTGAAACTAATTTCCTGTTAAATCATATTGGAAATAAAACAAAGGATGCAGTCATTAATGATGAAGTACTTTGTCGTGCGGCAGTAAGAAGTATTGAAATAATTGGTGAAGCATCAAAGAAAATTGATGATGAGTTCAAATCAATCCATCATCATATTGAATGGAAAAAGATCGCTGGAACAAGAGATAAATTAATACATGATTATTTTGGCATTGACTATGATATTGTTTGGGATATTATTGAAAACAAGATACCTGATCTTGATCATTTCTTAAAACAGATCATTTAATTAGTCGCCCTTTTCCAAATTAAAAATATCTTCCACTTTTTTATTAAAGGTTTCAGAAATCTTCAATACAAGAATTGCAGAGGGAATAAATTTTCCTGTTTCAATAGCATATATTGTTTGACGTGATACATCAATTTCATCAGCCAATTCTTGTTGGGTCATATTTATTTTCTGCCGTTCCTCCTTAACTCTGTTCTTCATTTGATTTCTTTCTTATTAAAAACAATGAGATATTAAAATGAAG
>CALRUV010000066.1:0-15727 GCA_943371455.1 Chitinophaga pinensis | reverse complement strand
ATAGCTGGAGTGGACCCAATGGCTTTACATCAGCAACACAGAATCCTAGTATTAATAATGTTACCACAGCAGCGGGTGGAACCTATTCCTTAACGGTTACAGGTGCCAATGGATGTTCTGCATTTACAACAACTTTGGTTACGGTGAATGCACTACCAACAATTAGTATCACACCATCTTCTGCTACCATTACTTTAAGCCAAACTGCTAGTCTTACGGCCAATGGAGCAAGTACTTACAACTGGTCACCTTCTATCGGATTGTCAGCTTCCAATACAGCAATTGTTATTGCGGGACCATTATCTACAACCACAGCCTATACCATAACTGGAACTGTTACTTCAACAGGTTGTATCAATACCGGAACTGTTACTGTTACCATTGCTACCATAAATCCGGGCGTGATTGGATCTGATCAGTCAAACTGTGGTTCTTTCATTCCAAACACATATACAGAAACTACAGCAGCAAGTGGTGCAACACCTATTACTTATCAATGGCAGAGTTCTTTAGATAATATTACTTACAACAATATTGCAGGCGCTACAACAACTACCTATACGCCAGGTTTGGTTTCTGTAACCACTTATTTTAGAAGGGTAGCAATATATAATGGTGCAAGCTTTAATAGTAATTCAGTTGCAGCAACAGTCAATGTGTTCCCTTCCATTACAGTATTAAGTAATAGCCCAGTTTGTGTAAATGGCACATTGAGTTTAAGTTCATCAGGCGGTGGAACCTATAGCTGGAGCGGTCCCAATGGCTATACAGCAACAACACAGAACCCTAGTATTAGTAATGTTACCACTGCAGCAGGGGGCACTTATTCCTTAACGGTTACAGGTGCCAATGGATGTACTGCATTTACAACAACATTTGTTACGGTAAATGCATTACCTACCATTGCTATCACACCAAATTTTGCTACCATTACTACAAGTCAAACAGCTAGTTTTACAGCAAATGGTGCTAACACCTACAGCTGGAGCCCTTCAACAGGTCTATCAGCAACCAATACAGCAACAGTAACTGCAGGCCCATTATCTACAACTACAACCTATACCGTAACAGGAACTGTTACTGCAACAGGTTGTATCAATACAGGAACGGTTACTGTTACCATTGCTGCCATCAATCCGGGCGTGATTGGATCTGATCAAACTAACTGTGGTGCATTTACACCAACCACATTTATAGAAACCATTTCAGCAAGTGGTGCAACACCTATTACTTACCAATGGCAGAGTTCTTTAGATAATATTACTTATAACAATATTGCAGGCGCAACAACAACTACCTATACGCCAGGTTTGGTTTCTGCAACGACTTATTTTAGAAGGGTAGCAATATATAATGGCTCAAGCTTTAATAGTAATTCAGTTACAGCAACAGTCAATACTTTCCCTTCTATTACAGCATTAAGTAATAGTCCGGTTTGTGTTAACGGCACATTGAGTTTGAGTACTTCAGGGGTTGGAACTTATAGCTGGAGCGGACCTGATGGTTTTGCTTCATCAGTTCAAAACCCAAGTATTAGCAATATTACCACTGCAGCTGGTGGAACTTATTCCTTAACGGTTACGGGTGCCAATGGATGTTCTGCATTTACAACAACGGTGGTTACGGTAAATACATTGCCTACCATTGCTATCACACCTACTTCAGCAACCATTGCAGTAAATGGAAGTATTTCATTAACGGCCAGTGGAGCTGATATATACAGTTGGTCACCTTCTACCGGTTTATCAGCAACCAATACGGCAGGTGTAACGGCTACTATATCAATAACAACATCTTATACAGTTACTGGAACAGTATCTGCAACAGGTTGTGCCAATACAGCTACCATAACAATATCAGTGATTAATCCTGGGATAATAGGAACTGATCAAACAGGTTGTGGCACATTTACCCCTGCAACATTAACATCCAGTTCTGATGCAAGTGGTGCAACGGGTATTAGCTATCAATGGCAGTCATCAACCAGTTCAGACTTTAGTTCAGTTATTACAACTATTACGGGAGCAACAGCGAGCACCTATTCTCCAGTTGCAATCAGTGCAACAACTTATTACAGAAGGGTAGCAAGTTTTAGTGGAACAACTTTTAATAGCAATATTCTTACTGTTACAGTAAATGCATTGCCAACGACAACTATCAGCAGTAACTCTCCTGTCTGCGTTAACGGCACATTAAGCCTAAGTTCATCGGGTGGCGTCACTTATAGTTGGAGTGGTCCCAATGGTTTTACATCAACAACACAGAACCCTAGTATTAGTAATGTTACCACTGCTGCAGGCGGAACCTATTCCTTAACGGTTACGGGTGCCAATGGATGTGCCGCATTTACAACAACAACGGTTTCTGTAAACGCATTACCTACCATTGCTGTCACACCAAATTCGGCCACCATTACATTGGGCCAAACTACTAGTCTTACGGCCAGTGGAGCAAGTACTTATAGCTGGAGCCCTTCAACAGGTCTATCAGCAACCAATACAGCAACAGTAACTGCAGGTCCATTATCTGCTACCACAGCCTATACTATAACAGGAACTGTAACAGCAACAGGTTGTATCAATACAGGAACGGTTACTGTTACCATTGCTGCCATCAATCCGGGAGTAATAGGATCTGATCAGTCAAACTGTGGTTCTTTCACGCCAAACACATTTACAGAAACTACTGCCGCAAGTGGTGCAACACCGATTACGTATCAATGGCAGAGCTCTTTAGATAATATTACTTACAATAATATTACTGGTGCTACAGCAACTTCCTATTCATCAGGTTTGGTTTCTGCAACCACTTATTTTAGAAGGGTAGCAATATATAATGGCACAAGCTTTAATAGTAATTCTATTGTTACAACTGTTAATTCTTCACCTATTGTTTCGGCAGCAAGTAATAGTTCCGTTTGTATTAACGGCACATTAAGCTTAACCTCATCTGGCGGTGGAACTTATAGCTGGAGCGGCCCTAATGGTTTTGCTTCATCAGTTCAAAACCCAAGTATTAGCAATATTACCACTGCAGCTGGTGGAACTTATTCATTAACGGTTACTGGTACCAATGGTTGTTTGGCATTTACTACAACAGTGGTTACTTTGAATGCCTTACCCAATGCTACCATCACCGCCAGTGGGCCAACTACATTCTGTTCTGGAGGATCTGTAAATCTTACAGCCGGTGGAGGTGTTAGTTATCTATGGAACAATGGTTCTACTACACAAACCATCATCGCAAATAATTCAGCTTCCAGAACGGTAACCGTTACAGATCTGAATGGATGTTCTGCAACATCTGCTATAACCAATGTATTGGTACATGCTTTACCCAATGCAATTATTACAGCAAGTGGACCAATCAATTTTTGTTCGGGAGGATCTGTAAATCTAACAGCCAGTGGCGGCATCAGTTATGTGTGGAACAATGCAGCTACATCACCAACCATTTCGGTTAATAGTAATGCAAGCAGAACTGTTACCGTAACAGATGTCAATGGATGTGTTGCCAGCTCAGCTACCACTAATGTTCTAGTTTATGCATTAGCAGTTGCAACGATAACAGCCAATGGTCCTTCCACATTCTGTTCCGGAGGATCTGTAAATCTAACAGCAGGCGGCGGTACCAGTTATTTGTGGAACAATGGTGCAACTACACAAACCATTAATGTAAGTTCCAGTTCCGGAAGAACGGTTACCGTTACAGATGCAAACGGATGTTCAGCTACTTCTGCTGTAACCAATATTTTAGTCAACCCTTTACCTACTGTCAACATAACTGCGTCAGGACCAACTTCATTTTGTATAGGAGGTTCAGTAACACTTGCTGCTTCTGGTGGTGTAAGTTATTTGTGGAGTACTGGTGCTACTTCGTCAAGCATTAATACTGGAACTACCGGTAATATAACAGTTACCGTAACAGATGCAAATGGCTGCATTGCCACATCTGCGCCTATCAATATGGTGGTATATGATCTTCCACAATTAACCACCAATGATCCGGCTCCGGCATGTTCTCCGGCAACTGTAAATATTACTGCGGCAGGTATTACAGCAGGAAGTGAACCAGGACTTAATTTATCTTATTGGAGCAATGCCACCGCTACAGTAGCTTTGGGTTCGCCTGAAGCTTTGTCTGCAAGTAATGTATATTATATTAAAGCAGTTGCTGCATCCGGATGTTCCATTATCAAGCCGGTAACTGTAGTTACTAATCCGGCTCCTTTGTTGAATATTGTTAATCCGCCCTCCATATGTGCAAACGCATCCGTTGATTTGGGAAGTCCGTCTATAAGGTCTGGCAGTTCTGGTATTAATAATTTTACCTATTGGCGTGATGCAGCTGCTACCAATCCATTAACCAATTATCAAACTTTAAGTCAAAGCGGCACTTATTATGTGAAAGGCACTACAGATAAGGGTTGCAGCGCTATTAAGCCGGTAACGCTGGTTGTAAACCCCCAACCTGATATTATTATTAATCAACCAACTGCCATATGTACACCAGGAACTGTAAATCTATTACTGCCGGCAATTACCGCAGGCAGCACAACAGGAACACAGTTTAGTTATTGGAATGATGTAAGCCTTACCATACCTGTTAATACACCTGCTGCACTCTCTAGTTCCGGTACCTATTATATCAAAGGAATATTGCCAACAGGTTGCAATAAATTTGCACCCGTAATAGTTTCCATCTTAAACTCACCATCACTTGCTGTTACTAATCCCTCAGCAGTTTGTTCGCCGGCAACTATTGATCTAACTATTCCGGCAATTGTTGCCGGTAGTTCTAATGACTTACAATATTCCTATTGGCAAGATGTAACCAATACCTTAAGTATTATTAATCCTTCATCAATCAATACCACAGGCACTTATTATATTAAAGGAACCGGCACCAATGGCTGTGCTTCATCCTTGCCAGTCACTGCTGCTATTCATCCTTTACCCAATGGTGATTTGCAGGTCCCGCCTGTTAACTTTATTTGTAATACGGAAAGTAGAGAGTTGCAGGCAGCCAACGCTTTTGGCTATCAATGGTATCGAAATCAAACCAGTATTATAGGTGCAATAAATGATAAATATGCAGCAACAACAGCTGGTAATTATACTGTGCGGTTTTTTACTGAGAAAGGCTGCTTTAAAGATGCCGATAAAACCATCAGATTAGATTTATTGGTTAAACCCAATTTGCAATTCATTACCGCAGGTGCTCAGTGTATTTCATTGCCCATAAACTTTACCAATCAATCAAGCTTTAGTGCTTCGGGCAGTATTAGCTGGCTTTGGGAATTTGGTGATGGCGCATCTTCCAATGCATTCAGCCCTTTTCATACCTATCTGCGGTCGGGTAATTATTCCATTGTGCTTACGGCTAATAATCAATCCTGCCCTACATTAACTGAAAAAATCACCCTGCCCATTAAAGTGGAAACACCCATACCCGCTATTCGATATGCTACATTAAAAGCTGTAAAAAATAAGCCATTGCTCATCAATGCCAGAACCTTTGGCACTGCTTATGTATGGACACCAGCTACCGGATTAAATAATGCGCGCATTTCATCACCTACTGCTACTATAACTAATAACATAGAATATACCGTTCAAATTAATGCAGGCCTTGGTTGTACCACAACAGATACGGTTGCATTGCAAATAGAGAATGTGGGTGAAATTTATGTAGCACAAGCATTTACGCCTAATGGAGATGGATTAAATGACAAGTGCTTTCCTCAATTAGTAGGAATTCGTACACTTACCTATTTTAAAATTACCAACCGTTGGGGCAACCTTGTTTTTCAAACCAATGATGCAACGCCACAAAATGGATGGGATGGAAAATTAAGTGGCAACAAACAACCTTCCGGCGCTTATACCTGGATGGCCGAAGGTATAGATGGGGAAGGAAATCTGGTAAGAAGAAATGGAACTATTTTATTGATTAATTAAACATGCGTAACAGAATTTTCCATATCATCATTTGTATCAGCTGCTTTTTAACAGGCTATCATCCATTGCTGGCGCAGGATCCGCATTTCTCGCAGTATTTCAGTTCACCCCTTACTTTCAATCCTGCATTCACGGGTTATTTTGATGGAACACAGAGGTTCAGTATGAATTATAGAACACAATGGGCCAATGCAGGCGATTCCTATACAACAGGTACTGCTTCATTTGAAACTAAGGTAATGACCAGTCGAATCGGTAGCAATGATAAATGGGGATTAGGCGTGCATGGATTATTTGACAAGTCAGCAGGGGGCATTTTTAAAAACAGTTATGTTTCACTCTCAACCGGATTCAACAAAGGACTAGATGCAGAAGGTTTGCAAAGTATCGGTATAGGTGTGCAGGCTACCTGGGGAAGAAATAATGTTGATTTCAATAACCTTTCTTTCAGCAATCAATTCAATGGAACAGGTTTTGATCTAACTATACCCAGTGGTGAAAATATTAATAACAGAACAGTGAATTATCTGGATCTCAATGCCGGTATCTTATATAATTTCCAGGACGAAAGCGGAACCCATTTCACCTTTGGTGCTGGTATGTATCATATACTAAAACCCAAGATTTCTTTTTTCAGTGGCAATAATTTAACCCTGGCCCCAAGATTTTCTATTCATGGGAGTGTAAGCTTTCTTGTAGGTGAAGGTGATAATGCCTTTGTAAGTGTTAATGGAATGCAACAAGGTGGAGCAACTGAATATGTTTTAGGTGCAGCTTATGGTAAAAGTATCGGACAATCAGACAATTCCCTATACTTTGGTGCTTGGATAAGATTCAAAGATGCTTTGTTTCCCTATTTAGGTTTAAGAACACCTGCCTATCAGATAGGGTTGAGTTATGATATAACTAATCGGGATATTAACCGCTCTAAAAACTTTAACGGCAGCTCAGAAGTTTCTTTTATATATTTTTTCAACAGCCTTAACAGGAAAAAAGGGATTCCTTGCTTTTTCTAAGCATCTGTGCTTGCAAAAGCAGAATCAGATAGCAAAAGACAATTCATCTTTTACTGTCCAATACTCTTTATTAACCTTAGCTATTTAAAATTAAAGGGCTATCACACTGTTATTGCCACCATACGCATTCTCGGCCTGCTCATCAGCTTCCGGATCATTGATCCACTCAGTAGTATTCACACGGTATTTAAATTCGTGTTTAGAATCTTTTGGAAGAGAAACTTCACAACCAAAGCTGCCGTCTTTTTTCTTTTTCATCTCAATGGCATTCTCCCAATCAGCGTTAAGTCCAAGGATCTCGATGGTTTCTGCATTTTCAACAGCAAAGGAAAATTTCACTTTGCAATAATCTTTGGTCTTGAAGTATGTTTTTTGTATCATATACGAGCTTTTCTGCTTGTTTATACAAAATTTGAAAAAAAGTAACCCTGTTCAATCTATTTTCTTAAACATCATGAATAATTAACCTACCACTGCTTAAGCGATTTTTTTCTGCAACATAACGCTATAAAGAAGTTTTTTTACCCCAGAGTCAGGAAGAGCGGGGAGTTTACGCAGAGGAAAGGGGGTTGAAAATTATAAATGTCTAATCTTTTACTTCAATCCTTCTACAGAAAGAGGAGCTTAATAACAGCCCCTTAACTTTTGTAAATTAATTCTGTAACAGAAATCAGTAGCTTTAAAATCTTAATACCATATAAAACCATAAAACTACAATTATGAAAAAAATGCTATTCTTCAAAAGCGCTTTACTGATGTTAAGTATGATGCTTATTGCAAACATGGGTTGGTCGCAAGCTAGTCCGGCAGATTCTACTTCTGGGCAAATAAAAGGCGCTACTGTTTCTATTCGTTACAATAGTCCCTCTGTTAAAGGCCGACAGATCTGGGGTGCGTTGGTACCCTATGATAAAGTATGGAGGGCAGGAGCCAATCAGGCCACTGTTTTTACAACTGATCAAAACATTAAAGTAGAAGGCAAGGAAATACCTGCCGGAAAATACAGTCTCTATGCTATTCCGGGCGAAAAAGAGTGGGTAATTATTCTGAATTCCCAAACAGGACAATGGGGTGTGAAAAGAGGAGGCGAAACAACCATGGATACAGAGAAAGAAGTGTTACGTGTTACTGTTAAACCTAAAAAGTCAGATACGATGAACGAGCGATTGGTGTATGCTGTTAATAAAAAAGGCTTTACACTTAGCTGGGAAAATCTGGAAGTACCGGTATCGATTAAATAATAGCCTATTGTTCCTTTGATACTGGCTTATAATATACTGTGCCTTCGTGCCTTTGTGTGCAATTATTTTTCACACAAAGGCACCAGGGCACAGTTTTTTATTTTACAATGCTATAATAACTTATTTACGATAACTGATACCCTCATTATATTTAAAGAGAGCATAATCCTTTCCTTCTAAAAATCCTGGAACATCAGATAATTGCTTTTCTACCACTGCTTCTGAAACAGGTGTTGTAAATGGCATTTTCCCTGTTGGGTTAAATTTGCCGGAAACCACATCCAGCAAGGCATCCATGGATGTGCCAAAAGTAGCGATCACTCCTTTGATATTGCCTGGTGTTTGTGGTTGGTATATTTCATCAATTACCCAGGGGTTGGTATAATTGATTGCCAATATGGTTGGTTTTTTTGCAATAAGTCCATTTACATAATTAATATCTACCGAGTTTTTCGACAATGCAAGTTTGATAGGTGCTCCTTCAGATTGAAATAGCGATCTGGCACCTGGTGTGATCCAAAGTAAGATCATATCAGCAGCTTCCGGTGTTTGTACAAATTCAAAATCGGTTTGATTTGTTTTCGGCTGATAAACAGTACTTGCTTTTCCTCCCCTGCTTTGAAAATAGGTTTCCAAATACAATTTCGTCTTTGGCTTTACAGGCAGAGCATTTGTTTCATTTCGCAACAAAACAATTGATTTACGCATGGCGAGGTCAGCCTTTGCCTGGAAAGAAGCGTTGCCTACAAATTTTTCTACTGCATTTTCATCTACATAGGGGTTTTCAAATAAGCCCAGTTGAAATTTCTCTAATAATAAACGATACACAGAATTATCAATTAAACTGATATCAACCGAACCGGTTCTGATGGTTTGCAAAAGCATGGCAGGGTCTGCTGTACCAGAGAATATATTTACCCCAGATTCTAAAGCTTTCTTGTAACGCTCAACAATACTGAGGTTCTCAGCACCCCATGGCATCATTTCTATAGGACCCGTGTCGGAATTGATGATGCCCTTAAACCCAAGACTATCGCGCAACAAATCCTTGATCACTGCTTTGTTATAAGCATAAGCGATCTGCTCATATTTGGTGTTCAGAGGGATGGAATAATATGGCATGATAGCAGATGTACCGGCTTTGATGGCTGCTTTAAAGGGTATCAGGTTATTGCCAAACATATTACCCGGAAAATGTTCGTATTTGCCCCAATCAAAATGCGGGTCCTGTCCGCCTACACCTGCACCTCCTCCGGGAAAATGTTTGGTGGTCATGGCAATAGAAGTGGGAGAAAGTTTGGTACCCTGAAAACCCAGTACAATTTCTGTGATCATTTTGGCCGTCCATTCTGCATCTTCGCCAAAAGTTCCTTCAATTCTTTGCCAGCGTGGTTCTGTGGCCAGATCAGCCATATACATATAACCCTTCCGAAGGCCTACTGCTGCCCATTCCTGGCGTGCTATATCTGCAAATGTGCGAACCAGTTTCAGGTCGCGCATAGCTGATAGTCCCAGCTCTCCTGGCCATGTTGAGAATACGGTTTTCCCTACACTCAATCCAATAGATGCGTCCTTGGTAATATGGTTTCTGGGATTGGATGCAATGATGGCCGGGATCCCTAATCCATCGCTTTCGCATAAGGTTTGCAATTTATTCGTCCATTCAGCTGTAGCTTTTGCACTAACATTGGCACGAAAAATAAAATGACGCAAATGAAACTGTGTGATACCCTTGGTAGAACCTACTGATGACATCATCGGAACTGGTAAGGGTTTGCGTGTGAACATATTATTATTCTGTACCTGGTCTTCTTCATTCAGGTCACTGGATATTTCTATATTACCTTCACTTGCAGCAGTTATGTTAGCGCCTCTGTCGCTTTTTAACCTAGCTGTGCTGATGAGCATAAATCCGGCCTTATCTTCTGTTGACATTTTAGATAGCAGGTCCTTAGCTCTTTGTTCAATAGGCAGTCGCCAGTCTTCATATTTATCCAGCTTCCCATTTTTATTCAGGTCTTTAAACCGGAAACCTTCAACTGTCAGAATTTTTGCAGAACGACTACCCAATTGTGGTTGAACCTTTTTTATTTGTGCATTCAAAGTTGTACAGCCAAGTAAGGTTAAGCCTAATAGATGTTTAGCAAGCAGCATATCGATTGTTTTTTTAAAGCTATTTTATTTTGGCAGTGAACCATAATAATTATGCGAAAACGATTTCGGCTATCCAGCTTGCATAAGAAACAAAGAACCGCAGTCAGCTTAATCCTGATCGATTAATACTGCTGCGGCTTACCATTGCATCTACCTTTGCTAAATTGCTATTTATCAGATATCGTAAACATCTTCTTCATCATCTTCAAAAAGTGTTTCAAATTCGTTGAACTGCTCTTCTGTAAGTTCTTCTACGATTTCGAATATTGGATCTGATTTCTTGCGCCAGAATGTAGATTCCTCATCATCGTGCAAAACATTCAGGAAACAGTTTTCTGTTGAAAGAATGGGTTCAATCAATACAATGGATTCACCTTCACTTTCAATCAATAAGTAATGACGGTTTAAAGAGAGATCGGCATAAGTTTTCATGGTAATAATTTTTAGAAAGGTAATAGTCTATTGTTACCAAAATGTATCAGGTCTGTTAAGATTGCATTACCAGCATGTAAAAGAAAAACCTAAGTTGACGGAAAGGATATACCGATAATAAAATAGATTTGTAATAATGGACATAAAAATCAAGACCGTTGATACTCAGGAAGAACTCATTGGTATCCAGCAATTACAGGCTGCAAATCTGCGGAAAAATATTTCAGAACCAGAGGCTCATGCACAAGGTTTTTTGATGGCAGAATATACCCTTGATTTTTTAAAAGATTTGCATGCGCAAAGTCCTGCCATCATTGCCAAAGATGGCGATCTGGTAATTGGCTATGCATTAGTGGCCGTAAAGGAGATCAGAGATCACCATGCGCTGCTGGCAGATCTTTTCAATACCATTGATCAGATTTCGTACCAGGGTAATTTATTGAAGGATTGTAACTATGTGGTTGTTGGACAATTATGTGTTGATAAGCTATACAGGGGAAAGGGGCTGGTGCAAAAATTGTACGGACATTTTAAAACAACCTTATCCGCATCTTACGAGTATTGTATCACCGATGTGGCACAGGCCAATCAACGTTCCTTAAAAGCGCACCAAAAAACAGGATTTCAGGTGATAGATACCCTAACCTATGAAGGCATAAGCTGGGACATCGTTCTATGGCACTGGCAAAAATAACCCTCTGTGAAACTCCTTTATCTCTGTGTTAAAAAAAGATATCAATATATTTAGTCAATATCACAATTCAACACAATGAAAAAGCTTTTACTCCTCCCTCTCTTACTGCTACAATTTTCATTTCACCCCAAATTACTCACCTGGGTAGCTATCGGAGATTCTATCACTTATTTATGCGATCATACAAACGAAACAGGTAACCGAGTTACCAAAGGTTTTCTAACTGGCGTAACGGAGAAGCTGCCGCATATTCGATATATCAATCAGGGACATAATGGCTGGACAGCCATCAGAATTGCTACAGAAATTGAGAAGCTTGGCATACAAAAAGCAGATATCTATACTATTTTTCTTGGCACCAATGATTGGTGGGGAGGTAAGCCCTTAGGCAGTTTCAGCGATTACCAAAACAATTTGGGTAATACTACAGTGTATGGCGCTTTTAAAACCATTGTCAATAAGATCAAAAGTTTAAATGAGGAAGCGAAAATAATTCTAATCACTCCCATGCAAAGGGTTGATTTTGTGTATATCAATAATTATAAAAATAATGCATACGGATCTTACAAAGACAAAGCGGGACAAACCTTAGAACAGTTTGCCAATGCAATGATTGAAATAGGAAAGAAGGAAAATATTTCAGTTGTAGATCTCTACCACGATAAAAAAATGGGCATAAAAGATCTGGTGCATTTTAAAAGATTGAAAAACCCGCAAACAGGTACTTACCAAAACTACCCTTACCCGGATTTTATAGATATTCCATTTAATCCCGAAAAGGATGAATACCCTTATCCTCAGGAAGCAGCAAATATAACTTATGATGGATTACACCCTTCAAATAAAGGGTATGCAATAATTATGGATGAGCTGGTGAAACTGATGAAGAAAATGTGAGTTTTATTTCGCCCACACTTTTAGCAAGCAGAAATCACTGAGTTATTTTATTTTGTATAGAAAATTGAACAATAAAAATCAATTCAAGGAAAAACAGTTATTTTCAAAGCCCAATAATGATGAAATAAATTAATGACTGATACCAAATACAGTGAGGAAGAACTTGTAAGGATGCTTAAAAATAAGGATCAACAGGCATTTTCGTATCTGTATGATAACTATGCTGCTATATTGAATGGTACCATTTACCGTATGGTTGAAGATACAGGTCTGGCAGAAGATATATTACAGGAAGCATTTATTAAGATCTGGCATAATTTCTCCTCTTATGATAGTAACAAGGGACGTCTATTTACCTGGATGTTGAATATCACACGCAACCTTACCATCGATACTTTAAGAAGTAAAAGTTATAAAAAACAACATTTAATCTCTAGTGACGAAAATTCCGTAAATAACATTAGTGATAAAGGACGGATGGTAGAAAAGTATGATACGATTGGGCTAAAAAAGCAAATTTCCTTCTTGAAACCCGATTTAAAGAATATTATTGATCTTGCATATTTTAAAGGGTATACGCAAGAAGAAATATCGAAGGAAACACAATTGCCTTTGGGTACTGTAAAAACCAGACTGAGAACTGCTATTATAGAATTAAGAAAAATAATGAGCTAAATAAGAAGTGGAAAGTAAAGAAATCATATCATCTGGCATTTTAGAGCTATATGTTCTTGGACAAACAAGTTCCGAAGAAAATATTGAAATCCTGCATTGGGCTAATATGTATCCGGAAGTACAAGCAGAGATAGAAGCCATACAAATTTCTTTAGAAAAGTATGCTGCTGCCAATGCCATAGAACCACCCAAGGAAGTAAAGGAAAAACTTTTTGCTAAAATCAATGAAAGCACCAGCAGTACTTCCATACAAGAGAGTCATTTAACAGCCATAAGATCGAATCCAGTAGTATCCATTTCCTCCAAGATGAAATTTTTGGCTGCTGCTTCTATCTTATTTCTTGTGGCAAGTGCAGTGATTAATTATATATACATCAATAAATACAATAACGTTAACGCTCAGCTTGCTCAAACAAGATCTCTTTTAGAAAAAGAGCTTCAAATTAGTAATGAGCTAAAGAGCGACTGGGATATTGTTAAAGACCCTAATAATACGGCGGTTTCATTAAAGGGTGTTGAAGCCAATCCTAATGCAACAGCTAAAATATTCTGGTTTCAGCAAACTGGTGAAGTAATGATTGATGCCAGTAATTTACCCCAGGCACCCGCTGGGATGCAATACCAATTTTGGGCAATAATTGATGGCAAACCCGTAGATGGTGGCCTGATCATGAACAATAATAAGGATACAAAATACCGGATGCAAAAAATGAAATCCTTTGGCAAAGCTCAGGCTTTTGCTATCTCCTTAGAAAAAACTGGCGGCAATGCAGTGCCCACTGTTGTTGTAAGTCTTGGAAAAGTGATCTAATTTTTCACTTCTATCCTATCTTCTCTATATTATCGCTTATTCCTTTTTAGAAAGGAAATGTCAATTTAAGGCTTACTGATATAGCTATTCTAAGACTAAGAAAAGCCATTGCCTATCAAATGCATTGGCATAAATATATTTCTACCCATAGTACCCATTTGTATTGTTTGATTTTTTTTGGTTCCTGCAATCCATCCAAAAGCATTTATCGTAGGTAATGCATTGTAAATACAAAACCTCACACTAAAAACCTTAAAAATGAAACGTAAAAAAATTATTTTAACCTCCATTGTTGCCGCCGTATTTATTACAGCTGGCATAATGTATGCTGCTGATCACGTTGATACACCAGCAGTTACCAGTCAGCCATCAGATATAACCGATCTGTATGTATTTAGGGCAGTTGATCCTGCAAATTTGGTATTTGTAGCCAATAGTCAGGGTTTAACCAGTCCTGCAAATTCTGCAACCCTGAAATTTGATGCAAACACAATTTTGGAATTTAATATCGACAAAACTGGCGATAACATTGAGGATCTGGTAATTCAATGTAAATACGATGCAGCATCTAACAAAATGCAAATTTATGGTCCTATCGCACCTTCAGCTACTGGTACTAAAAGTAAACTAGAAGGTAATCTAACGGCTGAAGTGGCGGTTACGGCTTATGGTTCAAATGTTGTTAGCGGAACAGGTACAACCGGTATCAAGGCTTTTGCTGGTACCCGAGATGATCCATTCTTCTTTGATTTAAATCGGTATAAAGCAATTCTTGCAGGTTCTGCACCTGGATTCACTGCACAGGGTTCAGACACTTTTGCAGGTACCAATGTATTAAGCGTTGTACTTGAAGTGCCTAAATCATTAATAGGTGCAACAGGCAATATTAATGTATGGCTTGAAACAAAAAAGAAAATTTAATCTGCAAAATAAAAATTAAAAACAAAAACATGAAAACACCAATTAAAATAATAGCATTCATTTTTGCTGGGAGCTTCTTTATAATTTCTTGTAAAAAGAATGACACAGCACCCGTAGTTATTGATTATTATGAACAACAGGATCAAATGGCAAGGCCGGCTATTAATACCGTTTTTGTAACGGCACCCACTGATAAGGATCTGTTTAATACAACCATTCCTAGTGCCATGGGATCAATGTTTCAAAGTAAATTTCAAACAAGATTATTAGCACTAAATTCAGGCTATACCACTAATGCCCTGGGGCAAAATGCTGCTACTTTAACCGGGTTATTAGCAACAGATGTAATGGGTGTATCTACAACCGGTGTAACTACATTTTTTGATGGCACCAATATTTTAACTGGCAGAGCCTTAGCGGATGATGTAATTGATGTTGAGTTACTTCTGATTTTCGGCGGACCAACAGGAACAAGTAACCCAGGTTTAACCAAGGATAATGTAAATGCAAACGATAAAGCATTTTTAACAAGTTTTCCTTACTTGGCTAACCCCTGGTAGAAATCCAAGATCCAATAGGTGTATTAAAAAAAAGTCGGAATTTTCCGACTTTTTTTTAAATCTAACCAACTCTTTAAAACGTAGATAAGTGAGCCAGTTAATATAACAGCGGTCTTCTATATTTTTTTAGCAATGAAAATCACCTTAATCACTTTAATTTATTTTTTTGTTGGAAATTTATTTTCTCAAAATATCATTAAGGGAAAAGTAGTGGATGCAATTAGCCGCCAACCCCTTGAATCGGTAATGGTGGTTTCTGGTGCAAGTCCCTACCGAGTAACAACTACAGATCAGCAGGGAGACTTTAGTCTGCAATCAGACAATCAATTATTGGTTAGTTATATAGGATATAAATCTGCCAGAATA
>CALRUV010000065.1:0-15779 GCA_943371455.1 Chitinophaga pinensis | reverse complement strand
CTGCTGATATAGCTGGTCATGCCAAGCAAAATCCACAAATGAGAGCATCCCCTACAGGCTTATGGTTTCCCGGTGATATTAAATTAAGGGATCTTAACAAGGATGGTTTAATTAATGTGGGAGAAAATAAAGCAGGTAACCCTGGAGATAGAAGAATCATTGGCAATTCCTCAGCCAGATATTTATTTGGGGTTAACTTGGGTGCCGACTGGAATAACTTTTCTTTCTCTGTTTTCTTTCAAGGCGTGGGTAAACAACAGTGGTACCCCAGCACCGAAGCAGAAATGTTTTGGGGGCAATACAATCGTCCCTACAACAACGTACCTACTTTTCATGTGGGTAACATGTGGACACCAGAAAACACAAATGCTTATTTTCCAAGAACAATGTCAAGAGCAGCTTCTAACGCTACTACCCGAACATTGGGTGTTGCACAAACGCGTTACCTGCAAAACGTTGCTTATGTGAGAATGAAGAATATCCAGATTGGTTATAATCTACCTAAAAACTTTATTAGCCGTATTGGTGCGCAAAGCTTAAGGGTATATTTCTCTGGCGAGAATTTATTTACTTACTCACCAATGTACAAGGTTGTAAAAAATACGATAGACGTAGAAAATGCTGTTCCATCCGATCGTGATTTAAATACTGGTAATAGCGGGGATGGTTACAATTACCCAATACTTAAAAGCTTTTCTTTTGGTATAAACCTTGGTTTTTAACCTGAATATAAATGTCTAACGAAGTCAATAAAAAAATTAAATAGTAAAAGGATGAAAAAAATAATTATAGGATTATTAATGGTAAGTGTAGGTTTTACAGCCTGTAAAAAACTTGACCAGATACCACAATCATCTGCATCGCAAAGCGCAGTGTTTGGCAACGAAAACGGCCTTAGACTGTACACAAATTCATTTTATGAAATGGGATTTCTTCCAAGAAATTCCATCTCGCAAGATGCAATGACAGATTATTTGGCTGTAAGAACAGTACCTGATTTTATAAGGGATGGAGGATTTGCAGCAAACAATAGTTCGGGATGGACCTGGACAGATTTAAGGAATATTAATTATTTTATTCAAAATTGTAATAACCCTGCAGTACCCCAAAACGTGCGGAACAATTATTTGGGTATAGCCCGCTATTTTAGAGCTTATTTTTATATGGATAAGGTTCGTCGCTTTGGCGACGTACCCTGGATTGGAAAACCTTTGGATATTACTGACCCTGCTTTAGATGCTGGTCGCGATAAAAGAGAGTTGGTTATGGACTCTGTATTGGCCGACCTTGACTTTGCCTGCGCTAACATTCAAACAGCAAATGATCCAAGCCGAACTACTGTTACAAAGTGGGTAGCATTTGCTTTTAAATCAAGGGTTTGTCTTTTTGAAGGAACTTTTAGAAAATACCATACCCAATTAAATTTAACAGGCACCGCCAACAGATGGTTACAGGAAGCAGCTTCGGCAGCCGACCAGATCATAAAAAACGGCGGTTTTTCTATCAATACAGCGGGTGGACCTGGTGCATCTTATCGCAATGTATTTACAAGTAATACACCATTAACCAACGAGGTTTTACAGGCAGCTGTTGCCGATGTGACCCTTGGGGTTTTAAGTGATGCTAACTGGTGGTGGACAAGCGGTACCTATGGTGCTAAAGCGAGCTTTACACGCGATTTCATCAATACCTTTTTAAACATCGATGGTACACCTTTTACAAACAACCCTGCATATACCACAATGCTTTTTAAGGACGAAGTTAAGAACCGCGATCTTAGACTAAGGCAATCCATCCGTTCGCAAGATTATAAAAGAACAACTAATGGACTGCCGGTACCCGCTCCGCCTGTGTTCTCTTACACATTTACAGGTTACCAACCAATAAAGTTAACATTAGACAACACAGCTTTAGACGCAGGTAGACTAAACACCAATGCAGTTCCTTTGTTTCGCTATGCAGAAGTATTATTAAATTTTGCGGAAGCAAAGGCAGAGTTGGGCACATTAACCAATGCAGAGTGGGCACTTACTATAGGTGCACTAAGAGCAAGAGCAGGCATTACCGGTGGATTAAGTACTAAACCAATTGTTGCTGATCCATATCTTGTAGCAAATTATTTCCCAAACATTTCTGATCCAACCATACTTGAAATAAGAAGAGAACGTGGTATTGAATTAAGTTTAGAAGGATTTCGTTTTTCAGATATCCTACGGTGGAAAAGAGGAGAATTGATGGAAAAGCCATGGAACGGATTTTATGTTCCCGCACTGAATGTACCAATGGATTTAAATGAGGATGGTATTTTAGACGTGGCATTTTACCAGGGTACACGCCCTACACCAGCAGTAAGCGGAGTTACCTATGTGGATGTTTCACCGCGAATTGGTACTGCTGTTAATTCGCAATTGCTAAAAAATGGCACATCGGGCGAGTTGATATGGATGAATGAAATTCCGCGGAAATGGAATGAGCGCAATTACTTCTATCCAATTCCGTTAAACGACCTGCAGCGCAATCCAAACTTGAAACAAAACGCAGGCTGGAATTAAATTAAAAGAAATCTTTATTTTCAATAAATGAATTATAAAAATCGTTTAGTAGCGCTTCTTTTTATCCTAATGTCAGTAGGCGGTAGTGCGCAAAAAATAACCTTAGGCACTTTTAATATTCGTTACGATAATCCCAGAGATAGTGGTAATTTATGGATAAACCGGTCACCCATTGTGTCAAATCTAATTCGCTTCCACCAATTTGATGTACTTGGTTTACAGGAAGCTTTGAAAAATCAACTGAACAACATAGCCGCTGCATTGCCTGAATATGCGATGTATGGCAAAGGCCGCGACGATGGAAATGAGGCCGGTGAACACTCTGCCATCCTTTACAAGAAAGATCGTTTTACATTGTTAAAAAGCGGCGATTTTTGGCTCTCTCAAACACCTGATATACCTGGTAAAGGTTGGGACGCTACTTGTTGCAACAGAATTTGCTCATGGGTTTATCTGGAAGATAAAAAAACCAGGAAGCAATTATATGTTTTCAACGTACATTTTGACCATCAGGGGGTAATAGCCCGTAAAGAAAGCAGCAAGCTGATACTTGAAAAAATTAAAACGATAGCCGGGCAGTCTCCAGCCTTATTAACTGGCGATTTTAATGGTAGTAGAGACAGCGAATGGTACCAAACACTGGCAACATCAGGTTTACTAACTGATGTTCATTCGAAAGTTAAGTATCCCTACGCAAACAATGCCTCATTCAATAGTTTTAGAGTGCCAACTGGCAATGCTGTAATTGACCATATCTTTATGACCAAACAGTTTATAGCAAGTCGTTGGGGAATATTAACGGATACGTACTATGGAAAATTTCCTTCAGACCATTTTCCTGTGTTGAGTGAAGTTGAAATACAATAAATACTATTATTCAAGCGCAAGTTTTTCCTTTTCTGCAAGAGATTTTGAAATCCCCAACTAAGTTTGGGGATTTTTTATTAGTATGATTAGGATCGGTTGTAATATGACAACGCTTTGTTGAACGCTACATTAGTCCACTTAGAATTATGCGATGTTTAATTTTTGTTTAGAAAGCTCAACTTTAAAATTCACTTTGGCATTGAGGGCATTGAAAACTTTGATAATTGTGTCAAATCGAGCATTCGTGAAATTATTTTCAAGTTTTGAAATTTGTGCTTTTTGAACACCCACCATTTGTCCAAGTTGTTCTTGTGTCAAATTTTGATGTGTCCTTGCCTCTTTTATTGCGCTGCCCAATAATTCCAATTTTAATTCATACTCGAAAGCGTCACGTCTTTTTGTGCCAACCTTGCCAACGTGTTTGTCAATCATCGTGTCGAGTGAAACAGTTTTTAATTTTTTTGTTGACATTGTCTATTTATTTTTTTGTGCAAAATATTGTTCTCTAATCCTCTCAGCTTTTTCAAGGTCGCTCGTTGGTGTTCTGCCTGTTTTTTTAATAAGTCCGTGAGTTGATAAAACTAAGGTCTGTTGTTCTTGCGATTTATCCCAAAAGGCAAAAATTCTAAAATGAGATTTGTTATAAAGTGTTCTGAATTCCCATATGTTATCGTTGAGCTTTTTGAATAATTCAGGGTCGTTTGTGAACTGAGCCTTTTTAATATTGTAATAGATTTTCTGTTGAGACTTTTGATCTAAACTGTCCATAAATTCAACGGCATCGGAAAGAAATTCGACTTTGAATTTTTCGGTCATTCACCTTTTTAATCAAAAGTACACGTTTCCTATTAAAGAAACAATTTAAATTTCACTGAGTGACTGCAAATAGTCAGAAAAAAAGTCAAGAGCCCTTCCGATATCCTATTTAATTTCTTCTTTAAACATCTAACTATATTTGTTAGTAAAAACAGGATTATTTTAGAAAATTAGGGTCTAGAAAAATTGTAGCTAACATATAACCTATGCTAAGATTCATCACGCGTAAAATTCTTTATGGCATCGGTGTATTGATGGGGGTGGTGGTGGTCGTATTCTTTTTATTTCAGGGATTTGGTGATCCTGCCCGTTTGGTGCTTGGCCAGTCGGGAGATAGTGCTACCATGCGCAATATCCGTGCAGAATTAGCCCTCGACCAACCCAAATGGAAACAGTTTGTAAAATACCTGAATGATGTTTCGCCTATTTGCATCTATTCCAAAGAGGAAATAGAAGCCAAACAGCTCAAAGGAATTTTTATAGGCGGGGAGAAGAAGTTCGGTTTAAAATTTCCTTATTTAAGAAGATCCTACCAAACCAAAAAAGAAGTAGCAGAAGTTTTGGGCGAAGCCCTGCCAGGAACCCTTTTGCTGGCATTGGCTGCTATGTTATTGGCTACAGTTTTGGGTGTTTTATTGGGTGTTTTAGCAGCCCTTAAACAAAATACATGGATGGATACATCTTCGGTATTTGCCAGTGTTCTGGGCATTTCCGCGCCTTCCTTTTTTACAGGTATTGTACTTGCTTACTTATTCGGGTTTGTTTTAAATAGGTACACTGGTTTGCATATGACGGGCAGTATGTTTTCCATTGATCCCTTTACGGGCAAAAACCTCGAACTTAAAAATCTTGTTTTGCCTGCTATTACATTAGGGATCAGACCATTGGCTATCATCACCCAATTAACCAGAAGTGCCATGCTGGATGTGTTAGATCAGGACTATATCCGCACCGCCTATGCCAAGGGATTAGGCAGCAGAACCATCATCTTCCACCACGCATTGCGTAATGCCCTTAATCCGGTGATCACAGCCATCACAGGTTGGTTTGCCGAATTATTGGCAGGTGCTTTTTTTGTAGAATATATTTTTGGCTGGAAGGGGATAGGTAAGGTTACGGTAGATGCTTTGGAAAAACTAGACTTCCCGGTAGTGATGGGTAGTGTGCTGGTTACAGCTGCTTTTTTTATTTTGGTCAATCTTTTGGCCGACCTGTTGTACAGGGTGGTAGATCCCCGGGTAAAAATGCAATAGCATTTATTGAATGATCACTTCATTGATCACCTGTTCGCCAAAAGCTTCGTTGATTCTTTCTATGATTTGCGGCTTTTGAAACATGAGTTCATTCTTCAAAGGACCAACAGCCGTATGAATAAAAAGTTTCTGCTGAATGATCTGAATTTTATCAGTGTATTTAGCAATCGTTTTACCCATCAATGTTTCCCAGATCTCTTCTATTTGAACAGCTCTGATACCATTATTCAAACGGCTTTTTTGTAAAAAACCTTTAATAGCGTCGTTGATGTGTAATTCAGCCATGTTGTAAAATTAGTATTTTGGTATCAGTACTTGCTCTTAATAGTTTCCTAAGGTGAAAGTTTGATCATTTCAAATGTCTTTGAAACAGCAGCTAATTGCTTTTCCAATCTTTCTTCGTGTGTGTCTGTAATAAATATCTGGCCATCATTATCCGCACAAACCCATTGCAGTAGCTGATTCATGCGCTCTTCATCCAGTTTTTCAAATACATCATCTAATAATAAAATGGGGGTAAAGCCCTTTGCATCTTTTAAAGTTTGCCATTCCGCCAGTTTTAAGGCAAAGAGCAAACTCTTTCTTTGGCCCTGTGAAGCCTCCGTTTTAAACAGAGATTGTTCCATATAAAAAACCAGATCATCTTTATGAATCCCGTTGCTGGTTCTTTGTAAGGCAAGGTCTTTGGAACGGGCCGATTGTAAAAGTTCCATAAAGGGAGCAGATTGTAATTGACTGAAATACTGGATACTCAGTCCATCATCCTTCCCGGCGATCTTATAATAAATATCGCCACATAATTGTAAAAATACTGTTAGAAACTCTTTGCGTAAGGCAAACAATATATTACCGGATACTACCAATTGTTCATTAAGAATCCCTAATACTGTATCGTCGATCCTGCCTTGTTCTGCTGCCTGTTTGAGCAAACTATTTCTTTGTAGCAATACTTTGTTGTAATGGATCAGCTGGTGCAAATAGCCCTGATTTACTTGTGAGAGCAGGGTGTCGATGAATTTTCTGCGCAGTTCACTGCTACCACTGATCAGTTCAATATCGTCCGGTGCAATCATCACACAGGGCAACCTTCCTATATGATCGGAGAATCTTTTATAATTTTCCTGGTTGAAGAGGAGTTCTTTTCTGTTGTTTTCCCGCAAAATAAAACAGAGGTCAATCTCTTCCTTATTCAACAGGTAATTGCCTTGCAATCGCATACCGGAAAGTCCGTGAAACACATTCTGGCTATCGGTTCTGGCAAAATAGCTTCTGGAAAAACTGAGGTAATAAATGGCATCCAGTAAATTGGTTTTACCGGACCCATTAACCCCGCAAATGCCTACAATTCTTTCAGAAAAGGCGAAACTTCTTTCCAGGTAGTTACGAAATTGAACCAGTGATATTGACTGTAATTGCAGCATTCTTCCGGCAAATTAATCAGAACAGGCTTATGAATTCATATGGGTTTTGAAAGAAAGCGGTTATTTTTATAAAAAAATCGGTTTTGAAGACGATACTTAACGAAGAACAGCTGGCACTTACTGTAAAAAGACTGGCCCACCAGATTCTGGAGAATAATCTTTCCTTAGCGGATACCGTTATTATTGGGCTACAGCCCAGAGGCATTTTATTAAGCAATCGAATTGTAAAGGAGCTACAGCTTTTAGTAGATCCATCTGCCATTCACTATGGTAAACTGGATATTACCTTTTACCGCGACGATGTACGCAAAAGCCTGCATATCGCCAATGCAACCGATATTCCCTTTAGCATTGAAAATAAAAAAGTGGTGTTGGTAGATGATGTATTATACACCGGAAGAACCATTCGTGCTGCGCTGGATGCTTTACTGGCTTTTGGCCGACCATCTAAGGTTTCGCTATGTGTTCTGGTAGACCGCAGGTTCAACCGCGAATTACCCATTCAACCCGATTATACCGGCAAAACCATTGATACCATCATCTCCCAAAAAGTATTGGTTAATTGGAAGGAAGGGAATGAGGTGGAGGAAGTGGTGTTGGTGTGAGGAGCTGGGTGCTAGATACTAGATACTGGATGCTAGATGCTAGATATTTTAAAACTGTAACCATTTCTTTTATCCAGCATCCTGTATCTAGCATCTAGAATCCTTTTATTGAAATTTTTCACCCCATTCCCCCGAATCCTTTATCTTTGATTTTTAATGAAACTATCTACCAGACATCTTCTTGGTATCAAGGATCTCAACAGAGAAGATATTCAGCTTATTCTATCCACTGCAGAGCAATTCAAAGAAGTTTTACAAAGGCCCGTTAAGAAAGTTCCATCGCTTAGGGATATTACTATCGTGAATCTTTTTTACGAGAATTCTACCCGAACACGTATGTCATTTGAACTGGCAGAACGCAGATTATCTGCAGATGTTTTGAATTTCACCATCAGCAGTTCTTCTTCCGCAAAAGGCGAGACTTTACTGGATACGGTGAACAATATCCTCAGCATGAAAGTGGATATGGTAGTGATGCGCCATAGTGCTTCCGGCGCGCCGCATTTTTTGGCCCAACAAATACCGGCGGCTATTGTAAATGCGGGCGATGGTATTAACGAACATCCTACACAGGCATTACTGGATGCTTTTTCCATGAAAGAAAAATTGGGTAAACTGGAAGGATTAAAAGTGGCCATCATTGGCGATATCATGCATAGCAGGGTGGCTTTGAGCAATATGTATCTCTTAAAGAAAATGGGTGCGGAAATTGTGGTGGCAGGACCGCCTACATTGATTCCCAAATATATCGGAGAAGCATTGGGTGTGCGGGTAGAATACAACCTCAAAAAAGCGCTCCAATGGTGCGATGTGGCTAACGTGCTGCGGATCCAATTAGAAAGGCAAAATCAGCCCTTATTCTCTTCTCTCAGGGAATATAACCTGGCATATGGCATCAAACGGGAATTACTGGAAAGTTTGGGCAAAGAAATCGTGATCATGCATCCAGGGCCCATCAACAGGGGAGTGGAAATGGATAGTGATGTGGCAGACGGACCCTACTCCATCATCCTGAACCAGGTAGAAAATGGGGTAGCAGTAAGAATGGCCGTTCTGTATTTGCTCGCTAACAGAGAAAATGCATAGATAAATGCCTGTAAGGGGTGCGGAAATTCCAATTTTATATTATTACTTCGTAGCGAACAACCATTAGTTCCATTTACTAGCATTATTATAAATACCCTTTATGCAAAGAATTTGTTTATTCCCGGGAACATTCGATCCTGTTACATTGGGGCATGTAGATATCATTAACCGGGCCATTCCTTTGTTTGATAAGATCTATGTAGGCATTGGTATCAATTCTTCTAAAAGTCCCATGTTTAGTGCTGAACAGCGCATGCAATGGTTCAGGGAAATTTATAAGGATGAACCCAAAGTGGAAAGTGTTGTTTACGACGGTCTAACCGTAAACTATTGTAAAGTTATCGGTGCCACTTTCATTTTAAGGGGCATCCGTTATGTGAGCGATTTTGAATACGAAAAAACCATCGCCGATGCCAACCGAACACTGGATAAACATATTGAAACCATCTTCTTAACCGGTGAGCCCAAATACACTTCTGTAGCTTCTACTATTGTACGTGATATCATTCGAAATGGGGGTGATGCATCACCGTTTTTACCCGATGCAGTTAACCAAACACTTGTTCAAAAATAATTTTCCTTTTATGGTTATCTGGCATAAAAAAGATTTGCAGGTAGATGATTTGTATGGCCTGGAGAAAAATAATATGGCGGATCACTTGGGTATGCGTTTCTCTGAAATAGGACCGAATTATCTTAAAGCCACCATGCCCGTAGACCATCGTACCAAACAACCTTATGGCTTGTTACATGGTGGTGCATCTGTTGCATTAGCAGAAACCCTGGGTAGTTGTGCAGCCGCACTGGTAATAGATCCTGAACAATTTATTTGTGTAGGACAAGAAATCAACGCCAACCATTTACGATCTGTGAAAAGTGGTTACGTAACAGGTGTAACCACACCCATTCATCTAGGCTCTTCATCCCATGTATGGGAAATTAAAATTTACGACGAAGCCGAAAAACTGGTCTGTATCAGCAGAATAACCGTAGCCATCCTAAAAAAGCGATAATTTATCCTGTGTAATTCTGTGAAACCTGCCTGCCGGCAGGCAGGTCTGTGGCTAAAATTACAACCCAGCCTTCCTAACCACATCCACCACATTCTCATAACTATCCCCCAAACAATCTTCTAAAATCTTTCCCGAAACCCACCTGATCTCTGTAATATCTTCTGCCGTTTGCGGTATCAAAGCCTGAATACCCGGTGCCTGCATAGCATACCAATGCGATTCCTTCACCACCTCTTCCTTCAAATAAGGATCAAAATATTCGTGGTAGCTTATCGTGATAAAATTGCCTAAGGTAACAGCAACCAATCCGGTTTCTTCCTTTACTTCCCTAACCGCACATTCTGCAATGGTTTCGCCCTTATCCAGCTTTCCTTTGGGCAGATCCCATTTCCCCCTTCTGTATATCATCAATAGTTCTCCGGCATCATTCAATACCAAACCACCACCCGCAATAATTGTCTTTTTCTGCATACCCAAATATGAATCCTATTTCCCGATTTCCCAAACTTGTTCACGTAGCATTTTCAAAATTCTAAAATGATTTACATTCGCAACATGACGAACGAAAAAGCCGTTGCCGAAAAATTGCTGCAGGTTGCAGCTGTTAAATTAAGTCCCGATAAACCCTTTACCTGGGCCAGTGGCTGGAAAAGCCCTATTTATTGCGATAACAGAAAAGTACTGTCATTCCCCTTTGTACGTGATTTTATCAAAAGCGAAATGTGCAATGTGGTTTTTGAACATTTCCCGCAGGCGGATGTACTGGCTGGTGTTGCAACAGCAGGTATTCCCTGGGGTGCGATGGTGGCCGATCAGTTAAAACTGCCTTATATCTATGTTCGCCCCAAACCCAAAGAACATGGACTGGGTAACCAGATCGAAGGATCTTATACTGCCGGACAACGTGTTTTAGTAATTGAGGATCTGATCTCTACCGGAAAGAGCAGTTTACAGGTAGTGGATGTGTTGCGCAATGCAGGGGTTGAAGTAGTGGGAATGGTTTCTATTTTTACTTATGGGTTTGCATTGGCTGAAAAAGCATTTGCAGATGCCAATGTACCTTACCGTTCACTTACAGATTATCCCAACCTGATCAGTTTGGCTGTTGAAAAGGGACAGGTTACACCCGAAACAGAACAGTTATTGCTTTCCTGGAGAACAGACCCCGCCAATTGGCAGGGTATTTGAACCAATTATTAAAAATATGCCATGAAAAAGTTTTTGTTTGTATTCGTTCTAATGCTGGTTACTGCCAATCTAATTGCCCAACAACCCAAACCTGAATGGGTAACGGTTAAAACCCCTAGTATGCGCTGTTGGGAGTGTAAGGATCGATTAGATCGTTACCTGCTGATGGAGAATAAGGCTAATATGGAAAGCGGCATCATGCAATGGAAGATCAATCTATTGCAAGGAGAAATCAAATTCCAGTTTTTACCCGACAGAACCAGCGCCGAAGCCATCCGAGCAGCCATTGTCAATGCCGGTTTTGATGCCGATTCCGCAAAAGCCGAACCCGAAGCCTATAAGCTTCTTCCTCCGATCTGCAAGCGTAATGAAGAAGGCGGCGGGCCGCAGAAAGGGAGGCCGTGTCATGTGAAACCCCTTTGAATATCGAACAGATGAATGTCGAAGTGGGTTTTACTTCGAAATTCGACATTCATCTGTTCGATATTCAAAGCCTTTACTCCTTCATTAAATTCGTCTTTACTACGAAATTCGACATTCATCTGTTCGACATTCAAAGCCTTTACTCCTTCATTAAATTCGTCTTTACTTCGACATTCGATATTCGACATTCATCTGTTCGACATTCAATACAGCCCAAACCGTCTCCTCTCTTCATACTCAAAAGGCACTACTTTATAAAACCCGCCTCTTCCCACTTTGGAACTGCCTTTTACATTTATCAGCACTTCTTTGCTAACCAGCAGGTTTAGGCCGTTTTTCATAACCGATTTCATGTCGAGCTTTATTTTGGAAGGGAGGTTAAATTCTGCCATCCGGGGAATATGCATAAGGGTGTCGAGCAGAAATTTACCTAAATAGGTTTTGTCTACATATACTTCACAATCCACATTTTTAAGGTCAACCCCAAATCCGTTGGGATTATAGTATACCAGGTCCATGGCAAGGGTTGAGGTTTCGAAGCCCATACTTTCCATCCGGATGTTTTTGATGTCTCTGTATTCGAAGGTTTTTGGGGTAGCACAAGATGCCAGTAAAAGGGCAAATAAGGCGGGTAGGAGGGCTTGTTTCAAGGATGAGCTATTTGACTGCAAAATAGGAGACTGGCGCCGGATTTCCATTTTATCATTGTTAAATATTCTTACATTTGCTACTAAAGAGTTTGGCAAAATGAGTCTAAAAATGCGTTTTCAATGAAACTATTAAATTTAGTAAATAATTAAATAATTAAGTAATTAATAATCAATTAATTATAATTAGTTTATTAAAATTTAAATAAAACTTAAAATAGGCAATAATGCCTTAATGGTCTGATTTTCAAAAGAATCAAATATGTCTATTGTAAAAGAAGTATTACTAATTGAAAATCAATATTTTCCATGTATTACTTATATTAACACTTTGTTTAAATATTCAAATATAATAATTGAGCAATATGAGAGCTATCAAAAAATGAGTTTTCGGAACAGGTGTGAGTTGGTGGGAAGCAATGGCTTGTTTAATTTGTCGGTTCCTTTGGAGCATGGTCGCAACCAAAGGCAATTGATGAAGGAGGTAAAAATCAGTTACCAAACCAACTGGCAAACCCAACATTTGCGAACGCTGGAATCCTGTTATAGTCGCTCGCCATTTTTTGAATTTTACAGGGATGGTGTTTGGGAATTAATAAATAAGCGGGAAGACTTTCTCCTCGACAAGAACCTGGCTATCCTAAATTGGCTTCAGAAAACACTAAAAATTCAGGGCGATATTTCACTTTCCACAGATTTCCATCATGAGATTCCTTTAGATATGGTTGACTTCCGTGGCAGGTTTCTACCCAAAAACAGCAGGTCACATAAACCATCTTTAAAATATACCCAGGTATTTGAAGACAGAATTGGATTTGTACCCAATTTGAGTATTTTAGACTTACTTTTTTGTGAAGGGCCGAATGCTTCAAAAATGCTGAAAAACAACATTTTAACTATTTAATGGCACTATTAGCTTGTAGTTATTTAACTATGCCTTAATTTTAAACACTGTGTATAGAACTGAATCTTACCCACAGCTAACCTTTCGATACCCATTCATGAAGAAGATCAGTCTCCTGTTGGTTTTGGTAGTGCTTTTGGGGCATTTTATGGGGTTGGGGCAAGATGTTTCTAATAAAGGGAAAGATTTTTGGCTAGGTTATGGTTATCATCATGGTATGGTTACTTCAACAGGAACGCCCATAACTTCAGGTGGTTCTCAAGATTTGGTATTATACTTCACTTCAGATAAAAATGCAAATGTTTTAGTTGAAATTCCTGCATTAAACTATTCACAGAATTATTTAGTTATAAAAAATCAGATTACAGTATCAAATCCCTTACCAAAATCAGGAATTCAGGATAGTAGAATCATTGATACAGGTTATTTTAACCGTGGAATTCATATTTCCAGCGATGAGTCTGTTGTTGCTTATGCTCATATCTATAGTCAAAATGTTTCAGGTGCATCTTTGTTGTTTCCTACTAATACACTAGGTAAAGAATACTATTCTATAAACTTCACGCAGGCTACAAATAATTATTACGGGTATTCCAATTTTTTTGTTATTGCTACGGAAGACAATACTACAGTTGAAATAACTCCATCAGCAGACAACAAGAATAATAAACCAATTGGAGTACCATTTTTTGTTACTTTAAATAAAGGACAGATTTACAGTGTATTTGGCACAAATACAAATTACCAAATTACTGGTAATCCTTCTGGACAATTTAGTTATGGGAGCGATTTGACAGGTTCTAAAATTAGGTCAGTAAGTAATAATTCATCAGGTAGTTGCAAAAAGATTGCTGTTTTTTCTGGGACAGGCAAAATGAGTATTGGAGGCGCTGCAAGACCAACAGGTTCTGGTGACAATTTTATAGCTCAGGCATTTCCATCAGTTGCATGGGGGCAAAAATATTTGACTGTTCCTACTGGTACTCAACCTAATAATTTTTACAGAGTATGTGTTAAAGATTCTAATACTGTGGTAAAATTGAATGGCAAGGTTCTATTACGTTCTACTTTGATAAATGGATTTTATTACCAATTTAAAAACGGTAACGAAATAGGTTCAAATCCTCCAACTCAAAATTTAATAGAAGCGGATCAGCCCATAATAGTTGCACAATACACAACATCGCAAAATCAAGAAGGCAATCCAAACACAAACCCTGGAGGCGATCCGGAAATGATTTATTTAAGTCCTGTAGAGCAAACAATCAATAATATTACTTTGTATTCTGCCAGTCGATTTAATATATTACAGAGTTATATTAATGTCATCATCAAAAACGGGGGTGTTGCCAGTTTTACTTTAGATGGTGTTTCAAAATCCACCAACTTCTTACCTCATCCGCAGGAGTCGAACTATTCCTATGCTGTTCTCCCTGTTACTGCGGGCTCACATACTTTATTTTCTGATACAGGATTCAATGCCATTGCCTATGGTTTTGGTAACGCAGAAAGTTATGGTTACAATGCAGGAACAAATATTCGGGATTTTACACCTGTGGCCACATTCCAGAATCCTTTGGCAAGGGTGGATTCTGCCGTTACCTGTATCAATACCCCGCTAAAATTTTCTGTGCCTTTATCTGTTGTACCCTCTACTATTAGATGGGATTTTACAGCAGCACCGAATATCTTACCCAATAATAACATTGGGCCATTAACAACATTTTCTGCAGACAGTGTAAAAACGCTTAATGGGATTGTTTTAAATTATTATAGTGCCGGATATACCTATACATTTTCAAAATCAAATACAACTACATTAAGGGATACTATTAAAATATACACCACTTCAGCAACACCAGATGGATGTGGTAGTACAGATCAGGTTTTTACCATTCCGGTTATTGTTAGAGAAGGTTTGGCAACACCCAGCTTTTCCATAAGTCATTTTGGTTGTGTAACAGATTCTGCCAGGATTACCGACCAAACGCCTAATGCAAACGGACTTATCACCAGATGGTTCTGGGATTTTGGTGATGGCACCAATGCTGATTTGAATTCAAGCCTTGTTCCTTCCAAACTATATCCAGCCATTGGTAATTATTCAGTAAAACTGAAACTGTCAAATGATATAGGTTGTGCTTCTGATTCTAGTATTCAGGTTGTAAATATTTCCAGCAAACCAGTAGCATCTTTTACCAAACCCGCTATTGCCTGCGTAAATGATACGGTAACATTTACAGATGGTTCTACCATTCAAACCGGTGCCATTGCCAAATGGGTATGGAACCTGGATAAGGAAGATGGTAAGGTAGACACGATAAGTACCAATCTTCCACAGGCTTTCAAATACAGCACTTATGGCATCAAAGATGTTCGTTTAGTGGTGCAATCTTCCACAGGTTGCAATAGTGATACATTCCGATTAGCTGCGCCTTTTAAAGTAAGTGCGATACCTGAACCGGGTTTCGTTATTCCTGAAGTTTGTTTAAATGATGCCAGTGCTCTTTTTACAGATACCACCAAAATTGCAGATGGTTCTGCTATGACCTATCTCTGGAATTTTAACGCAGGAACACCATTGGTTGCACCCGGACCAACCTTTACAACCGCAGCAACCACCACTGCCAGTCCTTTGGTGAAATACAATAAGGCCGCGGATTACAAGGTATCGTTAACGGTAACTGCCAATGGTTGTGTAGCGTCTCTTTCTAAAGATTTTACAGTGAATGGGGCAAATCCTACAGCCTTGTTTGAAGTACAGAAACCTACGGGACTCTGCAGCAATGATTCCGTGCGTATCAAAAATAAATCAACGGTCGATTTTGGTTTGGTAACACGATTAGAGATCTTCTGGGATGCGAATGACTTAACCCGAAAAACAACCGATGAAAATCCGAATATCGATAAACTCTATGCTTATAAATACCCGGATTTTCAATTCCCTTTAACCAAAACGTATACGGTTACACTGAGAGCCTATTCCGGTAATGCAGCATCCTGT